>JBGSIZ010000183.1:0-17847 GCA_041742255.1 Marivivens sp. | reverse complement strand
CTGGCGCTAGCGGCCACGGCGCGGCACGCGATGGCGGGACCGGGCAAGATGGTGCCGGACCTGATCGTGGGGCACGGCGTTCTGGGGCGGCTTCTGGCACGGCTCACCATTGCGGCGGGGGCACCGGCACCCACCGTCTGGGAAATCGACCCTACACGGGCCTTAGGGGCCCAAGGTTACGATGTGATCCACCCCGATGCGGACACCCGCCGGGACTATCGGTCCATCTATGACGCCTCCGGGCGCGGCGACCTTCTCAATGACCTTGTGGGGCGGTTGGCCAAAGGCGGGGAAATCTGCCTTGCCGGGTTCTACACCGAACCCCTCAGCTTTTCGTTCCCGCCCGCCTTCATGCGCGAGGCAAAGTTCCGCATCGCCGCCGAATGGCAGGCGACCGACATGACCGCCACCAACGCGCTGGTGTCGTCTGGGGCGCTCTGCCTTGACGATCTCATCACCCATCAGGCCGGGGCATCCGATGCCGCGACCGCTTATGCGACGGCCTTCACAGATCCGGGCTGCCTGAAAATGATCCTCTCCTGGAAGGATATCCAATGAAGGACGAAGTCCCGAACCTCAAAGACTTCGATCAACGGCTGCGCGACGAAGCAGCCATTGAACCGACCCTCGAAGTGCCTCAAGGGCCGCCCACCTCCAAAACCCAGATTATCGCGATCTATGGCAAGGGCGGCATCGGGAAATCCTTCACGCTGGCGAACCTGTCCTGCATGATGGCCGAAATGGGCAAGCGCGTGCTGTTGATCGGCTGCGACCCGAAATCGGACACCACCAGCCTTCTGTTCGGCGGCAAGGCGTGCCCGACGATCATCGAAACCTCGTCCCGCAAGAAATTGGCGGGCGAAGAAGTGGCGATCGGCGATGTCTGCTTCAAACGCAATGGCGTGTTCGCCATGGAACTGGGCGGACCAGAGGTTGGCCGGGGCTGTGGCGGGCGCGGGATCATCCACGGGTTCGAACTGCTGGAAAAACTCGGCTTCCACGATTGGGACTTCGACTATGTCCTGCTGGACTTTCTGGGCGATGTGGTCTGCGGCGGCTTTGGCCTGCCCATCGCGCGGGACATGGCGCAAAAGGTGATCCTTGTCGGGTCCAACGACCTGCAATCGCTCTATGTCGCCAACAACGTGTGTTCGGCTGTGGAATATTTCCGCAAACTGGGCGGCAATGTCGGCGTGGCGGGCCTTGTCATCAACAAGGACGACGGCACGGGCGAGGCGCAGGCCTTTGCCAAGGCCGTGAACATCCCCGTTCTGGCCGCCATTCCTCAGGATGACGATCTGCGCAAGAAATCCGCGAATTACCAAATCGTCGGCACGATGCAGTCGCAGTGGGGCCCGATGTTCGTGGGTCTGGCCGAGGCCGTGGGCATCGCCCCCCCCGTCCGGCCCAAACCGCTGGATCAGGACGGCCTGTTGGGCCTCTTTGATGCCAAGGACACCGGGGGCGATTACCAACTGGTGCCCGCCACCGACACCGACATGCGTGGCAAGAATGCGGTCGCACGGCCCAGCCTCGAGGTCATCTATGACAATGCGTGAGGGATACGAGGTCGGCTATGACGCCGCTGGTCAGGTGGAGATCATCGAGGGTGACGCCCGCGATAAACCCGCTATCGACCTCGCGTCGCAGGCGACCGCCCTCTCTGGCGGATGCACCGCCGGGGCCTCCACGATGGAGGCCGCAGCCCGCGCCGCTGGTGCGTCCGATCTTCTGGACCGCTACGCCGCCGACTATCCCAAAGGCCCGCACGATCAACCGCAATCCATGTGCCCCGCGTTCGGTTCGCTCCGGGTTGGTCTGCGGATGAAACGGGTGGCCACCGTGCTGTCCGGCTCCGCCTGTTGTGTCTACGGCCTCACCTTTGTGTCGCATTTCTACGGGGCGCGGCGGTCTGTGGGCTATGTCCCGTTCAATTCCGAAACGCTGGTCACGGGCAAACTGTTCGAGGACATCCGCGAGGCGGTCCATGACATGGCCGACCCGGACCGCTACGACGCCATCGTCGTCACCAACCTGTGCGTGCCCACCGCGTCGGGCGTGCCCCTGCGGTTGCTCCCGCGCGAGATCAACGGCGTGCGGATCGTCGGCATCGACGTGCCCGGCTTCGGCATCCCCACTCATGCCGAGGCCAAGGACGTTCTGGCCGGGGCCATGCTGTCCTATGCTCGGGCCGAGGTTCAGGCAGGTCCGGTGCAGGCTCCCGTTGGCGGCAAATCGGATCGCCCGACCGTCGCCCTTCTGGGGGAAATGTTCCCGGCGGACCCGATGATGATCGGCGCAATGCTGGCCCCGATGGGTCTGGCCGCTGGCCCCGTGGTCCCCACCCGCGAATGGCGCGAACTTTATGCGGCACTCGATTGCGGGGCCGTGGCCGCTATCCACCCGTTCTACACCGCCTCCGTGCGCGAATTCCAATCGGCGGGTCGCCCGGTGATCGGATCGGCACCCGTGGGCCATGACGGCACCGCCGCTTGGCTCGCCGCCATCGGGGACGCGTTCAACGTGGCCCCTGCGGACATCGCCGCCGCACAAAATGCGTTCCTCCCCGCGATCAAGGGGGCGCTGTCGGGCGCCCGGATCAACGGCACCATCACGGTGTCGGGGTATGAAGGGTCCGAACTCCTCGTGGCGCGGCTCTTGATCGAAAGCGGGGCAAATGTGCCCTATGTCGGCACCGCCTGCCCCAAAACCCCGTGGTCTGCGGCCGATGCCGAATGGCTCGCGGCCAAAGGCGTGCAGGTCCGGTATCGCGCCAGCCTGCAGGACGATCTGGCGGCCATGAACGCGGTCAAACCGGACCTCGCCATCGGCACCACGCCGCTGGTTCAGGCGGCCAAAGAGGCGGGCATCCCCGGTCTGTATTTCACCAACCTGATCTCGGCGCGGCCCCTTATGGGTCCGGCAGGCGCGGGCAGTCTGGCGCAAGTCATCAACGCGGCCATGGCGGGCAAGGCCCGGATGGACAAGATGAAAGCGTTTTTCGAGGGCGTGGGTCACGGCGACACCGCCGGCGTCTGGGAAGGCTCGCCCAACCTGCGACCCGATTTCCGCGCCCAGCACCAGAAAAAACTGGACAAACAGGCGCGCGCCGCAGCGGCGGAGCAGATGATATGACCCTGATCATGGATCATGACCGGGCGGGCGGCTACTGGGGCGCGGTCTATGCCTTTTGTGCGGTCAAGGGCCTGCAAGTGGTGATCGACGGCCCGGTGGGCTGCGAAAACCTGCCCGTGACGTCCGTGCTGCACTACACCGACGGCTTGCCGCCGCATGAACTGCCCATCGTGGTCACCGGGCTTGGCGAAACCGAAATGGGCGAAGGGACCGAGGCCGCGATGAAACGCGCCTGGGACATGCTAGATCCGGCGCTGCCTGCCGTGGTGGTCACCGGGTCCATCGCCGAAATGATCGGCGGGGGCGTGACACCGCAAGGCACCAATATCCAGCGGTTCCTGCCGCGCACAATTGACGAAGATCAATGGGAAAGCGCGGATCGCGCGATGACCTGGATTTTCACGGAATTCGGCCAGACCAAAGGCCGGATGCCGCCCGAGAAAAAACGGGCTGACGGCGACAAACCCCGCGTGAACATCCTCGGGCCGATGTATGGCGTGTTCAACATGCCCTCCGACCTCGCGGAAATCCGGCGGCTGGTCGAAGGCATCGGGGCAGAGGTCAACATGGTCCTGCCGCTGGGCAGCCACCTTGCCGAAATGCGCAACCTTGTGAATGCGGATGTGAACATCTGCATGTATCGGGAATTCGGGCGCGGCTTGGCCGAGGTGCTGGGCAAACCCTACCTTCAGGCGCCATTCGGGGTGGACAGCACCACGAAATTCCTGCGCACGCTGGGCGAATTGCTGGGGCTGGACCCGGAACCGTTCATCGAACAGGAAAAACACTCGACCATCAAACCGGTCTGGGACCTGTGGCGGTCGGTGACACAGGATTTCTACGCGACCTGCGAATTTGCGGTCGTGGCCAGCGAAACCTACGCGCGGGGGCTGCGCAACTACCTCGAGGACGATCTGGGGTTCCCCTGCGCCTTTGCGGTGGCACGGACGCGGGGCAAGAAAACCAACAACGACGAGGTGCGCAACCTCTTGCACACCAAACGGCCGCTCATCGTCTTGGGGTCGATCAACGAAAAGATGTATCTGGCAGAAATGAAGGGGGGACATGGTCCGTCTCCGGCCTTTATCCCCGCCAGCTTTCCCGGCGCTGCGATCCGCCGGGCCACGGGCACGCCCTTCATGGGCTACGCCGGGGCGACCTATGTGTTGCAAGAGGTCTGCAATGGCCTTTTCGACGCGCTCTTTCACATCCTTCCGCTCGGGTCCGACATGGACCGGGTGGATGCCACGCTCACGCCTTTGCGCCGGGATTTCCCGTGGGATGCAGACGCACAGCGGCGGTTGGATGAAATCGTTGCCAGCCATCCGATCCTGACCCGGATCTCGGCTGCAAAATCACTGCGGGATGCCGCCGAACGGGCGGCGCTGGATGCCGGCGCCGAACGGGTCGTGCTGGAAACCGTGGAAACCCTCAACCCAACACCGGGAGGAAAAGGCAAATGACCGACTTTACAACGGACAGTCCGATGATCCGCGAACGGCACGCTCCGCCCCGGCGCGAGTTTTACGCCTATTTCGGCCTGATCTTTGTGGCCACGCTGCCGCTCTGCACGCTCACTTGGGCGCTGACGGCGGCGCGCCAAATGGCGCTGCCCGAAAAAGGACCGATCGCGCGGGCCTGGAGCCAGGCGCGCATCATCACCCCGATGATCTTCGCCGGGTGATCCGAATTTCCCGACCCGGGCAACCGGAGCGGGAGAAGAACGCCGCCCCCTTCCAAAGGGGAAGGCGGGACTCAGGGCAGGGGATGACCTCCTGTCGTTACCCAGCCGCAGGGGCACTGCGGCGTCAGTACATCGTTTTGGAGACAAAAAATGGCTGATAAATCTGACCTGTCGTTCACAGGTCTCACTGACGAGCAAGCGCAAGAGCTGCACTCAGTGTATATGAGCGGGCTGTGGATCTTCACGATCATCGCCGTCGTCGCTCATATCCTGACGTACATCAAATTGCCCTGGTTCGGCTGGTAAGGGATCAAAAAAATGGCTCAATTTTACAAAATCTGGCTCATCTTCGATCCCCGCCGCGTGTTCGTGGCACAGGGCGTGTTCCTGTTCCTGCTGGCTGCGATGATTCACCTCGTCCTGCTCAGCAACCCGGCAACCAACTGGTTCACCCTCGCTTTCGGCGCAGGCGTGTAATCAAACGACCGACGTAGTCGCGGGCGGCCATGGTCGCCCGCGGCAAAACTCAAACTGCCGGCACAGACACCGGAACGAACGAATAGGGCAGCACACCTGCCCACTAACGGAGTAGGAAGATGGCTCAGCTCAGCTTCGAAAAGAAATACCGCGTCCGTGGCGGGACGCTGGTCGGCGGGGATCTGTTCGACTTCTGGGTGGGCCCGTTCTACGTGGGCTTCTTCGGGGTCACGACGTTCTTTTTCGCCGCCCTTGGCACGATCCTCATTTTCTACGGGGCCTCTCAGGGGCCCACGTGGAATCCATGGCTTATCTCTATCGACCCGCCCGCGCTTGAGGTTGGTCTGGGCATGGCACCACTGTTGCAGGGGGGGCTGTGGCAGATCATCACGATATGCGCCATCGGCGCCTTCGTCAGCTGGATGATGCGCGAGGTCGAGATTTGCCGCAAACTCGGCATCGGCTTTCATGTGCCCTTCGCCTTTGGCGTCGCCATTTTTGCCTATGTGACCCTCGTGGTCATCCGGCCGGTGCTGATGGGGGCTTGGGGCTATGCGTTCCCCTACGGGATTTTCTCCCACCTCGATTGGGTGAACAACACCGGCTACGCCTACGGCAACTTCCACTACAATCCGGCGCACATGGTCGCGATCTCGTTCTTCTTCATCAACGCGGTTGCTCTGGCCTTGCACGGCTCGCTCGTCCTGTCGGCGGTCAATCCCGCCAAAGGCGAACAGGTCCGCAGTCCGGACCACGAAGACACCTATTTCCGGGATCTGATCGGCTACTCGATCGGGCCGCTCGGCATCCACCGTCTGGGGCTGTTTCTGGCGCTCTCGGCCGGGTTTTGGTCGGCCGTCTGTATCGTGATCTCGGGCACGGTCTGGTTCGAAGAATGGATCGTCTGGTGGGACTGGTATTATGAACTGCCCTGGTGGGTGAACCTGTAAGGAGGATATGAGAAATGGCTGAATATCAGAATATCTTCACGCAAGTGCAGGTTCAGGGCCCCGCCGAAATGGGCGTCATGGCTGACCCGACAACGATGCGTGAACGGACAAGGGGAACGACGTTCTCGGTGCTTGCCGGCCTCTTCGGCAACGCCCAGATCGGGCCGGTTCACCGGGGGTCCTACGGGCTTGTGGCGGTGATCGGTTTCGCGGCTTGGTTCTTCATCATCGGGATGAACTTCTGGGCACAGGCAGAATACTCTCCGGGGATCTTCTTCCGGGATCTGTTCTGGATGGCGCTTGAACCGCCGTCGCCGGAATACGGGCTTGGCTTTGCGCCGCTCGAAGAAGGCGGATGGTGGCTGATCGCGTCGTTCTTCTTCCTCGTGGGGTGCTGTGCGTGGTGGGTGCGGACCTACAACCGGGCCAAGGCGCTCGGGATGGGGATGCATGTGGCCTGGGCCTTTGCCGCCCTTCTGTGGCTCATCTTTGTGCTTGGCCTGATCCGGCCGATCCTGATGGGATCCTGGAGCGAGGCAGTGCCCTACGGCATCTTCCCGCACCTCGACTGGACGAACCTGTTTTCCATCACCTACGGCAACCTGTTCTATAACCCCTTCCACGCGCTCTCGATCGCCTTCCTCTACGGATCGGCTCTCCTGTTCGCGATGCACGGGGCGACCATTCTGGCGGTCTCCCGCTTTGGCGGGGAACGCGAGATTGAACAGATCGTGGACCGTGGCACGGCCTCTGAACGGGCGGCGTTGTTCTGGCGCTGGACCATGGGCTTTAACGCCACGATGGAAGGGATTCACCGCTGGGCCTGGTGGTTCGCCGTTCTCACCCCGATCACGGGTGGCATCGGGATCCTGCTGACAGGCACGGTTGTCGACAACTGGTATGTTTGGGCGCAGCTGCACGGCTACGCACCGCTGAACTGAGGAGTGACTGCAATGAATGACGATACCCTCTTCACGATGTCCAAACGGTCCCGGCTGACGGCAGATGTGACGTTCCTGATGCTCAAGGGGGCGGGCTATGCAGCCGCGTTCATCCTGTCCATCTGGCTGGTGATCGCGGTGATCGCGGCCATCGGACGGCAACTGCCCGAGGAGAGCCGGCAAACGCCGGACCCGACGCCGCTGTCGTTCAATCTGACAACGGACGCCTTGCCGACCGTTGGCTGAACACCGAACCGGGACAGGCGGGGTCAACCCCTGCAACAGGGCGCGACGCCCCCCGCCTGTTCCCTCGCCGTCGGACCGCCCTCCCTGGATGGTCTGTCACACGGGGTCCTGATTTCGGTCAAAGACCCCAGTTCCCTTCCTGTTGGCTACAGGAAACTGGCGTCGCGTTGGGTTTCCCCCATCGCGACGCCTTTTTTATTTCAAAGGAACCGCAATGTCCCATCGCCCGCACACCCCGCTTCTCGACCGGATCAACACCCCCGCAGACCTGCGGGCACTGTCCGACAGCGCGCTGATACAGGTGGCGCAGGAATTGCGGTCCGAGGTGATCTCGGCTGTGTCGGAAACGGGCGGGCATCTTGGGTCGTCGCTCGGGGTGGTTGAACTGGCGGTGGCGATCCACGCGGTGTTCAACACGCCGCGCGACAAACTGGTGTGGGACGTGGGGCACCAATGCTACCCTCACAAGGTGCTGACCGGGCGGCGGGACCGGATCCGGACACTCCGCCAGGAGGGCGGGCTGTCGGGCTTCACCAAACGCAGCGAATCCGATTATGACCCCTTCGGGGCAGCACATTCCAGCACGTCCATTTCGGCGGCACTCGGGTTCACCGTGGCGCGGGACATGGGGCAGGACACAGGCGACGCCATCGCGGTGATCGGGGACGGGTCCATCAGCGCGGGCATGGCCTACGAGGCGCTGAATAACGCAGGGTCCGAAGGGCGGCGAATGTTCGTCATCCTCAATGACAATGAAATGTCCATCGCACCACCCGTGGGGGCGATGTCGAAATACCTGTCCGGGCTTTACGCCTCGCCCTTGGGGCAGATGCAGAAAATGGCGGAAGGGTTCGAGGCGGCGCTGCCCGGCCCCTTGCGGGATCATGCGCGGCGGGCGCGGCAACTAGTCACCGGACTGCCCGGCGGGCAAGGGACGTTGTTCGAAGAACTGGGGTTCCAATACATCGGGCCGATTGACGGCCACGACCTGACGCAACTTCTGCCAGTGCTGCGCGCGGCCAAGGTCCGGGCGACCGGGCCGGTTCTGATCCACGTCTGCACGGTCAAGGGCAAGGGGTTCGCGGCGGCCGAACGGTCTGCGGACAAATACCACGGGGTTGGCAAATTCGACCCTGATACAGGGGAACAGGCCAAATCGCGGCCCAATTCGCCCAGCTATACAACCGTATTCGGCAACGCCCTGACCGATGCGGCAGGGCGCGATCCGGCCATCGTGGGCATCACGGCGGCAATGCCATCGGGGACGGGCCTTGATATTATGGCGAAACGGTTTCCGGGGCGGGTGTTCGATGTGGGCATCGCCGAACAGCATGGCGTCACCTTTGCGGCGGGCATGGCGGCGGCGGGCATGAAACCCTTCTGCGCGATCTATTCGACCTTCCTGCAACGGGGCTATGACCAGATCGTGCATGATGTGGCGCTGCAAAACCTGCCCGTGCGGTTCGCGATAGACCGGGCGGGGCTGGTGGGGGCCGATGGTCCGACGCACGCGGGATCATTCGACATCGGGTATCTGGTGGCGCTGCCCAATATGGTCGTCATGGCGGCAGGCGACGAGGTGGAGCTGGTCCATATGGTCGCCACCGCGGCCGCCTATAACGATGGCCCCATCGCATTCCGCTATCCGCGCGGCGAAGGGTCGGGCGCACCCCTCCCCGATCAGGGCGAGGTGTTGGAAATCGGCAAGGGCCGCGTCCTGCAATCTGGCACCGACATCGCGCTTTTGTCCTTTGGGGCGCATCTGGGCGAATGTCAAAAGGCGGTGCACCTGCTCGAGGCGCAGGGGGCCTCCGTCACGCTCGCCGATGCCCGTTTTGCCAAACCGCTGGACACCGCGCTGATCCGCAAACTCATCCGGGGGCATCGGGCGGTCGTGACCATCGAACAAGGGTCGCAGGGCGGCTTTGGCGCCATGGTCCTGCACTACCTCGCCAACGAAGGGTTGCTGTGGGAAACGCAGATACGAACCATGACCCTGCCGGACCGTTACATCGACCACGCCGCGCCCGACGCGATGTATGCGGATGCGGGGCTGACGGCGGTGGACATCGCGGCCACGGCGATGCAGGCGGCAGGCATGACGCGGGAAAAGACGGGCACACCCGTCTGATCGGTTGAATGGTTAAGATTGCGGCGGGCGGTGCGGTAACGGCTGCCCCTGCGAAAATGACACCGACGCAGTACCGACGGAATACCGACGCCGGCTTGACCCTCCGGCGCCGCGTTAACCTACGCCTTGACCAGACCGGCAAAAATACGCTCGGAATGTTCGGCAAGGTAGATGCGCAGCCACGGCGTGAACTCATACGGGCGGCGGGCCACTTGGGCGGACAGGTCATAGAAATCGACCCAACGCACCGCCATCACCTCGTCCGGGTTCGGCGAAATGGTCAAGTTTTCAGGGGCTTGGGCCACAAACAGGTCCACGACCTCGTGTTCGATCAAACCGCCCCCCACAGGGGCGCGATATTCGATCTGATCGCGGTGGGCCACGGAAATTCCGGTGATACCCAACTCCTCGTCCATCCGGCGCAGCGCACAGGCGGCAGGGTCCTCGCCCCATGCCGGATGGGTGCAACAGGTGTTCGCCCACAACCCCGGCGTATGATATTTCCCCATCGCGCGTTGCTGGATCAACACCTCGGAGCCGCGCAACAGGAATACGCTAATGGCCTGATGTTTATGGCCTTTCTGGTGCACCTCCAGCTTTTCCACCGGGGTCAGCGTGCCATTGACCCAGGCCGGGATCATCACGGTCATGTCCGCAGCGGCGACACCAGGCCGGACAGGTGGGCAAGATTCTTGAACCCGATCTTCAGATGGGCCAGCGGGCGGGATTTGACCAGTTTCTTGTTCATATACGCCTCGAACGTCAGCTTCTGCACGTCCACATCATGGCACAACGACACAAACCGTTCCCGCCGGTCATCGCTGCGATAATACGCGTTCTGCATCGCGCCCAGCACCCGGAAAACCTGCTTGTGTTCGCGCATGAACAACTTGCGGGCCAGTTGCAGATCGGCCGCGCGCCCGGTTTTCAAACAGGCAGCCGCAGCAGTGGCAGCCACGCGGCCCCCCACCATGGCGTAATAAATCCCTTCGCCAGACGACGGGGCGACAACGCCCGCGGCATCGCCCGCCAGCACCACGTCACGGCCATTATCCCAACGATCCAAAGGCTTTAGCGGAATGGGGGCACCCTCGCGCCGGATCGTCTCACACTCGGTCAAACCGGCATTCTTGCGCAAGGCGGCGGTGGCCAGCTTCAGATCGACATCGCGGACCATGGATCCCATTCCAACGCTGGCATGAGCGCCATGGGGGAAAATCCAGCCATAGAAATCGGGCGAAATGGCGCCGTCATAGATCACATCGCACCGGGTCGGATCATAGGTTTCGGTGGCAGCCGGGGCGGCGATGATCTCGTGATAGGCGATGACATAGGGGATGGTATCGCCACCGGGCACCTCGGCGCGGGCGACGTTCGACCGGGCGCCATCGGCCCCGATGATGATACGGCCGGTCAGGCGGGTTTCATTGCCCGTGGCCTTGTCGCGGTAAATCACATGGGTGCCGTCCACATCACGTTCCAGCCGGGCAAAGGTGCCAGCAAACCGATGGGCACCCGCCTGTTGCGCGCGGTCGCGCAGGAATGCGTCGAACCGGTCCCGGTCCACCATCCCGACATAGCCGTTTTCGATGGGGATATCGACCTTGCGGCCCGTGGGGGAAATCATCCGGGCGGTGGTGATCTTGGCCACGATCTGGCTGTCGGGAATGTTAAAATCCGCAATCAGACGAGGGGGGACGGCGCCACCGCAAGGCTTGATCCGGCCTTCGCGGTCCAACATCGCCACCCTGTGGCCGGACCGGGCCAGATCCTCGGCGGCGGTGGCACCTGACGGGCCAGCGCCCACAACGATCACATCATACTTCATGGTCATTCTCCGGGTATCAGGGCGGCACCTGTCGGGGCCGGGCGTTCCATCACGCGCGCCGCCATCAGGGCGGCGGCAATAAACAAAAAGGCTTCAAAAACAAAAACCGCACCGAACGCATCGGCGTCGGGCATCAGACCGCGCAGGCTGTCCACCAGTGCGGCACCGATCAATCCGCCAAACCCGGCAGCGACCGCTTGCGCCGCCCCCCATAGGCCCATCCGGGTGCCTTCACGCTGGCCCCGGCCATCGCCGGCCAACGCCATCATGGACCCGATCGCGGCCACCGCGAACATCCCGTTGAACAGGCCCAGCGCGACAACCGCAGGCACCAACGGCGCGCCCGGTCCGACAAATCCGATCATCGTCACGGCCACCAAAGACGCCGCTGATCCAAGGCATCCAAAAATGACCCAATGGCGCAGTTGGCCAAACCCAAGTCCGGTGCACAGCACGCCAACCGTCAGCATACCCACGAACACGCCGCCATTATGCGCCCCCGAAAGGCTGGTGGATTGACCCGGGGTAAACCCGAAAACCAGACCCGCATAAGGCTCAAGGATCAATTCCTGCATGAAATAGGCGACCATCGACAAGAACACGAAAAGGGTGAAATTCCGCGCCTTTGGTTCTTGCCAAATCTCGCGCAAACCGTCGCGGAACGGCATCGGGTCGGGGTCGCGCCGCGCCTTGACACGGCGCTCAATGCCCCAGACGGCGATGATGGTCAGACCCACGGCCACGGTGACAACGGCAGCGACAACTTCGATCAGACGGGCAGGGGTATAGGGATCAATCAACGTGCCCACGACGCCAGCGGTCATCGCAATCCCAAAGATCATCATCAGCCATGTGATTGTGGCAGCAGCGGCCCGGCGACGCGGGGCGGTGGCCGTGGCCAACAGCGCGAGCAGCGATGTGCCAGACGCGCCCACGCCCAACCCGATCAGGGCATAGGCGACAATCGACAGGAACAACCCGGCTATGAACGACGTTTGCAGAACCAAAACGCCCAATGCGGCCCCCAAACCGCCAATCGCCAGAACGATCATGCCGCCGATGATGAACCTTGTCCGGTGGCCGCCCGTGTCGCTCGCGAATCCCCAATTGGGGCGGGTCATCTGGATGCCATAATGCAGCGCGACCAGCGCACCGGGCAAAACCGCAGGCAGGGCCAGTTCGACAACCATCAACCGGTTCAGGGTGGACGTGGTCAACACCACAATCGCGCCCAGCGCCATCTGGATCAGGCCAAGCCGGACAATCTGAAACCACGACAGGGTCATCACTCAGGCTCCCATGCTGCGCAGGGCAAAGGCGGCGATCATCATGCCGCTGACGTAGAACACGATCCCTGTGCCGTTATACCACGGGGCCTTGGCCTTTGGGTCGCGCAGAAGGACGCGCATCGCGGCCAGTTGGGCCAGCAACACCGCCGCGATACCGATGGCGTGCAGCGGCTTGTCCCACCAGATCATCAGGGCGACAACGGCCGCCTGTGGCACGGCCATAATCCAACAGGCGACACGCGCCGCGCGTTCCGGGCCAAGCGTGACAGGCAAGGAATTGACGCCCGTCTGCCGGTCGCCCTCCAGCGCCTTGAAATCGTTCAGGGTCATGATGCCATGCGCGCCCACCCCGTAAAGAACGGCAATCACAACGGTTTGCAGTGATGGCGGGCCACCGGTCAGAACAGCAGCCCCAGTCAGCCACGGCAATGTTTCATAGGCCAGCCCGCACAATCCCGGCCCCCACCATCCCGACCGTTTCAGGCGGACCGGTTCGGCGGAATAGGCCCACGCGGCGGCCACACCGGCAATCGTCGCGGCAAACCCCCACAGGCCCAGTTGCCAGCCAATCGCCAGCGACAAAACGGTCATCGCCCACGCAATCCACAGGCCCCAACGCCCCGGTATACGGCCAGACGGGATCGGGCGGTCCGGTTCGTTGATGGCGTCCACATGGCGGTCGCACCAGTCATTCGCGGCTTGGCTCATGCCGCAAACCACCGGACCGGCCAACACGACACCCAGCAGAACGATGCCCCATTGTCCCGATGGGGACACGCCCGCCGACACGCTGCCGCACAAATACGCCCACATCGGCGGGAACCACGTCACAGGCTTGATCAACCGCAGCGCGGCGCGGGGTTCGGGCCAACGACGGGTCAGTGCAGACGGGGAAAGGGCGGGCGACAGGTTCATTCTGTCAGCTTACAGTTACACTTTGAGACGAGGCAAGTGTAAACTCAGCCTTACACATCAAAGAAGATGCGGCATTTCAGTCAGTCGGGCCACCGGAACCTGCGGGCGCGATGGGCTGCAAAACTTTCGGTCGCGACGGCGGGGTCATACTCGGTTTCAAACCACTCGCGGATGAGCATCGGCCCCACTTGGGCGCAGTGGCGTTCATACAGATCAAGAATGTGATCCAGAATGCCGGTATCGGTGCGGCGCAGGTGCAGATAGGGCCAGAACCGCAGGTGTTGCCGGGCAACGTCCAATGTCGCGCCGGTCTGGTCCATCAGATACAGGGCACTGACGATCCCGGTCCTGTCGGCCCCGGATTTACAATGCACAACCATCGGGCGCTCGGCGGTGTCGAACACCTCGAACAGTTTCAGATATTCGGCGCGCGGGGCGGCCTTGCGGGCGGACATGGATATGGACACCAACGTCAGGTCCAGCGCGGCACAGCTTTCTTCCTCGAACAGTTGCGGTGGGCGGGGGGCGGACCCGCGCAGATTGACGATCGTGCGGATGCCCTCGGCCTTCCACCGCGCCAACCGGGCGTGATGGGGTTGGTTGGACCGCCAGACGCCGGGGGCGACGGGGTAAAAATTGGTCCACAGATACCGCAGGATGCCATGATCGACCCACAGATAGAAAATCATCGACCGCCGCCGTTGGCCGGGGGTGGCGATACCGGGGCGCAAGTATTCCTTGAGCGCGGCCTTCGATCGTTTCAGGGCCTTGATCATACGGTCCATCCTTGGGTCCGGGTCACTTGGTCAAAGCCATGGGAAAAAGCAAGAGGTGGCAGGCGGATCGGTTTCACCGCTATGACATTTGCGTGCAGTTCGAACGTGGGCGTTGCCATGGCGGCACGGGTCCGTCACAACCGCGCGACATCCAAGGACCGCGACCCCATGTTCGACAAAACCGCCCGCAAGATGATCGACCCGGCGTTGAACCGGATCGGGCGTGCAATGGCCGCGCGGGGGGCGACGGCGGACGGTGTGACGCTTGTCGGACTTAGCCTTGGGCTGCTCGCGGCGGGTATGATTGCGCTTGGGGCGCCGGGTCTGGCACTTTGGCCGCTGTTGGCGGGTCGGATCGCTGATGGTCTGGACGGAGCCGTGGCGCGGGCCACGCGCAAGACCGATTTTGGCGGCTACCTCGATATCTCGGCGGATTTCCTGTTTTACGGGGCGGTTCCCATGGCGTTTGTCTGGGCCAATCCGGGGGCCAACGGGGCGGCGGGTGCGTTCCTCTTGGCGGCGTTCTATTTCAACGGGGCGACATTTCTGGGCTACGCGATGCTGGCGGACCGGCACGGGCTGTCCACGACGGCGCAGGGGATCAAATCGCTCTACTATTCCAACGGCCTGCTGGAGGGGACAGAAACCATCGTGTTCTTTGTCCTGTTGTGCCTTTGGCCCGCCTATTTTCCGCAACTTGCATGGGGCTTTGGGGCCTTGTGCGTCGTCACCGCCACGCTGCGCCTTTGGGGCGCACGCACGGTATTTTCCAACCTGAAGGACTCCGCATGAAACACCTCGCCTTGATGGCCGCACTTCTGGCCCCGCTTCCCGCACTTGCCCAAACCGATCCCGCCAACTGGGACGGCGTCGTGGCCGAGGCCGCGGGACAAACCGTGTATTGGAACGCATGGGGCGGTTCGACCACCACCAACGATTTCATTTCGTGGGTCGGGGACCGGGTTCTGGCGGATTACGGGGTCACGCTGGAACACGTCAAACTGACGGATACGGCTGATGCGGTCACGCGGGTTCTTGCGGAAAAACAGGCTGGCGAAAACGACGGCGGCGCGATCGACATGATCTGGATCAACGGGGCCAACTTCGCCTCGATGAAGGACGCGGGGCTGCTGTTTGGCCCCTATGCCGAACAACTGCCAAACTGGGCGCTGGTCGATGTGGCAGGTAAAACGGTGCAATCCGACTTTACCGTGCCAACCCACGGCTACGAAAGCCCGTGGGCCATGGCGCAGGTCGTGTTCATGTATGACAGCGCGCGGGTGTCGGCCCCGCCCCGGTCCATGACCGATCTGGTGGCTTGGGCACAGGCGAACCCCGGTCGGTTCACGTTCCCGCAGCCGCCGGATTTCCTCGGGACCACCTTTCTCAAACAGGCATTGATTGACCAATTGGGCGACGCGGCGGCACTCGGCGGCGCGGTATCTGATAACACCTACGCGCAAATCGCGGCCCCGCTTTGGGCGTCGCTCGATACGCTGACCCCGCTTTTGTGGCGCGAAGGACGGGCCTATCCCGCGACTGGCCCCGCACAGCTTCAACTGCTGGCCGATGGCGAAATTGACATCGCCATCTCGTTTTCTCCCGGCGAGGCGACAGCCGCGATTGCCAATGGCCAATTGCCGGACACCGTGCGCACCTACGTCTGGGACAACGGCACATTGGGCAATGCGTCCTTTGTTGCGATCCCCTACAATTCCGGGTCCAAGGCCGGGGCGATGATCGTCGCCAACTTCCTTATGTCCGCCGAGGCGCAGGCCCGCGCGCAGAACCCGGATATTCTGGGCTATGGCACTGTTCTGGACATGGCCGCACTGTCGGAGGCGGACCGGGCCCTGTTTGACGCGATCCCGCAAGGCATCGCAACCTTGTCGCCTGCCGATCTGGGGCCGGCATTGGCTGAACCGCACCCGACATGGGCCACCCGGCTTGCCGATGACTGGACCGCCCGCTTCGGCGTGGCGCAGTAACCCCGCGCAACGGGCGGCCCGCACATGACCCCACAGGGCCGCCTGTTGCGATTCTTGCCCACCCTGACGTTGATCGTCCTGTTGGGTCCGGTGGCCGCAGGGCTGTTGGGCAGCGTGCTGCCCGCGTTCGGCTACTTGCCCTCGGCAGGATTGACCACGGTATCGCTGGACGCCTTTCGGGGGTTGTTCGCGCAACCGGGCATCTGGGCGTCGGTCTGGTTATCGGTGGTGCCGGGGCTGGTGGCCACGGCGCTGGCGCTGGGCCTGACGATGCTGATCGTGGCGGGCTGGTATGGCACCCGGACGTTTCAATGGTTGCAATCGTTCCTGTCACCACTGTTGTCGGTGCCACATGCGGCTGCGGCGTTCGGGCTGGCCTTTCTGATTTCACCTTCAGGCTGGATCGCGCGGGCGCTGTCGCCGTGGGCCACGGGGTGGGACAGGCCGCCCGACCTTTTGATCGTGCAGGACCCGTGGGGGGCAGCCCTCGTTCTTGGTCTGGTGGCCAAAGAGGTTCCGTTCCTTCTCCTCATGACGCTGGCGGCCTTGGGTCAGGTGGACCCGGTGGGCAGCGGGCGGGTGGCGGCCTCGCTCGGGTATGGACGGATGGCAGGCTGGGCGTTGACCATCTTTCCGCGGGTCTATGCGCAAATCCGGTTGCCGGTTTATGTGGTCTTGGGATTTTCGATGTCGGTGGTGGATGTGGCGATCATCCTTGGGCCGACCACGCCGTCTACGTTGTCGGTGCAGGTGGTGCGGTGGATGTCGGACCCTGATCTGTCGATGCGACTGAAATCGGCGGCGGGGGCACTGCTGCAATTCGGGCTGGTGGTGGGGGCGCTCGGGCTGTGGCGGCTGGGCGAACTCGGCGTGGCGGCGCTGGGGCGCGGCATCATCGGACGTGGGCTGCGATTGCGCCGGATCGAAGGGGTCCGGGTGCTTGGTCTGGTATCCGGGGGGCTGGTTGCGGCCATCCTTTTGCTGGGTCTGGGCAGCCTTGGGGTTTGGTCCGTTGCCGGGCTATGGACCTTTCCGGACGTTCTGCCCGACACGGTGTCGGTCAAGACATGGATGCGGCACGCCATGGGTCTGGCGGACGCGGTGGCACAGACGGCTGCGGTGGCCTTGGCGTCGGCGGGCATCGCGCTCGCGCTGGCACTCGGCTGTCTGGAGGCCGAGGCACGATATGGCCTGCGGATGACCAATCGGGCGGTTTTCCTACTCTATTTACCCTTGTTAGTGCCGCAAACGGCCTTTCTGCCGGGGCTGCAAACGCTGATGATCTGGGGCGGTCTGCATGCGGGGGTGGGGCCGGTGATCCTTGGGCATCTGGTGTTTGTGCTGCCTTATGTGTTCCTGTCGCTGGCGGGTCCGTTCCGATCCTGGGACGCGCGCTATGGCACGGTGGGGGCGGCGCTTGGGGCGTCGCCGGGGCGAGTGTTCTGGACGGTGCGGGTGCCGATGCTGTCGCGGCCCATCCTGACGGC
>JBGSIZ010000182.1:0-14724 GCA_041742255.1 Marivivens sp. | reverse complement strand
GCCATGCTGGGCCGTGCGGCGGGCAGGGTTTCGGGGTCAACGCCGGGGGATATTTGCGGCGTCGCATCGTCCGGTTTGGCCGCCTTTTTGGCCGCGACGAATGCCTGACTGAGCGCCTGAAACGCGGCGGGGTCTTCGCGGTCAATCGCCCGCAACCGCGCCGCATAGGCCTGTTTGACCTCGCGCAGGGTCGCCCGCCCCTTGAGGCCGAGGTCCGCCCATGGCCATGCGACCCGCCTAGCTGACATAGTAA
The DNA here is from genome assembly GCA_041742255.1 of Marivivens sp. Classification (GTDB taxonomy): domain Bacteria; phylum Pseudomonadota; class Alphaproteobacteria; order Rhodobacterales; family Rhodobacteraceae; genus JBGSIZ01. Next base: position 14,471 of record JBGSIZ010000182.1, on the reverse strand, counting down.
TCGTCGATCCGGTCCAGAGCCGTGCCGATGTCGCCCCGCGCTGTGTCAATCGCGGCGGGGTCCTGGGACGCGAGCGCCCCTTCGAACCGGATCAGAAGATCCTGCACCATGCGCCTGTCGTCCCCCGATGCCATTTCATAGAGCCGCTGGATGCGGGCCAGAAGGGCGGTGTTTTCCTCGTGTTCGCGGGGGTGCATCTTGAGACCGTTCATCGCCCGCAAGCGCGCCGCGATTTCCCCGTCGCTGAGCCCGGTGGCATTGTCCCGGATCACGGTCTGCGCGGTTTTCCCGGTGGACAGGGACCGCGCCTCGACCTCGATCAGGCCGGAGGTGTCGTAGGTGACGCGCACCGTCATCGCCTCGGCCCCGGCCTTGCCCTTGGGAACGCGCAGGGAAAAGCTGCCCAGAAACACGTTGTCCACGACCTTGGGCGCTTCGCCCTGATAGATGTTGACCTTGAGCGCGGTCTGGTTGTCGCCCAGCGTGGCAAATATCTGTTCCCGGCTGGCGGGCAGGGCGGTGTTGCGTTCGATGATGGGTTGAAAGAACCCGTCCAGCAGGACGCCGCCCGGCCCCAAGGTGCCCGTGGCGATGCCGACCGAAAAGGGGCTGACGTCGGTCATGACCATATCGCCAAGCGCGGTGTCCTGTGCCGCCAGCCCCGCCTGCACCGCCGCCCCGAGTGCGACGGCGTGGTCCGGGTCGATGGTCATTTCGGGCAGTTTGCGAAAGTGTCGCGCCACCAGTTGCCGGATCATCGGCATCCGGGTTGCCCCACCCACAAGGATCACCCGGTCAAGGCTGTTCATGGCTTCGCCGCTGTCATAAAAGCACCGTTCAATCGGGCGGAACAACCGTTTCACGAGGCCCTTTGTTGCGTCCTCAAAGAACGCCCGGTCGAGCGTCAGGGTGTGGGTGGTCCCGTTGTGGGTGAGCGTGACCGGATAGGTGTCGTCCCGCGACAGGGACCGTTTCGCGCCTTCGGCCCGCGAGAGGAGATCGCGTTGCAGATCGGGGCCGATGTTGGCCCAGGGCGTGCCGATCTTGTCTGCCATCCCCTTGGCCAGACTTTCGGTGAAATCCTCGCCCCCCAGAAAGGCGTCGCCAGACGATGCCTTGACCTGCATGACGCCTTCGAAATGTTCCAGAAGCGTCACGTCAAAGGTGCCGCCGCCAAGGTCGAACACAAGGAACTGGCTTTCGCCGTCTTTGTCCTGAAGCCCGTAGGCGAGGGCCGCAGCCGTGGGTTCGTTCACCAGCCGGACCGCATTTAGCCCCGCAATTTTGCAGGCGGTAATCGTCGCCTGTCGCTGACCCTGATTGAAATAGGCGGGAACCGAGACGACGACATCGGTCACGGGCTGACCCAGATCAGCCTCGGCATCCTGTTTGAGCTGGCGCAGGACGAGCGCGGACAAATCCTCGGCCCGGAACCGGTCCCGCCCAAGGGTGAACACCTTGTCCGTGCCCATTGATCGTTTGAAGGCGGTTGCCGTGTCTTTGGCATGGGTCGCCTGCCGGTCGCGCGCCGCCCGACCAACAACAAGGCCGTTGTCCGTCAATGACACCGCCGATGGCGTCAGAAATTCCCCCAGCGCGTTCGGGATCAACCGGGGTTGGCCGTCTTGGAGGACTGCGATCAGCGAATTGGTGGTGCCAAGATCAATACCGATGGGAAATAGGGACATGGAACCGCCGCTGACAATGACTGCGCTATCTATTCAAGGGTTTGACGTTTGGGTCAACGCCCTGTGGGTGAAATGCAGGGCCTGGCCGTTGCTGCGGTGCGGCAAGACTGGTGCCGGGATCGCATTACAAGGTTGCCGAAAAATAAATGCCAGCCTTGGGCGAGATCGCGCCGGGATTTTTTCGGCCTGCCGATTTCACCCGGATGTGACATGCAGGTGACCCCCCAAACCCCTGAAAAAAGGGGGGTAGTCGGGGTTGCCGCACTGCTACACCTTCGTGTGCGATTTTGGCTGATTTTCGCCTATGTGTCAGAAAAACATGATCTATTTTTGGAACGCCCCTGATTTTCCGGGATGGTCTGGATGTTCGGGGCGGGGCGCATGATGTGCAGTGTCTACCGCGGGCCAATGCCTGCGGCGTTAGACCAGTAACAAGGATCAACATCATGACAAAATTCACCAACGGCTTTGCCGCGGCTGTCGTGGCCGGCGCGTCGATTTCGGGCTTTATGGGGTCGGCTGCATTTGCACAGGACACCATTTTCGGCACCGCATCCGCCGAAACCGAGGTCGAAGACCTGCAAGACCAGATCGAAGACGATGCCGAGCGCGACGCGTTCACGTTTGGCAATGCAGGCCGCACCGTGGGCACCTATGGGTCGGTCGCCTTGCGCGCCAATTCCGCCCAGTCGTATACCGGTGGGGATGACATCATCGCCGTGGGTATCGGTGCCAACTATGGCTTTTTCGACGGCGTGAACGGGTCCGAATTGAACCTGTCCTATTCGTTCGGGTCCACCAACGGCACCGAAGACAAGAACACCCTGAACGCGGGCTATGACTATACCCGTGACCTGAGCGAAGATTTCTATGCTTATGGCGCGTTCAACGTGAAGTTCGACAACCTTGCCGAACTGACCGACACCCGCCGCGATGCGTTCCTTGGGTTTGGTGTGGGTTACCGGATCATCAACACTGCCGAAACCCAGTGGGCGGTTCAGGCTGGCCCGGGCTATCGGTATATCGAACTGGGCGACGGCAGCGAAACCGACGAAGCCGCCTACAGCATCGAATCGAGCCTGTTCCAGCGGTTCAGCGACACGCTGTACCTGAGCAACGACACCACGTTGATCGGGTCCGACTCTGACCTCGCGATCACCAACGAACTGGCGCTGAACGTGTCGATGACCGACACCTTGTCGCTGCGCACGAGCGTTGTGAGCGAGTGGAGCGGTGCCGATTTCGACAGCGTTGAAGCGACCGACAACACGTTTGGCGTCGCCGTCGTCTACAACTTTAACTAATCGACCCTTCGACATTCCAGAGAACCAACTCGCGGGGGCTTCGGCCCCCGTTTTTTTGTGCCTTTGGGGGAGTTGCGGTAAATGAACGGTTGTTCAGAAAAATGATTTGACCTGTGCGGATTACCTGCGCAACATTATTGCCAGAGGACTCGGGATAACCGGGGCAGGCCGCACAATGTCGGTCAGGGAGGAATGCATTTGGCAACCACGTCTGCGTCTGACGCGGAGACTGTTTCCGTGCCTGCGTTGCTGGCCCGCAATGCCGTGCGGTTCGGGACCAAGGCCGCCTATCGCGAAAAGGAATTCGGGATCTGGCAAAGCTGGACCTGGGCGCAGGTTGCCGCCGAGGTCGAGGCGATGGCGTTGGGCCTGATTGCTGCCGGATTGCGGGTGGGCGACAGCGTCGCCATCATTGGCCGCAACCGTCCGCATTTGTATTGGGCGATGGTTGCTGTGCAGAAATGCGGTGCGATCCCGGTTCCGTTGTATCAGGACGCCGTGGCCGAGGAGATGGCCTATGTTCTGGATCATTGCGGCGCCCGGTTTGTCATTGCCGCCGACCAAGAGCAGGTGGACAAGGTTCTGGAGGTGATGGCCACCGTTCCGGGCATTGACCGCATCCTGTATCTGGAATCGCGTGGATTGCGCAAATACGACCATGCCGCCATGGGGTCGCTGGCCGAATTGCAGGCCCAGGGCCGCGCCGAACGTGCCGCCCATGCCGCCGATCTGGCCGCCCGCGAGGCCGCGATCACCTACGACACCACCTGTGTCATGTTGTATACCAGCGGCACGACCGGCCGCCCAAAGGGCGTTGTCCTGTCCAACCGCAACATCATCGAAACCTCCAAGAATTCCGCCCAGTTCGACCATTTGCGCGCGGATGACGAGGTTCTGGCCTATTTGCCGATGGCATGGGTCGGCGATTTCATCTTTTCCATTGGGCAGGCCTACTGGACCGGGTTTTGTGTCAATTGCCCCGAAAGCCCCGACACCATGATGACCGATCTGCGCGAGATCGGCCCCACCTATTTCTTTGCCCCGCCCCGCGTGTTCGAGAGCCAGTTGACCACTGTCATGATCCGGATGGAGGATGCTGCCCGCGTCAAGAAATGGTTGTTTGACCGGTTCATGGCCGTCGCCCGCCGCGTTGGCCCCCGGTTGCTGGATGGCAAGCCTGTGTCCCTGCTGGACCGCGCCGCCTATGCCGTTGGGAATGCCGTGGTTTACGGCCCGTTGAAGAATACCCTTGGCCTGAGCCGGGTTCGTGTGGGGTATACTGCCGGCGAGGCGATCGGCCCCGAGATTTTCGATTTTTACCGCGCGTTGGGGATCAACCTAAAGCAGTTGTATGGCCAGACCGAAGCGTCTGTGTTCATCACCCAGCAACCCGATGGCGAGGTCCGGTCCGATACCGTGGGCGTCCCAAGCCCCGGTGTTGAAATCCGCATCGCCGACAATGGCGAGGTGTTCTATCGGTCGCCCGGCACCTTTGTCGAGTATTTCAAGAACCCCGAAAGCACCGCCAGCACCAAGGATGCGCAGGGTTGGGTTGCCACCGGGGACGCCGGGTTCATCGAGGAGGGCACAGGCCATTTGCGCATCATCGACCGCGCCAAGGATGTGGGCAAGATGGCCGATGGCCGCCTGTTTGCCCCCAAATACGTTGAAAACAAACTGAAATTCTATCCAAACATCCTTGAGGCCGTGGTGTTTGGGGCCGACCGCGCGATGTGTTGTGCGTTTATCAATATTGACCTGACCGCCGTGGGCAACTGGGCCGAGCGCAACAACATCGCCTATTCCAGCTATCAGGAATTGTCCCAACATCCCCGTGTGTTGGAAATGATCGAAGGGCATGTGGCGCAGGTTAATGAATCCGTGGCCGCCGACCCGATGCTGTCAGGGTGTCAGGTTCATCGGTTTCTGGTCCTGCACAAGGAACTGGACGCCGACGACGGCGAAATGACCCGCACCCGCAAGGTCCGCCGCCGCATCATCGAGGACAAGTTCGCCGATTTGATTGATGCCCTTTATGCCGGGAAATCAGAGGTTTATACCGAAACCGAGGTGACCTATGAGGATGGCCGCAAGGGCCATATCAAGGCCACGTTGTCCCTGCGCGATGCCGTGGTTGCCCCCGCTGTCCGGATGGCCGCAGAATGAGCGCCGTCCTGCCCCAAGACCACGCCCCGTTTGTCACCCCGGATGGCCGCACCATTGGTAACGTGTTGATGGACCTGCGCAATATCACCCTGCGGTTTGGCGGGGTGGAGGCGATCAAGAATATTTCCTTTGATATTCGCGAAGGCGAGATTCGCGCGATTATCGGCCCGAATGGTGCTGGAAAATCGTCCATGCTCAATATCATCTCCGGATTCTATGTCCCGCAGGAGGGCGAGGTGTGGTTTCGCGGGGCCAAGCGTCCGCCGATGAAACCCTATCAGGTGGCCCGGTTGGGGATTGCCCGGACGTTTCAGAATATCGCCTTGTTTGAGGGCATGAGCGTTCTGGACAATGTCATGACCGGCCGTCTGACCCATATGAAAACAGGCCTGTTGGCCCAATCAATCTGGAAGGGTCGTGCCGAGCGGGAGGAGGTTGAAAACCGCGAAGCCGTTGAAAAGATTATCGACTTTCTGGAGATTCAGGCGATCCGCAAGACCCCCGTTGGCCGGTTGCCCTATGGGTTGAAAAAGCGCGTGGAGCTGGCCCGCGCGCTGGCCGCCGAGCCAAAGCTGTTGTTGCTGGACGAGCCGATGGCGGGCATGAACGTCGAGGAAAAAGAGGACATGAGCCGCTTTATCCTTGATGTGAATGACGAATTTGGCACCACCATTGCCCTGATCGAGCATGACATGGGCGTCGTCATGGACCTGTCTGACCGTGTGGTCGTGATGGATTATGGCCGCAAGATTGGTGACGGCACCCCAACCGAAGTGCGCAACAATCAGGACGTCATTGATGCCTATCTGGGGGTGTCCCATGATTGATTTGGACGCCTCGAAACGTGTCGGTATTGCGTCGGTATCCCGGCGGTCTGGTTTTACCCGAGGGGAGCCCCGAAATGCCCGCTGAGTTCTACTATGGCGTCGAGGTTTTTCTGAACGGTCTGATGGCGGGCGTGTTGTATGCGTTGGTCGCGCTGGGCTTTGTTCTGATCTTCAAAGCATCGGGCATCTTCAACTATGCCCAAGGGGTGATGGCATTGTTTGCCGCCTTGACCCTTGTGGGCATCATGGAAGGGCAGGTGCCGTTTGCCCATCTGATCAACGCCACCTTTGGCACCAATCTGCACCATTTCGGATGGCAGGTTCCCGCCTTGGCCGCCATTGTTCTGACCGTTGGGGTCATGGTGGTGTTTGCGTGGCTGGTGCAGCGGTTCGTGTTTCGCCATCTGGTGGGGCAGGAGCCCATTATCCTGTTCATGGCCACGATCGGGCTGGCGTATTTTCTGGAAGGTGTCGGCGATCTGATGTGGGGGTCCGATATCAAGACCCTGAACGTCGGCCTGCCCCAAGGCGCCAGCCTGTGGGTCGAGAACAATACCGCGTTTCTGGGCGGCGATGATTTCTACGGATTTTTCATCGACAAGCTGGACGTTGTGGCCGCCATTGTTGCCGCCATTCTGGTGGCTGCCCTTGTCGTGTTTGCCCAATACACCAAACAGGGCCGCGCCATGCGGGCCGTGGCCGATGACCATCAGGCCGCGTTGTCCGTAGGCATTTCGTTGAGTTTCATCTGGGTGCTGGTGTGGTCGCTGGCCGGGTTTGTCGCCCTTGTGGCCGGGATCATGTGGGGGGCCAAATCGGGGGTGCAGTTTTCCCTGTCGTTGATCGCCCTCAAGGCGTTGCCGGTGCTGATGCTGGGCGGGTTCACGTCCATTCCCGGTGCCATTGTGGGCGGGTTGATCATTGGCGTGGGCGAAAAGATGTTTGAATTCCTGATTGGCCCGATGATTGGCGGGGCCACCGAAAACTGGTTCGCCTATGTTCTGGCCCTGCTGTTTCTTGTCTTTCGCCCGCAAGGGTTGTTTGGCGAACGCATTATCGAGAGGGTGTAGCGATGACCCTGTCCCCCTGTGACACAAGGAAAACGACATGAAATTCTGGCTGGCCATTCTGCGAATTGCCCCTGTTGTGCTGGTGCTGCTGGCCGTTGTCATTGCCGTGGTGCAGGTCGCCAGTTTTGCCAGCATGCCCCAAGAGGTCCGGGATGTGGCCCCGATGGCGTTCACCATGATGGCCCTGTCCACCGCCATTCTGGTGATGCTGGCCCTGATCGTGGGCGCCTTGTGTTATTGGGTTGCCAAGCTGGCCCAACACGCGTTTCCGGAGGTCAATGACTGATGCTGTATCGCGAGGCGGGCGATTTCAAGACGACCTATCAGGCGGACAACCAGACCTTTCCGATCCGGTTTGACCGTTGGCGGTATTATGCCGTTCTGGTTGTCGCCTATGCCGTCATTCCGTTTGTCATTGGCGATTATTGGGCCAACGCAATTCTGGTGCCGTTTCTGATTTATTCAATTGCTGCCATCGGGTTGAATATCCTTGTGGGGTATTGCGGGCAGGTCAGTTTGGGCACGGGCGGGTTCATGGCCGTGGGCGCCTATGCCGTTTACAAGCTGATGACCGCCTTTCCCGAGGTGTCCATTGTCATTCATGTCCTGTTGGCCGGGGGTGTCACCGCCGCCGTGGGCGTGTTGTTTGGCCTGCCGTCCCTGCGCATCAAGGGGTTCTATCTGGCCGTTGCCACCCTTGCCGCCCAGTTTTTTCTGGTGTGGTTGTTCAACAAGGTGCCGTGGTTTTACAACTATTCCGCCAGTGGTCAGATCAACGCCCCCGAACGCAGTGTCATGGGTGTGCTTGTCACCGGACCCAACACCGCGCCTTGGGCCCAATACATGATCTGTCTGGTGTTCGTCACCTTTTGCGCCGTTCTGGCCCGCAACCTGACCCGCGGGTCGGTTGGCCGCAAATGGATGGCCATTCGCGATATGGACATCGCCGCCGAGATCATCGGCGTCAATCCGTTGACCGCCAAATTGTCCGCCTTTGCCGTGTCGTCGTTTTTCATCGGCATATCGGGCGCGTTGTTCTTTGCCGTCTATCTGGGTGCTGTCGAGGTGGGCGAGGCGTTTGGCATCAGCAAATCATTCCTGGTGTTGTTCATGATCATCATCGGCGGGTTGGGGTCCATTTTCGGCAGTTTCGCGGGCGCTGCGTTTCTGGTGCTGCTGCCGGTCGCCCTTAAGGTGTTGGGCGTTGATGTTCTGGGCTGGCCTACCGACATCGTGGCCCATGTCCAATTGGTCATCGTGGGCGCATTGATCATCATATTCCTGATCGCCGAGCCGCATGGTTTGGCCCAGTTGTGGCGCGTGGCCAAGGAAAAGCTGCGCCTGTGGCCGTTTCCGTATTGAACAACGAGGCGGGGCCTGAACCCCGCCCGACGATTGCCGGGAAACCGGCGCATTGGTTAACCCTGGGAGGAGAAACCCAATGAAGATGAAGACCCTGGCCCTTGCGGCCCTTTCCACCACGTTGCTGGCAGGTCCTGTTGCCGCCGATCTGGTCTTTCCGTCGCTGTCCTATCGCACCGGTCCTTATGCCGCCAACGGCATCCCGTTCGCCGATGGGTATCAGGATTATTTCACCCTGCTGAATGAACGCGATGGCGGCATTGGCGGTGTCCGCCTGCAGGTGCCCGAGTGCGAAACCGGGTATAACACCGAAAAAGGTGTGGAATGTTATGAGGCCACCAAGGGTCTGAACCCCCTTGTGTATCAACCCTTGTCCACCGGCATCACCTATCAGTTGATCCCCAAGGTCACCGCCGATGGCATCCCCATGCACACCATGGGTTATGGCCGCACATCCGCACAGGATGGTGCCACGTTCCCGTGGGTGTTCAACTATCCCGCCAACTATTGGGACGGTGCATCCATCGCTGTGAACCACATTCTGGACCAAGAAGGCGGCGATATCAGCGGCAAGACCATCGCCCTTGTTTATCACAACTCTGCCTATGGCAAGGAACCCATCCGCACCTTGCAGGAACTGGCGACCAAGCACGGCTTTACCCTCACCGAGATCCCCGTGGATCACCCCGGTCAGGAACAAAAGAGCCAGTGGTTGCAGATCCGCCGGGATCGTCCAGATTATGTCCTGATGTGGGGTTGGGGCGTGATGAACCAAGTCGCCATTCAGGAAGCCGCCAACATCAATTTCCCGATGGATCATTTCATCGGCATCTGGTGGTCCGGGTCCGAGAATGACGTTATTCCCGCCGGTGCCGGGGCCAACGGATACAAGGCCCTGAACATGAACCGCGTCGCCGATTTCCCCGTCTATGACGAAATCCGCGCGTTGGTTGTGGACAAGGGGCTGGCTGCCGGTGCCGGCGACCAGATCGGGTCTGTTCTGTATGGCCGGGGCATGTATGCCGCCATGTTGGCCGCCGAGGCAGCCGCCAAGGCGCAGGAACTGGCCGGAACCCCCGACATCACCGCCGCCCAGATGCGCGACGGGATGGAAGCCCTCGAGATCACCGCCGCCCGGATGGTTGAATTGGGTATGCCCGACATTGGCCCGGAATTTTCCGTGTCCTGCGCCAACCATGGCGGCGTCGGTCAGGCCTATGTCCAGCAGTGGGATGCCACCGCCCAGCAGTGGACCGTCATCACCGGTTTGATTGCGTCCGACCGCGAGGTGATTGACCCCTTGGTTGTCGAGGATGCCGCCGCCTATGCCTCCGAGGCCGGGATCACCCCCGCCTGTAACTGAGCCTGAGGCCAAGAACCGGGCCGGGGGCATGTGTCCCCGGTCCGTCCTGATGGTTTCTGGGCCGGATGCCCGAGCCACTCCCCAAGATGCGAGGTCTGCCGATGCTGGACGATGCCAAGACCGACACCCTGTTGGAGGTCAACAATATCGAGGTGATCTACAACCATGTGATCCTTGTGTTGAAAGGTGTCAGCCTGAGCGTGCCCAAGGGCGGTATCACCGCATTGCTGGGCGGCAATGGGGCCGGCAAGACCACCACCCTCAAGGCTATTTCCAACCTTCTGCATTCCGAACGCGGTGCCGTCACCAAGGGTGCCATTTCCTATCGCGGCGAGCGCGTGCAGGATTTGTCCCCAGAGGCCTTGGTCAAGCGCGGTGTGGTTCAGGTGATGGAGGGTCGCCATTGTTTTGAACACCTGACCATCGAGGAAAACCTGTTGACCGGGGCCTATACACGGTCCGATGGCAAGGCCGCCGTTCTGGCCGATCTGGAAAAGGTCTATGGCTATTTTCCCCGTTTGCGCGAACGCCGCAAAAGTCAGGCCGGGTATACCAGCGGTGGCGAACAGCAGATGTGCGCCATTGGCCGCGCGTTGATGTCCCGTCCCGAGACCATTTTGCTGGATGAGCCCAGCATGGGGTTGGCCCCCCAACTGGTCGAGGAGATTTTCGGCATCGTCAAAGATCTGAACGAACGCGAAGGCGTCAGTTTTCTGTTGGCCGAACAGAACACCAATGTCGCCCTGCGGTTCGCCCACCACGGCTATATTCTGGAGAGCGGTCGAGTTGTCATGGAAGGCCCTGCCGCCGATCTGCGTGAAAACCCCGACGTCAAGGAATTCTATCTAGGTGTGTCCGAGGAAGGCCGCAAATCGTTCCGCGATGTCCGCAGCTATCGCCGCCGCAAGCGGTGGCTGGCATGACATTTCGCTGGATGTGCGTAGCCGTTGCCATGATGGCGTCGCCGGTCTGGGCGCAGGTTGATCCTGTGGCTCTTGCTGACCGCATCGCTGCCGCCCAGAACGAGATTTGGCCCGAGATCGTGTTTGATGTCAGGCTGGACGGGTGTCGATTGCATGTCGGCCGCAAGACGTCAGGCCCTGATCCGATAAACGACGTTCATATTTCATGGTTGGCGGATTATGAAACCGACCCCGACCGCGTGATCGTCAATGGCCAGCGGATGACCGATGGCGTCGCATTCTGGGTCACGTCATCGGTCCTTTTTCCGTTGCGCGCAGAGGTCCGCGACCGATACGCCGACGATATTGCCCGATACGAGAGGGCCGAACAGGCCCTAACTGACTTTTTCGATGCTTCTAGTCAAACCGACCAAGACTACAGATTGGTGCAAGACCAAGGTGAGGCCCTGTTTGAGGCCCGTGTCGCCGGTGACTATGGTCCATTGTTGCAACGCAATATTGGCTGGTGGATTGAAATGCGGGCGGAGGGTGGCCCACAGAATTCCCCCTTCGGTTTCGCGGATTATCCCCCCGGATTGATCCTGAACGATGATGTCATGAGCGGGATCTTGCGTGATCTGCATGACTACCGCCGGGAAAACTGCCCGGCCCCCGAATGATATTGGATAGCACGGAGTGCGGTGGCTAGCGTTTCGCTGTCTGCGTCGCCATGATTGGCCCAAGGACAGGAGACCGCTCGATGCCAAACTATTTCGACACGCTTGAAACCCGCACACCCGAGGCCCGCGAGGCTGCCCAGAGTGTTGCTCTTGTTGCCCAGATTGCCCGGGTCGAGGCTGCCAGTGCCAGCTGTCTGGTGGCCGACGGCCCTGTCACGCGCGTCGCCGATTTGCCCCGCTTGCCGGTGCTGCGCAAGGCCACCTTGGCCCAGTGGCAAAAGGATCATCCCCCGTTTGGCGGTGTGCCTGTGGCCCGCCGCACCCATGTGTTTCAATCCCCCGGCCCGATTTATGAACCCGGCGGGTCCACCCCCGATTGGTGGCGGTTTGGCCGGTTCCTGCACGCGTGCCGGATTGGTCCTGACGATATTGTGCAGAACTGTTTTTCCTACCATCTGACCCCGGCCGGGTTGATGTTTGAAAGCGGGGCCCGCGCTGTTGGTGCCACTGTTATCCCTGCCGGTATTGGCCAGACCGAATTGCAGGTCCGCGCCGCCCATGACATTGGCACCACCGCCTATGCCGGGACCCCCGATTTTCTGAAGGTCATCCTTGAGAAAGCCGACGAGATGGGTGTCCCCCTTGCCATCACCAAGGCCGCTGTGTCCGGTGGTGCCCTGTTTCCCAGTCTGCGCCAGTTTTATGCCGATCGCGGCATCGCCTGTTTGCAGTGTTATGCCACCGCCGATCTGGGCCATATCGCCTATGAAACCGCCCCCGGCATGGGCATGATTGTGGACGAAGGCGTGATCGTCGAGATTGTCCGCCCCGGAACCGGTGATCCTGTGGACCCCGGCGAAGTGGGCGAGGTGGTTGTGACCAGCCTGAACCCCGATTACCCGTTGATCCGGTTTGCCACCGGCGATCTGAGCGCGTTCATGGACGGCCCAAGCCCATGTGGCCGCACCAACGCCCGTATCAAGGGATGGATGGGCCGCGCCGATCAGACCACCAAGATCAAGGGCATGTTTGTTCGCCCTGAACAGGTCGCCGCCTTTGTCGCCCGCCACCCCGAGGTTGCCCGTGCCCGCGTTGTTGCCGACCGTGCAGGCGAGACCGATACCATGGTCGTTCGTGTGGAATGTGTAGATGGCGATGCCGCCCGTTATGCCGAGACGTTGCGCGATGTTCTGAAACTGCGCGCCGATGTTGAATTGTGCCCCCCCGGTGCCTTGCCCCGCGATGGTATCGTGATCGAGGATCGCCGGACCTATGACACCTGAAAGGATGACCCCGATGCGTGCCCTGCTGATGTCTGTTGCCCTGTGCGCCGTGACCCCCGCCATTGCCGCCGCGCAAGATGCCGCGCTGTTGTTGGGCACCGACACTTATGAACGGTTGGACCGCGTCACCCGCGCCACCGACATCCTGCAGTCCGAAGACGGGTTGGCCGCCCTTGGGTTTACCGTTGAGGCCCTGCGCAATGGCCGTGCTGCCCCGGTTGCCGACGCCGTGGCCGCCTTTGCCGAGAGTGCCGAGGGTGCCGACGCCATCGTTGTTGCCTTGGCCGGGCAGTTTGCCACGGATGGCACCCGCACATGGTTTTTGACCGCCGAGGCCGAGGCCCCCGGATTGTTCACCGTCGCCGCCGAGTCCCTGTCTGTGGACAGTCTGTTGCAGGTGTTGTCCCGCGCCCCCGGTCGTGCCGTTCTGATGTTGGCCGAGGACGGCGGCACCGACCCCTATGACCTGTGGCTGTCCCAAGGCATTGGCGCGCTGGATATTCCCCAAGGTGTGACCGTCGTGCGCGGTGATCCCCGTGCTGTTGCCGCGTTTCTGACCCGGCAGATGACCCGGCCGGGTATCGACCTTGCCCCCGAACTTTCCCGACAGACCGATCTGGAGGTGGACGGATACGTTCCCGCCACATGGCCCCTGATGCCGTCCGAAACCATTGACCCCGTCGTGCCTGATGTTGTCGTGCCGCAAGCGGACCCCCGTGCCGAAGATGCCCTGTGGAACGGTGCCGTGGCCATTGACACCATTGATGCCTATCGCAACTACATCGCCCGGTATCCCGATGGCCGCTATGCCGCCGAGGCCGAAAAGGTGATTGCCGAGATCATCGCCGAACCCAACCGCGATGCCCGCCGCGCCGAGGATGCGTTGTCCCTGACCCGTGATCAGCGCCGCACGATCCAGCGCAATCTGACCATTCTGGATTACAACACCCGTGGCATTGACGGCATTTTTGGCCCCGGCACCCGCCGCGCCATTGCCAATTGGCAGCAGGTGAACGGGTATTCCCAGACCACCTATGTCACTGCCGAACAGGTCAACCGGTTGGACGCCCAAGCCAGCCGCCGGTCTGCCGAGTTGGAGGCCGAGGCCGAGCGCAAGCGGTTGGAGCAGGCCCGGTTGGACCGTGCCTATTGGGATGAAACCGGTGCCCGCAATGACGAGGCCGGGTTGCGCGCCTATCTGGCCCGGTTTCCCGATGGCATTTTTGCCGAAGTCGCTGCCGACCGGATTTCCCTGATCGAGGCCGCAAACCGTGACGCCGCCGAGGCCGAGGACCGCGCCGCCTGGGACACTGCCCAGACCGCCAACACCATCGCCGCCTATCAGGACTACCTGCGCGCGTTTCCCCGAGGCGTGTTCAAGCCTGAGGCCGATACCCGGATCGCCCGCCTGACCGCCGAAGCCCAGAACGAGGGCACCCAAGCCGAGGCCGCCTTTGCCGAGGAGCGGTTGAACCTGAACCCGTTGACCGCCCGTCTGGTCGAGGCCCGGTTGACCCAGTTGGGGTTGGACCCCGGCCCCGCCGATGGCGTGTTTGATGCCGAAACCCGCCGTGCCATACGCCGGTATCAGGGGGCCCGCGACCTGCCTGTCACTGGATACCTGAATGAACCCACGATTGTCCGCCTGTTGGCCGACAGCATTGGCACGGTGGGCCGGTGACAGCGTCCGCCTTGCGCTATGTCCTGTTGGCCGATCATCCCGAGGTGGTGGCGGAGGTTGCCCGTCTGATGCAGGCCGTTTGGCCCGGTCATTATGGTCCCGACGGCCCCGGTGATGCCGTGGCCGACGCCACCCGCCGCAGCGG
>JBGSIZ010000181.1:0-10187 GCA_041742255.1 Marivivens sp. | reverse complement strand
CCGTCGCCACCTCTCGGGCCAGCCGCGAGGCGGGGCATCTCGTGCGGCTCTTTGCGGGCAAACTGGACCAGATCGACCCCGGCTTCGGCTTTGACCTGATCACGCTGGGGGCCAGCGTGGCGGAAAAGACGGACATCGTGCAGACCCGGCTCGATGGGGCGGCGGCCGATGGCAGCGACCTCGCCCGGTTGATCGACCGGTTGACCGCGCGGCTTGGGGCGGGGGCGATCCGGCACCCCGAACAACGCGCCAGCCACATTCCCGAACGGGCGGAAACGTGGGTTCCAGCGCTTGCGGCGCAAAAACCAGACCGACGGGATACCGACGCAAAACCGACGCAATCCGAAACCGGTTTTGCCACCCGCCCTCTCCGGCTTTTCGACCACCCCGAAGAGGTCCGCGTGCTTTATGCCGTCCCCGAAGGACCGCCCGCGCAATTCGTCTGGCGGCGGATTGTCCACAAGGTCACGCGGTTTGCAGGCCCCGAACGGATCGCGCCCGAATGGTGGCAGGACCTGCCCGGCACCCGGTTGCGGGACTATTACCGGGTCGAAGACCACACCGGAAAACGGCTCTGGATCTACCGCGATGGCCTTCTGGGGGACAACCGGGGACCCACGCCCCGCTGGTTCGTGCATGGTGTTTTCGCATGACCGTAAATCCTAAAATATATATCAAGAACAGTATGATAATAGCACCCCTGCGGCGCGCAAAACGGCCCCGTCATGCCCGAAAATGACCACACCATCCCCCGGCGGACCTTGCCCGATGACGGCACCTTTACCGCCAATCCCCGCGCGCCCTTTGTCGAACTTGGGCTTGCCACCTGCTTTTCATTCCTGCGCGGCGCGTCCGAGGCCGTGGACCTTGTCCAGGAAGCGTGGAGCCTGGGGTATGACGCCATCGGCTGCGCCGACCTCAACACGCTCGCCGGGGTGGTGCGGCTGCATGTCGAGGCGACCAAGGCCAACCTGCGCCCCCTCATCGGTTGCCGCCTGCACCTGACCACCGGCGAAATATTCCTCGCCTACCCCACCACCCGCGACGCCTACGGACGGCTGTCGCGGCTGTTGTCCAAGGGCAAGATGCGCGACCCGGACGGCAACTGGCAAGCCAAGGGGGTTTGCGACCTCACCCTCGCCGATCTGGCAGCGGACACGGCGGGGATCCACCTGATCGCGGTGCCGCCGCCGGACCTGACCGGGTTTGAACGGGCCCTGCCCCGGCTGGTCAAACGGCTGCCCACACTGCGGCATATCGCGGCGGCGTATCTGTATACCGGCGACGACAAGGCGCGGATCAACCGGCTCGACCGGATGGCGGGGCGGGCGGGGGTGTCCATTCTGGCCACCAATGACGTGCTGTATCACGCGCCCGCACGGCGGCCGTTGCAGGACGTGATGACCTGCATCCGGGAACACCGGACACTGGCGACAGCGGGCCGCCTGCTGGAACCCAACGCGGAACGGCACCTGAAATCGCCCACCGAAATGATCCGGCTTTTCGCGGAATGGCCCCATGCGATCCGGGCGGCGCGGGCGGTGGCGGACGCCTGCACCTTTAACCTGAACGAACTGCGCTACGAATACCCGCGCGAGGTGATCCCGACCGATATGTCGCCGCAGGCGTGGCTGGAAAAACTGACATGGGCCGGGGCGGCGTGGCGGTATCCGGACGGTGTGCCGCTGCCCACGCAGGCGACCCTGCGCAAGGAGCTGGCGATGATCGAAACGCTCGACATCGCCCGGTATTTCCTGACTATCCACGACATCATCCGGTTCGCCCGGGAACAGGCGACCCCGCCGATCCTGTGTCAGGGGCGCGGGTCCGCCGCCAACTCGGCGGTGTGCTATGTCCTTGGGATCACTGCGGTTGATCCGACGCAACATCAACTTTTGTTTGAACGGTTCATTTCCGAGGAACGGCGCGAACCGCCCGACATCGACGTCGATTTCGAACACGAACGGCGCGAGGAAGTGATCCAGCACATCTATGCCAAATACGGGCGGGACCGGGCCGGGCTGTGCGCCACCGTGATCCATTACCGCCCACGCAGCGCAATCCGCGAGGTGGGCAAGGTGATGGGCCTGTCCGAGGATGTCACCGGCGCGCTGGCCAAGACGATCTGGGGGTCGTGGGGCCGCGAGGTGACGGGGGACCACGCCCGCGAGGCCGGTCTGGACCTGACCGACCCCGTTCTGCGCCGGACCCTTGTGCTGGCGCAGCAACTGATCGGGATGCCCCGCCATCTGGGGCAGCATGTGGGCGGGTTCATCCTGACCGAACGGCCCCTGACCGAAACCGTGCCCATCGGCAACGGGGCCATGGCCGACCGCAGTTTCATCGAATGGGACAAGGACGACATCGACGCGCTGGGAATCCTCAAGGTCGATATCCTCGCGCTTGGGATGCTCACCTGCATCCGCAAATGCTTTGACCTGATCTCGGCGCATTACGGACAGGACTACACGCTGGCCACCACGCCCAAAGAGGACCCGAGGGTTTATGAAATGCTGTGCCGAGGCGACAGCGTAGGGGTGTTTCAGGTCGAAAGCCGGGCCCAGATGAACATGCTGCCCCGCCTGCGACCCCGGGAATTCTATGACCTTGTGATCGAGGTAGCGATCGTGCGGCCCGGCCCCATTCAGGGAGATATGGTCCACCCCTATCTGCGGCGGCGGTCGGGCGAAGAAGTGGTGGAATACCCCTCGCCCGGGGCGCCCCATGACCCGTCCGAGTTGAAGAATATCCTTGGGCGGACCCTTGGCGTGCCGATCTTTCAGGAACAGGCGATGAAAATCGCCATCGACGCCGCCTTGTTTTCGCCCGCCGAAGCGAACGAACTGCGCAAGGCGATGGCGACGTTCCGGTCGCGCGGCACCATCGAACAACTGCAGGACAAGATGGTGGGGCGGATGGTCGCGCGGGGGTATGACCCGGATTTCGCGCACCGATGTTTCAACCAGATCAAGGGGTTCGGGGAATATGGCTTTCCCGAAAGCCACGCGGCCAGCTTTGCCCATCTGGTCTATGTGTCCAGTTGGCTGAAATGCCATTTTCCGGCAGTGTTCACCTGTGCGTTGCTCAATTCACAACCGATGGGGTTCTATGCCCCGGCCCAACTGGTGCGCGACGCCCGCGATCACGGGGTCGAGGTGCGCGCGCCCGATGTGAACTATTCGGACTGGAACGCCACGCTGGAACCGGTGGCGACGGGCGGCTTTGCGCTCCGGCTTGGCCTGCGGCAAATCGGCGGCCTGCGCGAAGATGCGGCGCTGCGGCTGATGGCGGCCCGCGATGCGCCCTTTCGCGATCTCAAGGCGTTACAGGACAGGGCGGGATTGTCCGCCGCCCATATCCGCCGTCTGGCCGAAGGAGATGCGATGCGGTCCATGTTTCTGGATCGGCGACAAGCCCTGTGGGAGGCCAAGCCGCTGCGCGACGCGCCCGATCTGCCGCTGTTCCGCCAAACCGATGACGAAGGGGCCGAACGCCCCGTGGCCCTGCCCGCCATGCCGGTTTGTGAACAGGTCGTGGCCGATTATCAAACGCTCCGCCTGTCGTTGAAAAAGCATCCCATGGCGTTCCTGCGGCGCAGCCTGACCACGCAGGGGTTCGCCTCGACCGCCGCCCTTGCCACCGCGCGCAACTGGCAGAAAATCAGCCTCGCGGGGCTGGTTCTGATCCGGCAGCGCCCCGGCAGCGCCAAGGGCGTGTGTTTCATCACGCTGGAGGATGAACAAGGCGTCGCCAACCTTGTCGTCTGGCCATCCGTGATGGAGACGTTCCGCAAGGTGGTCATGCAATCGCGCCTGCTGGTGATCCACGGCTATGTGCAGCGCGACGTGGACATCATCCATGTGGTCGCCCAAACGCTGGAGGACCGGACCGATGCGCTGTTCCGGCTGGCGCCGGACGGGTTGAACACCGCCATGGCCCATGCCGACGAGGTGAACCGGCCACTGGCCGCGGCCACCGCCACCCCCACCCGGACGCACCCCCGCAACGCGCGCATTATCCCAAAAAGCCGGGATTTTCACTGATCCACCCTCCATTTTGCCCAAAAATCAGGCAACTGCACAATTCAGCCCCAGCCAAACATGCGAAACCCCATTGTGTAAGCGTGGGCGGTTCATATGATTAACCCATGAATGACACACCAAACTTTGATGAGATGTGGGGCCGCGACGATACCCTTCGACCGCCCTATTCCGCCTTTGACACATGGTTTCGCGACGAAGACCCGGCGCGATTGCGTGCCAAGCAACGCGAAGCCGAACAGGTGTTCCGCCTGACCGGCATCACCTTCAACGTCTATGGCCAAAAGGCCGCCGCCGAACGTCTGATCCCGTTTGACATCATCCCGCGGATCATTGCGGGGCGGGAATGGGCGCGGCTGGCCAAAGGCATCGAACAACGGGTGCGGGCGATCAACGCGTTTTTGCACGACATCTACCACCGGCAGGAAATCGTCCGGTCCGGTCGGCTCCCGGTCGAGATGATCGCCAAAAACGTGGCATTCCTGCCGCAGATGATCGGGGTGACGCCGCCCGGCGGGGTCTACACCCACATCGTGGGCGTTGACCTTGTCCGCACCGGGGATGACGAATTCTACGTTCTGGAGGACAACGCGCGCACGCCGTCCGGCGTCAGCTATATGCTCGAAAACCGGGAAACCATGTTGCACATGTTCCCCGAACTGTTTTCCAAGAACCGGGTGCAGCCGGTGTCGAACTATCCCAAACTGCTGCGTCGGTCGCTGGCCAATTGCGCGCCGTCGGGCACATCGGGGCCGCCTGTGGTGGCCGTGCTGACGCCGGGCATCTACAACTCCGCCTATTACGAACACAGTTTTCTGGCCGACAAGATGGGCGTCGAACTGGTCGAAGGGCACGATTTGCAGGTCGTGGATGGCAGGGTCGCCATGCGCACGACCCAAGGGTATCAACCCATCGACGTGCTGTATCGGCGGGTGGACGACGAATACCTTGATCCGTTGAATTTCAATCCAGACAGCGCGCTGGGTGTGCCGGGGATCATGGACGTCTACCGGGCGGGCGGGATCACCATCGCCAATGCGCCGGGCACGGGCATTTCGGATGACAAGGCTATCTACAGCTATATGCCTGATATCGTTGAGTTCTATACGGGCGAAAAGGCGATCCTGAAAAACGTGCCGACATGGCGGTGCAGCGATACGGACAGCTTGTCCTATGTGCTAGATAACCTCGCGGATTTGGTGGTGAAAGAGGTGCATGGGTCAGGCGGCTACGGCATGTTGATCGGGCCGACATCCTCCAAAAGCGAACTCGAGACGTTCCGCCGCAAGCTCAAGGCGCGGCCGGGCAACTATATCGCGCAACCCACGCTGTCGCTGTCGACCGTGCCGATCTTTACCAAGGCGGGGCTGGCCCCCCGACATGTGGACCTGCGGCCCTTTGTGCTGGTGTCGCCCCAAGGGGTGGACATCACACCGGGCGGATTGACCCGCGTGGCGTTGAAAAAAGGATCGCTCGTGGTGAATTCCAGCCAAGGCGGAGGCACCAAAGACACTTGGGTGCTGGAGGAATAAGGCGATGCTGGGCAAAACCGCAGGCGGCCTTTACTGGATGTTCCGCTATCTTGAACGGTCCGAAAACACCGCCCGCCTGATCGAGGCAGGGCTGCGCATTGCGCTCACCCGCACCGGGTCGGATGACGAATGGGCCAGCGTGCTGCAAACGGCGGCTTGCTATGACAGCTATCTTGCGGCCTATGACGACGAACTGACGCGGGATGGCGCGATCGACTGGATGTTGCGGGACAAGGACAATTCGTCGTCGGTCCTGTCGGTGGTGTCGGCGGCGCGGGATAATGCGCGGCTGGTGCGCACCGCCTTGACCCGCGAAGTCTGGGAAAGTGTGAACGAATGCTGGATGGTCCTGCGCGACGCGCTGGCGCGCAAGGTCGTGGAGCGCGACCTGCCCCATGTTCTGTCCCTGATCCGGCAACGGTCGGCATTCGTGCGCGGGGCCATGCACGGCACCATGTTGCGCAACGACATCTATGATTTTGCGCGGATCGGCACGTTTGCCGAACGGGCGGACAACACGGCGCGGATTCTGGACGTGAAATATTACGTCCTGCTGCCCTCGGCGATGTCGGTGGGCACCTCGCTGGACAATGTGCAATGGCAAACCATCCTGCGGTCGGTATCGGCCGAAGGCGGGTTTCAGATGACCTATGGACAGGATGCCCGTCCGCGGGAAATCGCCCAGTTTCTGATCCTCGACAAACGGATGCCGCGCAGTCTGGCCTTCTGCACCGACAAGATCCGGGATAACCTCGGGTTTCTGATGGCTGACTACGGAACCCGCCTGCCCTGTCAGGACATGGCCGACAAACTAGGATTGACCTACATGGCGCATTCCATCGACGACATCATGGACAACGGATTGCACGAATATATTCAGGCATTCCTGCGGGACATCGCGGCGTTGGGCGGACAAATCGAAATCGACTACCGGTTCACCGCCTGATGCTCCTGAAAATTCGTCATCAAACGACCTACTCCTATGCGGAACCGGTCTATTACGCGCTGCAACAATTGCGGCTTACGCCCAAATCAACCGCTACGCAGGTGGTCCGGTCGTGGGACACCACGGTCACGGGCGGACGCAAGCAATTGTCATTCAGCGACATGCACCGCAACACTGTTGACCTGATCAGCTTTGATCCGGGTGCGACCGAAGTGACCGTCCTGTGCCAAGGCGAGGTCGAGGTGCGCGACAGCGCGGGCGTTCAGGGCGAACACGGCGGGTTCATGCCGCTGTGGATGTTCAACCGACCCACCGCCGCGACCAAGGCCGGGCCGCTGGTGCGCAAACTGTTGTCCACCGTGGGGGACACGCCGGGCACCTTGCAATGGTTGCACGCCTTGTCGGCGGCAATCCATGGCCGGGTGGCCTATGAAACCGGGGTGTCCGCCGTGACGTGGACCGCCGAAGACGCGCTCGCCGCCGGGCACGGCGTGTGTCAGGATCACAGCCATATCTTTCTGGCCTGTGCGCGGGCGGCGGGTGTGCCCTGCCGCTATGTCTCGGGCTATCTCTTGATGGATGACCGTATCGACCAAGAAGCCACACACGCCTGGGCCGAGGCCCATGTGCCCGACCTTGGCTGGGTCGGATTTGACATTTCCAACGCGATTTCGCCCGACACGCGCTATGTCAAGATTGCGACGGGACTGGACTATGCCGAGGCCGCCCCTGTATCAGGAACACGGTTCGGAAGCGGGGCGGAATCCCTCTCGGTCCAGCTTCAGGTCGCACAACAGTAACAAGGAAACCGGGACATGACCTATTGCGTTGGGTTGCGGCTCGAACGGGGTCTGGTCTTTATGTCGGACACCCGCACGAACGCGGGCGTGGACAACATTTCCACCTTCCGCAAGATGCACACGTTTTCCGTGCCTGGCGACCGGTTCATCACCATCATGACGGCGGGCAACCTTGCGACCACTCAGGCGGTCGTATCAGTGCTGGAAGAACGGACCAAGGCCAAGGTTGACCGCGCGCCCTCAATCCTTGAGGCCCCGTCGATGTTTCAGGTCGCCCGCCTTATCGGCAACACGCTGCGCGAGGTCATCCGCCACCATTCGGACACCGGGCAAAAGGCCGAGGCCTTCAACGCCACAATGATCGTCGGCGGGCAGATCAACGGCACGCCCTCCCGACTGTTTCTGGTCTATCCCGAAGGCAACTTTATCGAGGCCGGCATCGACACCCCGTTTTTCCAGATCGGCGAAACCAAATACGGGCGGCCCATTCTGGTGCGGGCTTATGAACCCGCCATGACGTTCGAGGCGGCAGTCAAACTTCTGTTGGTCAGCTTTGACTCGACGATCAAGGCGAACCTGTCGGTCGGCCTGCCGCTTGATCTGCAACTTTATTCCGAAGGGGCGCTGACGCCCGGCCTGACCCGGCGGTTCGATCCGGCAGACCCCTATTATGCCCAGATTTCCAGTGGTTGGGGGGACGCCCTGCGCAACGCGTTTCACAGCCTGCCGGACGTCACGCTGTAACGCGGTGCCGTTTTCCCTGCGCCTTTATCTTGCCGTGTCGTGGATCACGGCGCCCCTGTGGTGGATGTTCCTGCGACGACAGGTGACCCGCAACAAGGTGGACAGTGACCGGATCGCGGAATATTTTGGCACGCCGTCGCGGCCTCGCCCGCCCGGTCAACTGCTGTGGTTTCATGCCTCCAGTGTAGGCGAAAGCCTTGCCCTGTTGACCCTGCTCCGGCACCTGCGGGCGCAGAACCCCGATCTGGGTCTGTTGCTGACCACCACGACGCGCGGATCACATGACGCGCTGGTCAAGGCGGGGCTGCCGGACGGGGTCATCCACCAATACACGGTCATCGACACGCCCCAGACGGCGGCGCGGTTCCTTACCCACTGGTCCCCCACGGCCCTGATCCTTGCCGAGGTTGACCTGTGGCCCGCAACCCTGCGCGCAACCGTGCGGCGCGGTATCCCGCTGGCACAGATCAACGTGGTGATCCCGGCGGCGCGGTTCGCGCGCTGGCAGCGGCGGTCCCGGACCTACAGATACCTTTTGGGCCTGTTTGACCGGGTGCTGGTGCAGGACGCGGCTACACTGGACCGGATTGTGACCTTGGGTGCAGAGCCTGCACGGGTGCAGGTTATGGGCGTGCTAAAGGCCGCGTCGGACCCGCTCCCCGATCTGGCAATGGAACGCGCGGCTGTCGAGGCGCAGCTCGGCACGCGCCCCCGCTGGCTCGCGGCCTCGACCAGAACCGAAGAAGAGCCGCAAATCCTTGAAGCGCATAAAATAGCGCTGCAACAGATGCCGGACCTGCTGCTGATCCTCGCGCCCCGCACGCCGCAACGGGCGGACGAAACAGAAGCGGCCGCGCGGGCGGCAGGGTTGACCGTCACCCGGCGCAGCACGGGCGGGACGCCGGACGCGGGCACTCAAGTCTACATCGCCGACACTCTGGGCGAAATGGGCCTGTGGTATCGGGTCAGCCCGGTGTCCTTCATCGGCAATTCGTTCGCGGTGGCGGGAATGCACATGACGGGCAAAAACCCGTATGAGGCGATGGCGCTGGGGTCCGTGGTGTTGCACGGGCCGATGATCGGCAACTTCGTATCATCCTACGAAACCTTGCACGCAGCAGATGCCGCGCTTGAAACGCCAACGCCAGACGACCTTGCGGCGGCTGTTGTCCGGCTGCAAAACCCTGCGGCACGCGCGCCCTATCTGAACAATGCCGCGCGGGTTCAGGCGGAAAACACGCGGCCATTGGCGGTTGCCTTGGACGCCGTGCATGGGCTGATTGCAGCACATCGCGCGGGGTGAAACTTGCGCCACTGCGGGCGTTGGGCTAGGGCGTAGGCAACACAAAGCGACAGCAAAGGGACCGTCATGACCAACTTCCGCGTCTACATCGGCTGGGACTCACGCGAAGACATCGCCTATCAGGTGGCGCGGTCCTCCTTGCTCAAACACGCGACGATCCCGGTTGAGGTCCACCCGATCAAACTGCACGAACTGGCCGAACAGGGGCTATATACCCGCGACATCGACCCCTTGGCCTCGACGGAATTCACCTATTCCCGGTTCCTCGTGCCGCATCTGGCGGGGTTTGACGGCTGGGCGATCTTTGTGGATTGTGACTTTCTGTTCTTCGGGGACGTGGCCGACCTGCGCCCCTACATGGACCCAGCGTTGGCGGTCTTGTGTGTCCAACACGACTATACACCCAAAGAAGGGGTCAAGATGGATGGCAAGGTTCAAACCGCGTATCCGCGCAAGAACTGGTCGTCCTTCATGCTGATGAACTGCGGGCATGCGTCTACGCGGGCCTTGACCGTGGACCGGGTGAACGCCGAAACAGGGGCCTATCTGCACCGCATGCAATGGGCGGCAGACAGCGAAATCGGGGCGTTGCCCTCGGGCTGGAACTGGCTCGAAGGGACCTATGACAAACCAGCCACAGGGTATCCGCAGGCAGTGCATTATACGCGGGGCGGGCCGTGGTTCGACAACTATCAAGAGGTGGACTACGCCGCCGAATGGCTGGCCGAGGCGGACGCGGTGCGCAAAGCCGCCGGAGCCTGACACCATGTCGTCGGGCCTGACCCGGGCCGGGCAAGCCGTGTGGCGATTGGCGCGGGCGCT
>JBGSIZ010000180.1:0-2702 GCA_041742255.1 Marivivens sp. | reverse complement strand
GTCACGGGCGGGGGCGTGGCGTCGTCGGTGGCAGGCACCTCGGGTGAAACGGGGGCCTCGGTTGATGGCTGCGGGGTGGTGGCGGCCACGATGGCATCAAATTCGGCACCCGACACAACGGTCACCTCGGCCACCTCCAGCGGCAAGGGGTCATTGCTCAACCCCCATCCGGCAATCAGCCAGATGACAAGGGCGGTATGACCCACGCCCGAAACAATTTGACCCGGTGTTGCCACGGTCGTTCTATCCGCCGTTGGTCTGCGTCGCGATATCGGTCACAAGGCCGATGTTCGAAAAGCCGCCTGCATTCAACAACCCCATGATCTCGGCCACGCGGTCCCAACTGTTGGCGCCATCCGCGCGCAGATAAATCCGGTCGCTGGTGCGTTCGGCGGCGACGGCCTGCAACTTGGCAACCAATTCTTCAACGGTGGTTTCGGTGTTCTGAATGGCCACGGCACCTTCGGCGGTGATGGTGACGGTCAGCGGTTCCTCGTCATCGGTGGGCAAGGCGCTGGCTTGGGTCTTGGGCAGTTCAACGGGGACACCCACGGTCATCAGCGGGGCGGCGACCATGAAAATGATCAACAGCACCAACATGACATCGACAAACGGGGTGACGTTGATCTCGGACATGGCATGGGCCTGCCCGCGACGGCGACGACGACGGCCCCCGCCGCCCCCACCCCCGGATTTGATAACACCGGCCCCCATGCTCAGCTATCCAACTGACGCGACAGGATGGTCGCGAATTCATCGGCAAAGGCTTCGTAGCCGGCGACGATCCGTTCACTGTCAGCGTTCAGCTTGTTGTAGAATATGACGGCGGGGATAGCGGCCAACAGGCCCAACCCCGTGGCGAGCAAGGCCTCGGAGATACCGGGGGCAACAACGGCAAGGCTGGTGTTCTGCGCCTCGGCAATCTCGATGAACGAATTCATGATGCCCCAGACGGTGCCGAACAGGCCAACAAACGGGGCGGTGGACCCGACCGTGGCCAGCACGGGGAGACCCTTTTGCAGGCTCGCGGCCTCTTTGGCGATGGCGACATCCATGCTGCGGTCAATCCGGGACTGTGCGCCCGCGATCAAACCGCCATCCTGCCGGTGGGACCTGCGCCATTCCAACATACCCGCGGCGAAAATCTTCTGGCTTTGACCGGTGGGGTTCGGGCCGATCTGGTCAAACAACCCGTCCAGCGGTTCGCCCGACCAGAACGCGCGGTCAAAAATGGCGGCCTCGGCGCGGGCCTTGCGATATTGGATGATCTTGTCCACGATCACGGCCCAACACCACACCGATGCCAGCACCAGCATGATCATGACCAGCTTCACAATGATCGTCGCGCGGGCGAACAACGCCCACATCGTATAGTCGGATGCTACTTCCATTTGCCTGCTCTTTTACCGCGGCCCGGATTGTTCGGGTCCTGATTGCGATCAGTCCTAACCGATCCGTAATCGGAAATCCAACACAACACACATCACGGCTGCGTTTTGGGCGGGTTGGCGGGGGCAAAGCGGCGAATACCTGCCGTTACCCCATATTTTTCAGGCGGCGCAGGACATCAGGCAGGCGCACAGGCCCCCCCACAGGGCCCAGCGTGACAATGGTGACAAGGGCGTCAAACACCGGCACATCGCCCCGCGCCACGATCTGGCGCACCACCAGACGGGCGGGGGTTGCGTGATCCACGGTCGTGGTGACCACCAGATCATCGTCAAACCGGGCCGGGGTCAGATAATCGGCCTCGATCCGGCGGACGGCAAACACCATTCCCTCGGCCTTCATCTGCACCTGATCCACGCCCAGCGCGCGGACCCATTCGGACCGGGCGCGCTCAATGTATTTCAGATAATTGGCATAATACACGATCCCGGCAAGATCGGTGTCTTCGTAATACACATGCACGGCAAAGGTGTGGGTCATGCCCGCAGACTAGGGGCCGGGGGCACATCGGCGCAAGGGGTGGTTCAATGCGCCCGCCCCATCCGGGCCACTATCCGCAAGGCGTGCGCCGGGTCGGTGGCGACGGCGGGCAACACCGGGTCATAGGCGGCGCGGATCACCGCCGCGATGTCGGGGCGCAACACGGCCACACCTGCCACCAACGCCAGCGGGGACGCGCCCACAAACGCGGTATCGGACCACAGCAAGATCAGTTGCGCCGCCTGCGACAGGGCCAGCGTTTCAACCGGCACGGCGACAATGGCGTCATCCACCCGGATGAACACGAAACAGGCGCGGATCGCGCGGGCGGGGTCAAACCGGAAAATCCTGTATTGATTGGCCCCGGCGGCGGTCAACCGATCCACCAGCCGGTCCAGATCGGGAACCAACCGGCCCAGATTGGGCACCCCGCGCAATTCGGCCCAGTCGCGGCAGAAAAACACCATCAGGTTGGCCCCCAGATCGGGGTCCACCTCGGCCATCTTGTGCCCGGCAAGGGTGACCACGGCCTCGACCGCGTGCCTGACATGACCCCCGATCCCGCCCGCATCACGCGGCTGTTCACCCGCGCGGATGGGCAATACTTATGTGCCCGCTGGGGCCGCCCGATTGTGCCTGTGGTGTTTGGCGCGCAGGACGCCACGTTGCGCGTCATCAAGGGCGCGGTCGAGGCCGTGGTCACCCTTGCCGGGCACAAGATGGCCGAGGTGGACCCCGATCTGGGGGCCAACCTGATGGTGTTTTTCTGCCGC
>JBGSIZ010000179.1:0-23828 GCA_041742255.1 Marivivens sp. | reverse complement strand
CCCTGCACAACGCCGCAGACGCACCCTCCCAAAGCCGTGGACCAAACGCGCTCAAATCCGGCGCGCTCACGCTCACCGGGCAGGCGCTCATGACCACCGGGATCACCTTGCCCGTGGCATGGCCCGCGACAATGTGGGTGGTCGAAGGGGTGCGGGCATGACAACGGCGATCTTTCCGGACCTTGCGGGGGCATCGGTGTTCATCACGGGCGGGGGCAGCGGGATCGGCGCGGCGCTCACCGACGGTTTTCTGACCCAAGGGGCCAACGTCGGCTTTATCGGGCGGTCGGACGCCCGCGGCTTTGTGGCGGATATGGCCGCGAAACACGGGCGGGCCCCGCTGTTCATCCAAGGGGACATCACCGACACCAACCAGTTGCGCGGGGCGATGGACCGGGCGGCACAGGCGCACGGCGGGCTGCACATCCTTGTCAACAACGCGGCCAACGACATGCGGATGGTGGCGGCACAGGTGACACCATCGGACTGGGACGACCAGATGGCGGTCAACCTCAAATCCTACTTTTTCGCCTGCCAAAAGGCGCACGACCTTTTCGCGGGGGCGGGGGGGACCATCGTCAACTTTTCCTCGATCAGTTACCTGATGGGGATGGGGGGTATGGTGCCCTATACGACGGCGAATGCAGGGATCACGTCGATGTCCAAGACGCTGGCGCAGGAATGGGGGCCGGACAACATCCGGGTCAACGCACTCGCCCCCGGCTGGGTCATGACAGAACGGCAGAAACGGGATTGGGTGACACCAGAGGGGTTGGCATCCTACCTTGAAAAACAATCGCTCAAGGTGTTGATGCAGCCCGAGGATATGGTTGCGCCCACCCTGTTTCTCGCGTCAAAAGCATCGCAAATGGTGACGGGTCAGGTGCTCGTGGTGGATGCAGGCGTGGCAAGGACAGGCTGATGGGTGAAACAGACTGGATCGCGGTGGACTGGGGCACAACGCACCTTCGGGCATGGCGGATGTCGGGGGCCACGGCCACGGCACAGGCGCAATCGGACGCGGGCATGGGGACACTCACGCGGGACGGCTACGAACCGGCGCTCTTGTCGCTGATTGGCGGCTGGATCGGGGATGGGGATGCGACGGTCGTGGCCTGCGGCATGGTCGGATCGCGCCAAGGCTGGGTCGAGGCACCCTATGGAACCATCCCCACGGCCCCCCTTTCGGGACACTTCGCACTGGCGCCGACCACGCGGGCAGGCCTGCGGGTCCATGTCATTCCGGGCCTGCGGCAAAACCATCCCGCCGATGTCATGCGCGGCGAAGAAACGCAGATCGCGGGCTTTGTGGCGCAAAATCCGGGCTGGGACGGGGTGCTGTGCCTGCCGGGCACGCATACTAAATGGGTCCACCTCAGCGCGGGCGAGGTGGTCAGTTTTCAGACCTTCATGACCGGGGACATGTTCGCGGCACTGGGGCAAGCCACGGTGCTGCGCCATTCGCTGGGCGGGGACGGTTGGGACGAAACAGCGTTTCAATCGGCGCTGGGGGACAGC
This sequence comes from Marivivens sp., assembly GCA_041742255.1. Lineage (GTDB taxonomy): Bacteria > Pseudomonadota > Alphaproteobacteria > Rhodobacterales > Rhodobacteraceae > JBGSIZ01. Next base: position 22,310 of record JBGSIZ010000179.1, on the reverse strand, counting down.
CTCACGCGGCCGGAACGGATCGCGGCACGGCTGTTTTCGATCCGGGCCCAAGGGTTGCTGCATGGATTGCCCGCAGGACCTGCGCGGGCACAGGCGTCAGGGCTGTTGATCGGGGCGGAACTGGCGGCGGCGCGGCCCTATTGGCTGGGTCAATCGGTGGCGATCATCGGCGGCGGCACCATCGCGGGGATTTATGACCGCGCCTTGGCGTCGGTCGGGCTTGTTGCCACGGTGACGGACGGCACGGCCATCACTCTGGCTGGCCTGACAGCGGCCCACACCCTTGTGAAGGAAACCACATGACGCGCCCCCTCATCGCCATCCTGCGCGGGATCACCCCGGATCAGGCGACAGCGGTCACCGCCGCCTTGATCGACGCGGGCATCACCAAGATCGAGGTGCCGCTGAATTCGCCCGACCCGTTCGACAGCATCCGGGCCATGGCCACGGCGCATGGACACGACGCGCTGATCGGGGCGGGCACGGTGTTGTCACCCGACGATGTGGGGCGGGTGGCACAGGCAGGCGGGCGGCTGATCGTATCGCCCAACTGCGACCCCCGCGTGATCGTGGCCACCAAGGCGGCGACGCTGCAAAGCTGGCCGGGGGTGATGACACCGACCGAGTGCTTTGCCGCGCTGAAATCCGGGGCGGACGGGCTGAAAATCTTTCCGGGCACGCTGCTGGGGCCCGCAGGGTTACAGGCAATCCGGGCGGTTCTGCCCCCCGGCACGCTGGTCTATGCGGTCGGTGGGGCGGGGCCGGACAATTTCGGCGATTGGCTGCGGGCAAGCGCGGACGGCTTCGGGATTGGTTCGGCGCTCTATAAACCGGGCATGTCCGTGGCCGAGGTGGCATCGCGGGCGCGCGACATCGTGGCAGCCTTTGACGCGGCAGCAGCGCAATGATCTACGACGCGACCCCCTGCACCTTGGGCGAAGGCCCGCTGTGGCACCCGAACCGGGGCGAATTGTTCTGGTTCGATATCCTTGGCAAACGGCTGCACCGCAAAGGACAGTCTTGGGCCTTTCCCACCTATGTTTCGGCGGCAGGCTGGGTCGATGACGACACGCTTCTGGTGGCATCGGCCAGTTCCCTCTCGCGGTTCACCCTGTCCACAGGGGCCAGCGATGCGATTATCGGGCTTGAGGCGGACAACCCCGTGACCCGTTCCAACGACGGTCGGGCGGACGCGCAGGGGGGGTTCTGGATCGGCACCATGGGCATCAACGCGGAACCGGGGGCGGGGGCAATCTATCGGTTCTACCGGGGGGAACTGCGGCAACTCTATGCCAATATCACCATCTCCAACGCGACCTGCTTTTCACCGGACGGACAGACGGCGTATTTCACAGACACACCCACCAAACAGATCATGCGCGTGGCGCTGGACGCGGACGGCTGGCCAAATGGGGCGGCAACGGTCCATATCGACCTGACAGGCACGGCGCTCAACCCCGATGGGGCGGTGGTGGACGCGGCGGGCAACCTGTGGAACGCGCAATGGGGGGCGGGGCGCGTGGCGGGCTATGACGCTTCCGGCAAACTGATGGATGCCATCCCGGTGCCAGCCCTACAAACCTCGTGCCCGGCGTTTGGCGGGGACGGGTTGAACACGCTCTTTTGCACCTCTGCGGCGGTCGGGCTCCCCCCGGACAGCGCACAGGGACGCACCTACGCAATACCGACGCAATACCGTGGGCAAACCGAACACCGCGTCTTGCTCTGAAAGGGCCCCCGATGAAACGCACGCTTGGCGTCTGCTATTACCCCGAACATTGGGACGAAACCGTCTGGGCGGACGACGCGCGGCGCATGGCCGAGGTGGGCATCACCTGGGTCCGGATCGGCGAATTCGCATGGTCGCGGATCGAATCCGAACCGGGTGTTCTGACCTTTGAGTGGTTGGACCGGGCCATCGAAACGCTGGGGGCGCACGGGCTTCGGGTGGTGCTGGGCACGCCGACAGCCACGCCGCCGCGCTGGATGATCAACAAACACCCGGACATGCTGCCCGTGGGCGCAGACGGGCAGGCGCGCAAATTCGGCTCGCGGCGGCACTACTGTTTTTCGCACCTTGGCTACCGGGACGAATCGCGGCGGATCACCCGGCTTTTGGCGGAACGGTATGGGCGCAACCCGCATGTGGCGGCATGGCAAACAGACAACGAATATGACTGCCACGGCACCACGCTCAGCTATTCAAAAGCGGCGGAAACCGGGTTCCGCGACTGGCTGGCCCAGCGGTATCAATCGACCGAGGCGTTGAACCGGGCATGGGGCAACGTGTTCTGGTCGATGGACTATTCGGGCTTTGACGACATCGACCTGCCCAACCTCACGGTGACCGAACCCAACCACCCTCATGTTCTGGCGTTCCGGCGGTATTCGTCGGACATGGTCGTGGCGTTCAACCGGGCACAAGTGGACGAAATCCGCAAACACACGGATGCGCCCATTGCGCACAACTACATGGGGCGGACGCTGACGTTCGATCATTGGGCTGTGGGGGCGGACCTCGATATCGCGTCATGGGACAGCTATCCGATCGGGTTCCTGTCGGACCGGATCGAAAACAGCGATGCGCGCAAACTGCATTTCCTGCGGCAGGGCGACCCGGACAATCAGGCGTTTCACCACGACATCTACCGAGCGGTCGGGCGCGGGCGGTGGTGGGTCATGGAACAGCAACCCGGCCCGGTCAACTGGGCACCGTGGAACCCGGCCCCCCTGCCCGGCATGGCCCGCCTCTGGGCATGGGAGGCGTTCGCCCACGGTGCGGAATGTGTCAGCTATTTCCGCTGGCGACAGGCCCCCTTTGCACAGGAACAAATGCACGCAGGTCTGCTGCGACCCGACAGCGCGCCCGCCCCCGCCTATGCCGAAGCGGCACAGGTCGCCCGTGAAATCAAGGACATGCCGGATGTTCAGGATGGCCCGGCCCAAGTCGCGCTGATCTTCGATTACCACAGCGCGTGGGCATGGGAGGCCCAGCCGCAAGGGCGGGATTTCGACTATTTCCGGCTGACGTTTGCGGCCTACCGGGCGTGTCGGCGGGCGGGTCTGAACGTGGATATCCTGCCCCCCGATGTGGACGATCTGTCGGCCTACAGCCTTGTTCTGGGTCCGGGCCTCATGCGGCTGTCGGACCCGCTGCGGGCGGCGCTGGCGAAATTCGGGGGCACGGCCCTGCTCGGGCCGCGCACAGACACGAAAACGGCGGAACTCTCGATCCCGCTGCCATTGGGGCCGACCCTGCCCGAATGTGACGTAACGGTGGTCTTGGCAGAAAGCCTGCCACCGGGGGCGCGGGTCAAACTGGATGGCGGCGGGCGGTTCGTGCATTGGTTCGAACACCTCGAAGGAACGGCGCCGGTGCATCTGTCCACAACATCCGGGCAGCCGGCGATCATGGGCACCGACCATCTGCGGTATCTGGCGGGTTGGCCGGACGACGCGACCTTTGACCGGATCATCGGGGCGCTGTGCAACGGGGCGGGGATTGCAACGCTGCAATTGCCGGACGGGCTGCGGATCAGAACGACGGCGACACACCGATTTGTCTTCAATTACAACCCGGACCCGGTTAGCTGGGGCAAGACAACGATCCCGCCCGCAGGCGTTCACTGGGAACCACTGGAATGACACCATTCGGCACGACGACCCGGGGCGAACCCGTCCACAAGATCACGCTGGCGGCGGGGGATCTGACCGTCAGCCTCCTGACCCTTGGGTCCATCGTGCAATCGGTGCGGCTGGCTGGGGTGGCGTATGACCTGACCCAAGGGTCAGACAACCTCGCCGACTACGAAGGTCCGCTGCGGTATCACGGCGCGCTGATCGGCCCCGTGGCAAACCGGATCAGCAATGCGCGCGCGATCATCAACGGCATGAGCTATGAACTGGAACGCAATCAAGACGGATTGTTCCTGCATTCCGGCAAAAACGCGACCCACCTGCACCTGTGGCAGGTCGAGGAGGTCACCGCGACCACCGCCCGCCTGTCCATCACGCTGGCCGATGGGGTTTGCGGGTTGCCAGGCAACCGGACCATCACCGCCCTGTGGGAGGTCCGCGCGCCGGGCACCCTGCACCTGACGGCCACGGCGACCACGGACGAACCCACGCTGATGAACCTCGCCAACCACAGCTATTGGAACCTTGACGGCACCGATGGCTGGGACGGGCACCACCTGCGGGTTGCGGCATCGGCGTTTCTGCCCTGCACAGACCTGTTTTACCCCACAGGCGAAATCGTGGACCTTGACGATGCGCCGGACATGGACCTGCGGGCAGGGCGGGTCGTGTCGGTCCACGCGCCCGACTTTGACAACAACTATTGCCTGTCGGATCAACGGGAACCTTTGCGCGATGTGTGCTGGCTGCGGGGGCAAAGCGGGGTGACGATGACCATCGCCACCACCGAACCGGGGCTACAGGTGTATGACGGGCGGCACGCCATCCGCCCCGGCAAAGCAGCGTTCGAGGGGTTGGCCTTCGAACCACAATTCTGGCCAGACGCCACCAACAACCCGGCGTTTCCGTCCATCCTGCTGCGCCCTAACGATCCGTGGGCACAAATCAGCGAATGGCGGTTCAGCCGTTAACCTGCCGGAACCACGCGACAATCTGGGCGCGCTCGGCGGGTTCCATGCCCGACAGATTGCCGGGGGGCATGGCATGGCTCAACCCCGATTGGACATAGATCAACCGGGCTTGGGCGGCGATCTGGGCAGGGGTTTCCAGCATGACACCCTTGGGCGGCACCATCATGGTGCCCCACACCGGTTCCGCCGCGTGACACATGGAACAACGGCCCACAACGATATCATGCACGGCCTCGAACCCGTCCGCTTGGGCGAATTTCTGGGCGTGGGCAGGAATGGCGGCGTCCTCCTGATATTCATAAACAGGGCGCAATGATGACAACCACGCAATACCCAGAAACAGGATCGCAGTCACACCCCATGTCCAATGCGGGTTCCCTTTGCGGGCATGTTTGGTGTTGAAATAATGCCGGATCGTGACGCCGGTCAGAAACACGATGCAGGCAATCAACCAGTTGTAGTGGGTGGCGAACGCCAGCGGGTAGTGGTTGCTCAACATCAGGAAAATGACGGGCAAGGTCAGGTAATTGTTGTGGGTTGACCGCTGCTTGGCGATCTTGCCGTATTTCGGGTCCGGCTTGCGGCCGGCGATCAGATCGGCCACCACCACGCGCTGATTGGGCATGATGATGAAAAACACGTTGCCCGTCATGATCGACGCCGTGAACGCCCCCAAATGCAACAACGCGGCGCGGCCCGAAAACACGCTTGTGTAAAACAATGCCATCGCCACCAACACGCCAAACAAGGCGACCATCAGAACGGTAGGGTTCGCGTTCACGAACGTCTTGCACAAGGCGTCATAAACGATCCAGCCAAAGGCGAGCGACGCCATTGAAATCACGGCCCCCTGCCACACCGGAATATCCAGAACGCCGGGGTCGATCAGAAACAATTCGCCACCCAGATAATAGACCAGAAACAACAGGGCGAACCCCGACAACCATGTGGAATAGCTTTCCCATTTGAACCAGACCAACCCGTCCGGCATCGTGGACGGGGCCACCAGATATTTCTGCACATGGTAAAACCCGCCACCATGCACCTGCCATTCCTCGCCGTCGGCCCCACTGGTCAACGCGCGGTCGCGGTGCAACCCAAGGTCCAGCGCGATGAAATAGAACGATGACCCGATCCACGCGACCGCCGTGATCACATGCAGCCACCGCACCGCAAATTCCAGCCACTCCGCCAGCACGACAGCATCATACATGGGTCTCGTCCTCTTGCTTTGTCACGCCAGACTATACCGGGCGATATTTCCCTGATAATCCATTCAATCGGGGAACACTTTCAAGGCAATGCGTCAAATGGCCTATGTCAACAATATCCGGATGTTCGTGCGCGTCTACGAATTGGGCAGCATGAGCGCGGCCGCGCGGGATCAACGCACATCGCCTGCCGTGGCGTCGTCGCGGGTGGCGGAACTGGAAAAACACCTCGGCCTGCGGCTCTTCAACCGCACCACGCGGAGCCTGCAACCCACGGAAAACGGCCGCATCTTCTATGACGGGGCGCGGCGCATCCTCGACACGATAGACGAGGCCGAATCCGACGTCGCCCAAACCGCCCAGAACCCGCGCGGCACCTTGTTTGTGGCGGCCCCGCTTGGGGTCGGGCGGCGGTTCGTGGCCCCTCATGTGCCCGCGTTCAAGGCGACCTATCCCCAGATCGACGTGCGCCTGCGCCTATCGGACCGCAAGATCGACGTGGTGGCCGAAGGATTGGACCTCGCGTTTCACCTTGGCCGGCTGGAGGATTCAACGCTCAAGGTGCGGCTGGTCGCCGATTGCCCGCGCATCCTGTGCGCGTCACCGGGCTATATCGAACGGCGGGGGATGCCGGACACCGGGGCGGCGTTGGTGGCGGACCGGCATGAATGTCTCAATCTGCGGTTCCCGGGGGCCACGGAATTCCGCTGGACCCTGCAAACCCCCGCCGGGCAACAGGCGTTCGACATCGCGGGCCCGTTTGAATCCGATGACGGCGATGTGCTGACCGGCTGGGCGCTGGATGGCTGGGGGATCGTGATGAAACCGATATTCGAGGTGGCCGATCACCTGCGCGCGGGGCGGCTGGTGCCCGTGGCCACCGCGACCCCGCCACAGCCCGTGCAACTGGCGTGCCTGACGCAACACCGGCGCTTGCGCGATCCCAAAATCCGCCTGTTCAGCGATTTCCTGATGGACCGGATGCGGCGCGACATGGCCGCCGCCACCGCCGGGCTTCAGCTGCCGCGATAGGTGGAATAGCCGTAGGGGGACAACAACAGGGGCACATGATAATGCGCATCCGCGTCCGACAGGCCAAACCGGATCGGCACCTGATCCAGAAACAGCGGGTCCGCCCCCGCCTGCTCGGTCGCGCGCAAATAGTCGCCCGCGTGAAACACCAGTTCATAGGTGCCGGTCTTGAACGCGCCCTTGGGCAGGATCGGACCATCGGTGCGGCCATCGGCGTTGGTCGTGACCTCGGCAATCTTGGTGTGGCTGTTGCCCGTGACGCGGTATAGCCAGATCACCAGCCCCTGCGCGGGGCACCCCTTGGCGGTGTCCAGAACGTGGGTCGTCAGATATCCATCAGCCATCGTCGTCTCCCTGTGCGGTCCGGACCATCTTGCACGCAATGCGGATCAATGGCGACCACCCCTCGCGGCAACAAGTCTTTCATGAAAATCTTGAAAATAATTTTGATTAACCCGCAGTATCAAATAATCCAGAGGTAGACCATCCCATGACCACCCGTTATCCCCGTGACATGATCGGTTATGGCCCGCGCAGGCCCGATGCGGCATGGCCGGGCGGCGCGAAAATCGCAATCAGCCTTGTTCTGAACTACGAAGAAGGCGGCGAAAACAACATCCTGCACGGCGATACCGGGTCCGAGGCGTTCTTGTCCGACATCGCAGGCGCGGCCTCGTGGCCGGGTCAACGGCACTGGAACATGGACTCGCTCTATGAATACGGGGCGCGGGCGGGGTTCTGGCGGCTGCACCGGCTGTTCACGGGCATGGATATTCCGGTGACAGTTTACGGCGTGGCGTCCGCGCTGGCGCGGTCCCCCGAACAGGTGGCGGCGATGCAGTCGGCAGGCTGGGAAATCGCGTCGCACGGGTTGAAATGGGTCGATCACCGGGACATGCCCGAAGACGTGGAACGCGCCCAGATTGCCGAAGCGATCCGCCTGCATACCGAGGTGACAGGGTCACCGCCCACCGGATGGTATACCGGGCGGTGCAGCGTCAACACCGTGCGGCTGACGGCACAGGCGGGGTTCGACTGGATTTCCGACACCTATGACGATGATCTGCCCTACTGGTTGCGGGTCGGGGACCGGGACCAACTGGTGATCCCCTACACCCTCGAAGCCAACGACATGCGGTTCGCCACCGCCCCTGGCTACACCACGGGGGACCAGTTCTACGACTATCTGCGGGACAGCTTTGACACGCTCTATGCCGAAGGCGGCGAGGGGCGGGCGGCGTTGTTTTCCATCGGCCTGCACTGCCGCCTGATCGGGCGGCCCGGCAAAATCGCAGGGCTGCGGCGGTTTCTGGACTATGCGCGCGGGCATACCGGTGTCTGGTTCCCGCGCCGGATCGACATCGCGCGGCATTGGGCGGCCACACATCCGCCGCACCACGCCACCCGGCCCCACACATTGACGCGGGGGGCCTTTGTGGCGGCCTATGGGGGTATTTTCGAACATTCGGCATGGATCGCAGACCGGGCGTTCGACCTTGAACTCGGCCCGGCGCACGACACGGCGACGGGGCTGCACAACGCCTTGGCGCGGATATTCCGCACGGCAACCGAAGGTGAACGAATGGACGTCCTGCGGGCGCACCCGGACCTTGCGGGCAAACTGGCACAGGCCAAACGGCTGACAGATGCGTCAACGGCGGAACAATCCAGCGCGGGACTGGACACGCTCACCGACGCGGAACGGGCGACCTTTACCTCGCTCAACGACGCCTATGTGGCCAAACACGGGTTCCCCTTTATCATCGCGGTCAAGGACAACACCAGGGCCAGCATCCTCGCAGCATTTCACGCGCGTTTGGCAAACGACACCGCGACCGAATTCACCACCGCCTGCGCGCAGGTCGAACGGATCGCAGCACTCCGGCTACAGGCTTTGCTCCCATGACACCCTATGCATTTCCACCGGGCGGCCTGCCGCCGCTCACCGATGATCCTGCGGCGGCCGGGGCGATTTTCACCACCAGCTACGCGCTGATCCCCGGCAGCACGATGCGCGACATCGTGGCGAGCCTCCTGCCCGGCTGGAACAAGACGCGGGCATGGATCATCGCGCGGCCCTTGTCGGGGTTCGCCGAAACCTTTGCGCAATACGCGGTCGAGGTGGGACCGGGCGGCGGGTCCGACACGCCCGAACCGGACATGGGGGCACAGGCGGGGCTGTTCGTGGCCTCGGGGGAAATGACGCTGACCCACGGTGGGACAACCCGCAAACTTGGGGCAGGCAGCTATGCGTATTTGCCGCCCGGCTCTGGCTGGACGGTGCGTAACGTCGGAGACAGCACCCTGCAGTTTCATTGGATCCGCAAACGCTACGAACCAGTGCCCGGTATCCCGGCACCTACGGCGATCTTTGCAACGGATGCCAGCAGCCCGTTCAACTACATGCCCGGCACCACATCTTGGGCCACGCAGCGGTTCGCGGACCCGGCAGACCTTGCGCATGACATGCACGTCAACATCGTGACGTTCCAACCGGGGGGGCGGATCCCCTTTGCGGAAACGCATGTGATGGAACACGGGCTTTATGTGCTGTCGGGCACGGCGGATTACTTGCTCAATGACCGCTGGCACGCCGTGGGTCCGGGGGATTTCATGTGGCTGCGGGCGTTCTGCCCACAGGCCTGCATTGCAACCGGCAGCGAACCGTTCCGGTATCTGCTTTACAAGGACGTCAACCGCCATCCGGGCTTGTCACTGTGACCGTGATCCACACCAAACCGCTGACCGCTACGGCCTTTGCCCCCTTTGGCGATGTGCTCGATGCCTCTGGGGCGGCGGACAAGATCATCAATCAGGGCCTGTGTGGCCGTTACCACGACCGCGCGCGGCTGGACTTTGGCCCCGATGGGCGGGCTGGTATCAGCATCTTCAAGGCTCAGGCGCGGGCGCTGCCCTATACCCTCGACCTCGTGGAACGGCACCCGGACGGATCGCAGGCCTTTATCCCGATGTCCGACGCGCCGTTTCTGGTCATCGTGGCCGAAGATGACGCGGGCACGCCCGGCCAAATCCACGCCTTTGTCACCAACGGGGCGCAAGGGGTGAACATCCTGCGCAACACTTGGCACGGGGTCCTCACGCCGCTGGCCGCACCGGGGCTTTTCACCGTCATCGACCGGATCGGGGCCACCCCGAACCTTCAGGAATTCTGGCTGCCGACACCGGACACCATCGTCAGCCCGATAACGACCATCAAAAATGATGGCATTTGACCAACAATCCTTACCAACAGGGGAACAGTAACAATGGCAGACGCATCCATCGGGACACCGGAACAACTCCGGGATCCAAATTATCTACCACCACTGGCCAAGGCGGTGCCGCTGGGCATCCAGCACGTTCTGGCCATGTTCGTCTCAAACGTGACTCCGGCCATTCTGGTGGCGGGGGCGGCCGGGATCGGCTTTGGATCTGACCAAGGGGCGCTCGGCTTTCCGGACATGACCTACATGATCCAGATGTCGATGCTCTTTGCAGGGGTGGCGACACTCTTTCAAACCATCGGCTTTGGCATGGTGGGGGCGCGGCTGCCCATCGTGCAGGGGACATCGTTCGCCTTTGTGCCGATCATGATCCCGGCAGTGGCGGGGCTTGGGACGGCGGGGCTGGCGGGTCTGATGACCGGGGTTTTCCTTGGGGGCATCTTCCACTTCTTCCTTGGCTTCATTGTGGGTCGGATCCGCTATGCGCTGCCGCCACTGGTGACAGGCACAATCGTTCTGATGATCGGTCTGGCGCTGTTGCGGGTGGGCATCCAATACGCGGCGGGGGGCGTGCCAAAGATGGGCACACCGGATTTCGGCTCACTCGCCATGTGGACACCCGCACTCGTCGTGGTGTTCGTCACGCTTGCGGTGAAATTCTTCACGCGCGGGTTTGCGGCGGTCTCGGCAGTGCTGATCGGGATCATTGCGGGCTACATCGTGGCCTACGCGATGGGTCAGGTCAATTTTGGCAACGTCGGACGGGCGGCGTCGTTCGCACTGCCGATGCCGTTCAAATACGGCTTTGAACTGAACTGGGCGATTGTGATTGGCATGTGTTTCATGGCCATCGTATCGGCGATTGAAACCGTGGGGGACACCTCGGGGATCACCAAAGGCGGGGCAGGACGCGAAGCCACCGACCGGGAAATCAGCGGGGCCACCTTTGCGGATGGTCTGGGCACAGCCATCGCCGGGGTGTTCGGCGGGCTGCCCAACACCAGCTTCAGCCAGAACGTCGGCCTTGTGGCCATGACAGGCGTCATGTCGCGGCATGTGGTGACGATTGGGGCGGTGTTCCTGATCGCGTGCGGCATGGTCCCGAAAATCGGGGCCATCATCAACACCGTGCCGATCAACGTGCTGGGCGGCGGGGTCATCGTGATGTTCGGGATGGTCTGCGCATCCGGGGTCAACATGCTGTCCGAGGTGAAATGGAACCGCCGGAACATGGTGATCTTTGCGACCGCGCTGTCGGTCGGCTTCGGCCTGCAACTCGAACCCTCCGCGCTGCAGCACCTTGGGCCGACGCTCAAGATCCTGCTGACCTCGGGGCTGTTGCCTGCGGCGTTCATCACGATTGTGCTGAACCTTGTCCTGCCGGAAAACATGGACGACTGACCCCATGCCGAAACCGCCGGGATACCGACGCAATACCGACGCAAAAAAGGGCCCCCATCGCGGGGCCCTTTCCTTGTGCCCAAGGGTCCGCGCCCCAAGGTCGCACCCACTGGTCTGATCCCCCACAACCGATATGTAGGGGGCAACCTGTATGGTCATAATGAGGTCTGTCATGGACGCCTTGCTGTTGTCGCGCATCCAATTTGGGGCGAACATCTCGTTCCATATCCTGTTCCCCACCATCACCATTGCCTTGGGCTGGGTCCTGCTGTTTTTCAAACTGCGGTTCACCGCCACCGGCGACCAACGCTGGCTCGAGGCGTATGGCTTTTGGGTCAAGGTGTTCGCGCTGTCGTTTGCCATGGGGGTCGTGTCAGGCATCACCATGTCGTTCCAATTCGGAACCAACTGGCCGGGCTTCATGGAAACGGTGGGGAACATCGCGGGGCCGCTTTTGGCCTACGAAGTGATGACCGCGTTCTTTCTGGAGGCCGTGTTCCTTGGCATCATGCTCTTTGGGCAAAGTCGGGTAAAACCGTGGGTGCATACCATGGCGACCTTTCTGGTGGCGTTTGGGACCACAATGTCGGCGTTCTGGATCATCGTGCTGAATTCGTGGATGCAGACGCCGCAAGGCTTTGAAATGATTGACGGTGTGGCCCATGCAACCGATTGGTGGGCGATCGTGTTCAACCCCTCGATGCCGTATCGGTTCTTCCACATGCTGCTGGCCAGTTTCCTCACGGTCAGCTTCCTGATCGCGGGTATCTCGGCATTCCGCTGGTTGATCGGGGGCAAAACGGCAGGGGTGCGGGTGGCGGTGAAAACGGCGATCTACGGGGCGGCGGTGCTGATCCCGGTGCAGATTTTCCTCGGGGACATGCACGGCCTGAACACGCTGGAACACCAGCCCCAGAAAATCGCCGCGATGGAGGGGCATTGGGAAACCGGTGGCAACATGCCCCTACTGTTGTTCGCAATCCCGGACGACGCGGCACGGGAAAACCGGTTCGAAATCGGGATACCGTCGCTCGGGTCGATCATCCTGAAACATGATCCGGCCGGGGTGGTGCAGGGGCTCAATGACTTCGTGGCCGAAGATGGCACCCCCCTGCATCCCCGCGTGGCGCCCGTGTTCTGGTCGTTCCGGGTGATGGTGGGCCTTGGCGTGCTGATGCTGCTGGTCAGCTGGGCCGCGGCGGCAATGCTCTGGCGGCGGGGCGTGGAACGGATGCCGCGCCTTGTGATGTATGGCCTTGTAGGCATGACGTTTTCGGGCTGGGTGGCCACGCTTGCGGGGTGGTATACCACGGAAATCGGGCGGCAACCGTGGCTCGTGTCCGGGGTTCTGACGACCAAACAGGCGGTGGCGGACGTGCCTGCCCCCTTTGTGGCGATCAGCCTCGCGGCGTATCTGGCGATCTATGCGGCCCTTCTGGTGGCCTATATCGGGGTGATCTTCTACCTCGCGCGGCGGGCATCTCAGGGGAAACCGCTTGGCCCCCTGACGCCACAATCCAGCGGCGCGCAAGCCGCCGTAGCAGCGGAGTAACCGATCATGATGACGCTTTTTGGTGATCCTGCGGTCTGGTTGCCCTTCACCTTTGCGGGGCTGATGGGCCTCTCGATCTTGATCTACGTCGTTCTGGACGGGTTCGACCTTGGGGTCGGGCTGCTGTTCCCCTTTGCCAGCGACAGCGAAAAGGACCGGATGATCGCGTCCATCGGGCCGTTCTGGGACGCCAACGAAACATGGCTGGTGCTGGCGGTGGGGCTCTTGTTGGTGGCGTTTCCACCGGCGCACGGGGCAATCCTCACGGCGCTCTATCTGCCCGTGGCGATCATGCTGATCGGGTTGATCCTGCGGGGCGTGGCGTTTGAATTCCGGGCCAAGGCCCCGGCCCCGCGCAAAGGCTTGTGGAACGGCATCTTTTTCACCGGGTCCCTGATGACCGCACTCAGTCAGGGGTTCATGCTCGGCCTTTACATCATGGGGCTGACATGGACATGGGCGCATATCGGGTTTGCGGTGGTGACGGCGGTGTTTCTGGCTGTCGGCTACAGCTTTATCGGGGCGACATGGATCATCCACAAATCCGAAGGGGCGTTGCAATCCAAGGCTATCGGTTGGGCCAAAGGGGGCATCTGGGGCCTGATCCTCGGCATCGGGGCGGTTTCGGCAGCGACACCGCTGGTCAGCCAGCGGATATTCGACAAATGGTTTTCGTGGCCCGAGGCGTTGTTGCTGTCACCCCTCCCGCTCATCTCGGGGGCATTGATCGTGGCGCTGTGGTGGATGCTGCGGCGGATGCCGTTCGCGAATGACCGGCGCAGCTGGGCACCGTTTGCCACCGTGTCGGTGCTGTTCGTCATGGCCTATGGCGGCATGGCCTACAGCTTTTACCCCTATGTGGTGCCCGAACGGTTGACGATTTATGAGGCGGCGAGCGCACCCGAGAGCCTGATGATCATCCTTGTGGGGGCGTGTTTCGTGCTGCCCGCGATCCTTGGCTACACGATCCTCAGCTATACAATCTTCCGGGGCAAGGCGACAGAACTGCGCTACGACTGACCCGCCTCACCCCAACCCCCGCCGCCGGGAGTTTCCATGACAAACACGGCCCCGGCAGGCAGGTCCACCTCGTCATTGCCACGCAGGGACCGTGTGCTGCCATCCGGCATCTCAACCCAATTGCGGCCAACGGCACCGGGGTCGCCACCTTGTGCGCCAAAGGGCGGCACGATGCGGCTGGAACACAAGGTGGTGACGGTGACAGGTTCCAGAAACCGGACGCGGCGCACGGCACCACACCCCCCCGGCCACTGCCCGGCGCCACCAGACCCATGGCGGATGCCAAAGGAGTCTAACCGCACAGGAAACCGTTTCTCCAATATTTCGGGGTCGGTCATGCGGGTGTTGGTCATATGGCTCTGGACAGCGTCACAGCCCGCAAATCCGGGACCGGCCCCGGTGCCGCCCGCAATGGTTTCGTAATTCTGAAACCGGGCATTGCCCCAGATGAAATTGTTCATCGTCCCCTGACTGGCGGCCACGGCACCCAACGCGCCAAACAGGGCGTTACAGGCGGCTTGGCTCACCTCAGTATTGCCCGCGATCACGGCAGCAGGCGGGCGCGGGTTCAGCATGGACCCTTCCGGAATGATGATGCGCACCGGGCGCAGACACCCTTCGTTCAACGGAATATCGGTGCCCACCAACGTGCGGAACACATACAAGACCACGGCGCGGCACACGGCGGCGGGGGCGTTGTAATTGCCGGAATGTTGCGGGCTGGTGCCGGTGAAATCGACCTCGGCGGTGCGGCTGGCGCGGTCCACGCGGACGGCAACACAGATCACTTGGCCGGTATCCATCGGATAGGTGAAATCGCCATCGGTCAGGCGGTCAATGACCCGGCGCACGCTTTCTTCGGCATTGTCCTGCACATGGGCGGCATAGGCGGTGACGATATCCGGGCCGTATCGGTCACACACGGCCAACAGGGCGCGGCGGCCGGTTTCGTTGGCGGCCACCTGCGCCTTGAGGTCGGCCATATTCTGATCCGGATTGCGGGCGGGCCATCGGCCAGACGCCAGAACGGCGCGCGCGTCCGCCTCTTGCAACACGCCACCGGCCATCAGCTGGACATTGTCGATCAAAACGCCTTCTTCGTCGATCGTGGTGCTGTCGGGCGGGGCGCTGCCGGGGGTGCGGCCCCCGATATCGGCGTGATGCCCCCGGCTGCCCAACCAGAACGCAACGCGGCCCGCGATGAATACGGGGGTCACCACGGTCACATCAGGCAAATGGGTGCCGCCGTTATAGGGTGAATTGAGCATGAACGCATCGCCCTCGCCCACCCCCGGCCATGCCGCCATCACCGTCTTGATCGCATGGCCCATCGACCCAAGATGAACGGGAACATGCGGGGCATTGGCAATCAGATCACCGCGCGCGTCAAAGATGGCACAGGAAAAATCGAACCTTTCCTTGATGTTGACCGACCAAGAGGTCAGGGCGAGCGTGGCCCCCATCTGGTCGGCCACGGACATGAACAGGTTCGACATCACCTCCAGCACCACGGGGTCCGCAGCAGTTCCGGCAGCAGCAGGGCGGGGCATCGCGCCCACCCGTTCAAGGATCAGATTGGCGGCCTTGTCCACACGGGCGGCCCATCCCGGTTCCACCATATTGGTGCCGGTGGGTTCAGTCAGGATCGCGGGGCCGATGATTTGCACCCCGACAGGCAAGGTCGCGCGGTCAAAGAGCGGCACATGGGCTTCACAGCCATGAACGGGCACGCGGGCCAGCGGAACGGGGGCTTCCCCGTCCTCGGGCACCGGCATATCGGGCACGGCACTGCCCTGCCCCACGGCCTCGGCACTCACCATATCAAACACGATCCCTCGTTCCGGCGAGGCAAAGCCGAAGCGGGCGATATGGGCCTGCGCAAAATCAGCAGCCATCCGGGCCGCGTCGGCAAACGGCACCTCCAGCGGCTGATGCGACCCGTCATACCGCAGATGGGCGCGGGTCAGGACGGTCACCGCGTCCACACCTTGCGCCTGAACCTCGGCACGGGCTTGCGCCACGATCCGGTCAAGGGCGGCGCGGGCCACCCCCACATCGGCCAAGGGGGCATCCACCTGCACCTCGCGCAGGGCGCGGATTTCGGCCAACCCCATGCCAAAGGCGGACAAAACACCCGCATAGGGATGAATGAACACGCGGGTCATGCCCAGCGCGTCAGCGACCAAACAGGCATGCTGCCCTCCGGCACCGCCAAAACAATGCAACGTGTATCCGGTCACATCATGGCCGCGCGCCACACTGATTTTCTTGATCGCATTGGCCATGTTGTCCACGGCGATGCGCAAAAACCCCTCGGCGATTTCCTCAGGGGGGCGGGGGGCCGTGCCAGTTTCGGCGGCAACACGGGTGGCTAGGGCGGCACAGGCGGCGCGGGCGGCCCCGGCATCCAGCGGGGCATCGCCACCGGGACCAAACACAGGCGGGAAATGATCGGGGCTCAGTTTGCCCAGAACCACGTTGCAATCGGTGACGGTCAACGGACCACCCCGGCGGTAACAGGCGGGACCGGGGTCGGCCCCGGCGCTTTCGGGGCCGACCTGAAACCGACCATCGGCAAACCTGCAGACGGACCCGCCCCCTGCCGCAACCGTGTGAATATCCATCATCGGGGCACGCATCCGCACGCCGGCCACCTCGGTTTCAAACGACCGTTCGAATGCACCGGCATAATGGCTCACGTCGGTGCTGGTGCCGCCCATGTCAAACCCGATCAGACGGTCATACCCGGCAGCGGCGGCAGTCTTGACCATGCCGACAATGCCGCCCGCAGGGCCGGACAGAATGGCATCTTTGCCCTGAAACAGCCGGGCATCGGTCAATCCGCCACTGGATTGCATGAACAACAACCGGGCGCAGACGGTCCCAAGGTCAAGGGCCCCCGCCACCCGGTCCACATACCGGCGCAGGATCGGCGACAGATAGGCGTCCACAACGGTGGTATCGGCGCGGCCCACCAGTTTGGCCAGACGGGACACCTCGTGACTGACAGACACTTGGGTAAATCCCACATCGCGGGCGATGGCGGCAACGGCAGCTTCATGATCCGGGTTCAGATAGGCATGCAGAAACGCAATGGCGACGGCGCGCAACCCGGCATCATACCGGGCCTGCAACGCGGCGCGGGCGGCGGTGGCATCCAGCGGGGTGACAACGGCCCCCATGGCATCCAGCCGTTCGGGCACCTCGGCCACCTCGGCATAAACCAGATCAGGACGGCGGATATGCAGGTCAAACAACCGGGGGCGGGTCTGATACCCGATGCGCAACAAATCGGCGAACCCTGCGGTGATCATCAACAAAACCGGGGCGCCCTTGCGCTCCAACAGGGCGTTGGTGGCCACGGTGGTGCCCATCTTGACGGCGCGAATGGACCCGGGCGGCGGGGCATCGGTGGCCATCAGGTCGCGGATGCCCTGCACGGCGGCATCGGCATAGCGGCCCGGGTTTTCCGACAACAACTTGTGGGTGACGATGGCACCGTCCGGCCTACGGCCCACGATATCGGTGAACGTGCCGCCCCGGTCGATCCAGAATTCCCACGCGCCGTCCGTCATCGCCCGCCTCCGCCATTGCCCGCCCCATACGTCCCCCATGCCTTCCAAGCCGCGCAAGCAATGTCAACAAACCCCGGCACCATTCGCCCGACAGACCCGGCCCCCAAGAATCGGTTTGACACTGCACCCCCCCCTTAGTAATCCGCGCCCAGTGGAACGGCGCGGTAGCTCAGTTGGTTAGAGCGATCGACTCATAATCGATAGGTCGGGAGTTCAAGTCTCCCCCACGCCACCACTGGCCTCCTCCTTTGTGCTTTTATCGGACGCAGACGCGGGCTAGCACTGGCCTGTCATTGCGCAGGATACCATCATGCCCGAACTTCTTGACCGCCTCCGCACGGCCATCGGCCCGGATCATGTCCTGACGGGCGGGGATATGGCCCGGTGGGGGTCGGACTGGATGGGGGTCTATGCCAACACGCCGCTCGCGGTGCTGCGTCCGGCGGATACGGCACAGGTCGCGGCCTGCATGGTCATCGCACATGACACAGGCACGCCGGTGGTGCCGATTTCGGGGAACACCGGGTTGGTGGGTGGCGGTCAGGCCACGGAGGGGCTGATGCTGTCGGTGGACCGGATGAACCGCATCCGGGACATCCGGCCAGACGGGCGCATCGCGATTGTCGAGGCTGGGGTGATCCTGTCTACCCTGCACCTCGCGGCGGATGACCATGATCTGATCTTTCCGCTCACTTTTGGGGCGCGGGGGTCGGCGATGATCGGCGGGGTGTTGTCCACCAACGCGGGCGGCTCCAACGTGGTGCGGTATGGCAACACGCGCGACCTGTGTCTGGGGCTGGAGGTGGTTCTGGCCGACGGGCGGATCATGAACCTGATGAGCGAACTACACAAAGACAATTCCGGGCTGAACCTGCGCCACCTGATGATCGGGGCCGAAGGGACGCTGGGCATCATCACCGCAGCAGTGATGAAACTGCGGCCCAAACCCCGGGCCTGTGCGACGGCAACCCTTGCGGTGCCATCGCTCGCGGACGCGCTGCAACTCCTGAACCGGATGCAGGACTTCACGGGCGGCGGGGTCGAGGCGTTCGAATACATGCCGCGCAGCTATATCGACGGGCACCTTGCCCGGATCGCAGGGGCGCGGGCCCCGTTTGACCAACCCTATGATGTGAACATCCTGATCGAGGTGGCGGCGACCACCGCGCGGGATGCAACACCGGGGCCGGACGGGGCCATTCCCATCGTGACCCTGCTGGAAACGGCACTCGGGGACATGCTCGACGATGGCACGCTTCTGGACGCGGTCGTCGCCCGGACTGAATCGCAGCGGCGCGATATGTGGGCCCGGCGAGAGGCAGCAGCGGAAATCGCCCACGGCCAAACGCCCTTTGTAGACACCGATATCGCGCTGCCACTGGACAAGGTGGCCGCGTTCTTTGACCTCGTGACGCCCCGCATTGCGGCGGTGGATGCGGGGGCCACGGCGCAATGGGTGGCGCATCTGGGGGATGGCAACGTCCACTATACGGTCTATCCGCAAACCGATGACGCCACGCTCAAGGATCACCTGATGCACGCGGTCGAAGACGTGGTGCAAACGCTCGGCGGCAGCTTTTCGGCGGAACACGGCATTGGGCAATCCAAAATGGCGTCGATGGGGCGGCGCAAGGACGCGGTGGCGCTTGATGTGATGCGGGCGATCAAACAGGCGCTGGACCCGAAAAATATCCTGAACCCCGGCAAGGTGTTTCCAGAATGATCCGACAATTCCGGCTCGTCTGGGACGATGCCACGCTGCGGATGGTGGCGATCTGTATCACGCTCTTTGGGATGTTCATGGCGTCCATCGCGATCTACCAGTCGCTGATTGCGATCACGGTGTTCGGGCTGTCGGACACGTTCTATTCGGTGCTTCTGGTGGTGGCGCTGGTCATCAACGTGTCGGGATCGGTCGGGGTGGGCATCCTTACGGATCAACGGCCCAGTCGGCGGATCATGGCGCTGCTTGCGGCAACCATGATTGTGTCGGGCACGGCGATTGTCTGGCTGGGGTCCAACAGCACGGTTTTCGTGGTGGCGCATATGCTGATGCTGCCCTTGGCGGGGAGCCTCTTTGGACAATTGTTCGCGGTGGCGCGTCTGGCCTCGGCCCGGCTTGACCCGGCAGACAAAAACGGGGTTCTGGCGATCATCCGGGCGCTGATGGCGGTGCCATTCGTGATTGTCCTGCCGATCTGGGGGCACCTGTTTGAAACCGGTTTGCCGCTGTTGACGGTCTATCCCGTGGTGCTGGGGGTGTCGCTGGTGATGGTCTGGGTGATCTGGCGGTTTTGGCCTGCGGACGCCACAGCACCATGGCAGGAAACCAAAAGCGGGCTGAATTTTCGGGCGTCGCTGGCGGAAATGGGGACACCGCCGATCTTGTTGCGGGTCGGTCTGATCGGGGCCATTCACGCCGGATCGGCGCTCTGCGGTGTGGTTCTGGCGCTGATCTTCAATCAATCGGCGGGGCGGGGCACGGCGGATGTCGGGTTGTTCTTTGGCATCTTCGTCGCGTTCGAGGTGGCGGGAACGCTGCTGGTGGGGACACTCCTGCGGCACCTGTCGCGGCTCACGATCATCGGGATCGGAACGGTGGCCTATGCGGGGTTCCTGATCCTGTTGCCGGTTCTGGTAGATACGGCGGCGATCTGGGCGCTCACCATTCCGGCGGGGGTCGGGGGGGCGATGATCTACACGCTCGCGATATCTTATTTGCAGGACCAGTTGGGATCACGGGCCGGGGCGGGAACCTCGCTCATCGCGCTGCAACGGATCGCGGCAGACGGGTTGTCGGCGCTGATCTTTGCGGTCGGGGCGGCGCTTGGGGGATACGGTCTGGCGGCAATATTGGGCGGTGTGGCGATGATACTGGCGATCAGCGCGCTGATCTGGATCGACCGGGGTCAACCGGCCTAAAAGAAATCCGGACCAGCCTTGGCGAGCAGTCGGGCAGCCATGGCGCGGCCCATCTTGGGGCCATCCTCAACGGCACCATGGGCGGCATCGGCCAACACCTGCGACCCGTCGATGCGCAATATCTCGCCGCGCAGACGCAAACCGCCATCCACCAGTTCGGCCAATCCACCAATCGGGGTCTGGCACGACCCATCCAGCGCCAGCAGAAACGCGCGTTCGGCGGCCAACCGATGCCCGGTCGGGGCGTCATGAATGGCGGCGAGCATCTGCGCGGTGCGGGGATCGTTCAACCGGCGCTCGATCCCAATGGCACCTTGGGCCACGGCAGGCAGCATATCGTCGGTGTCGATGGGCTGGCGGGGGACATCGGTCATCTGCAACCGGTTCAGACCGGCCATGGCCAGAAACGTGGCCTGCGCCACACCTTCGGACAGTTTGCGCAACCGGGTCTGCACATTGCCACGGAATTCAACGATATTCAGGTCGGGACGACGGGCCAGCAATTGGGACCGGCGGCGCAACGACGACGTGCCCACGACGGCACCATGGGGCAAATCGGCCAATCCACCGGGGGTCAGGGACACAAACGCATCGCGGACATCTTCGCGGGGCAAATATGTATTCAGGATCAAGCCTTCGGGCTGCAGGGTCGGCATGTCCTTCATCGAATGGACAGCAATGTCGATGGACCCATCCAACAGGGCGTCCTCGATCTCGCGGGTGAACAACCCCTTGCCGCCAATCTCCTTGAGCGGGCGATCCTGCACGGTGTCGCCCATCACCTTGATGACGGCGATCTCAAACGCGGTGTCGGGCAGGTCAAAGGCGGCCATCAGGCGGGCGCGGGTCTCGTGCGCCTGGGCCAGCGCCAAGGGCGATCCACGGGTGCCGATCTTCAGCGGTAGGGCGGGGGAGGGGAGGGTCAAAGTCATACCCGCCTTCTATTACTGTCAACCTAACCTGACAACTGCCTTGACAACCGGTCTGCCCCTTGGGACGAACAATCTGAATAAAGGAGCCGTCATGACCGCGCAAAAAACCATCCTCCGGGCCTTGGCCGGTGAAATTCTTCCGACCCCGCCGATCTGGATGATGCGGCAAGCCGGGCGGTATCTGCCCGAATACAAGGCGACGCGGGCACAGGCGGGGGACTTCCTGTCGCTGTGCTACAATTCGGACCTCGCGGCCGAGGTGACGCTGCAACCGATCCGGCGCTATGGCTTTGACGCGGCGATTGTGTTTGCAGATATTCTGCTGTTGCCACAGGCGCTTGGCATGGACCTGTGGTTTGAAACCGGCGAAGGTCCGCGGCTGTCCACCGTGACCACGCCCGGCGAACTGGCCGCCCTCAAACCGGTGGACGCGATCCACGAAACGCTTGGGCCAATCTACGAAACGCTGCGAATCCTGTCGCGGGAATTGCCGGGAGAGACCACGCTTATCGGGTTTGCCGGGGCACCGTGGACCGTGGCCAGCTATATGATCGCCGGGCACGGCACCCCGGATCAGGGGCCGGCACACGCGCTCAAATCCACGGACCGGGCGACGTTTTCGGGAATCATCGACCTGCTGACCGATGCCACGATCGAATACCTGTCAATGCAGGTGCAGGCCGGGGCGGAGGTCGTCAAATTGTTCGACAGTTGGGCAGGGACACTGCAAGGGCAGGATTTCCACGATTTCGCCATCGACCCCGCGCGGCGGATCACGGCGGCGCTCAAGGCGCGGCATCCGGGGCTGCCGGTCATCGCGTTTCCGCGCGGGGC
>JBGSIZ010000178.1:0-6666 GCA_041742255.1 Marivivens sp. | reverse complement strand
GGCTGTTTCTGGGTCTGCCGCTCCTCATGGTCGCGGTGCGCGGCCTGCCCGGTCTTACCGATCTTCCGGCCGAGGTTTGGCCCGCCGCCGCCCGGTCCATCGGCGTTGCCGTTGCGGCGGCGGGGGTCTGCGTGGCACTGGCTCTGGCGCTTGCCATGACGACGGACCGCTGGGGTGGGTTGGTGTCCTTGTTGCCGCTGTCGGTGTCGTCGATGGTTCTGGGCACCGGATTGTTTGTGATCGTCTATCCGGTCATGGACCCGGCCCGCGTTGCGCTGCCGATGACCGCGCTGGTCAATGCCTTGGCCGCGCTGCCCTTTGCCCTGCGGGTTCTGCGCCCCGAGGTGGCCCGGACCGAGGCCAATTTCGGACGGTTGGCGGATGCTCTGGCCGTGACCGGATGGGCGCGGGTGCGGTGGGTGCATCTGCCCCGGTTACGGCGGCCTTTGGGCTTTGCCGCCGGGTTGGCGGCGGCCCTGTCGATCGGGGATCTGGGCGTGATCGTGCTGTTTTCCGGGGGCGAGGCGGCGACCTTGCCCGTGGTCATGTATCGCCTGATCGGGGCCTATCGGATGGAGGCGGCAGCGGGTGTCGCGCTGGTTCTGGTCGGGCTCAGCCTGTTGGCGTTCTGGATGTGTGAACGGGGAGGGCGCGGCGATGTTGACGCTTGAGGATATGCAGATCGTGCAGGGCGATTTCACCCTGTCCGCTGATTGGGCGGTGACCGGGCCGGGGATCACGGCGGTGATTGGTCCGTCGGGTGCCGGAGAATCGACCCTGTTGGCGGTTATCGGCGGGTATCTGGCCCCGACCCGCGGACGAGTTTTGTGGGGCGGCGCGGATATTACCGGGATGGGGCCGGGCGCGCGTCCGGTGGCCGCCTTGTTTCAGGACAACAACCTGTTTCCCCATTTGACGATTGACCAGAATCTTGGCCTTGCTCTGTCGCCTCGGTTGCGGCTGGACGCGGGCGCGCGGGCGCGGATTGCGGGTGCGCTGGACCGGGTGGGGCTGGCGGACATGGGGGGGCGCAAACCGGGGGCATTGTCGGGCGGACAACAAAGCCGGGCGGCGCTGGCCCGTGTGTTGTTGCAGGATAAACCGTTGGTTTTGCTGGATGAACCCTTTGCGGCGTTGGGTCCGGGGTTGCGGGCGCAGATGTTGGACCTTGTGCGCGACACGCTGACAGGCCGCACGGTGTTGATGGTCACCCATGCGCCCGACGATGCGGCAAGCCATGCCGATCAGGTGGTGTTGGTGGCCGATGATCTGGCCTGCGCCCCGGTGCCCGTTGATGCCTTTTTCGCAAATCCGCCGCCTGCGTTTCGGGCTTATCTGGGTGGCTGACAACAAAAAGGCCCGCCAAACCGGGCGGGCCTTTGGTCGTTCAGCGGACGTGCCGCCTTACTTGTGGTGTTTCTTGTAAGGCGCCCAGAGCCGCTTGTTCGTCAGATACAACAGCACGGACAGGATTGTCAGAAAGATGACCCCGGTCAGGCCGGCCTGTTTGCGGTCGTTCAGCTTTGGTTCGGCGGTCCACATCAGAAAGGCCGCGACGTCCTGCACTTCGTGGTGCAGATCGTTGGCGTGGCCGTCGTCAAAATCGACGTCTTCACCATACAGAGGTTGGGACATCGCGATCCAGCTGCCCGGATACAGGTGTTTGCCGTCTTCGTCCTTGCATTCGTCCGGATAGCCGCCGTTAGCAAAGGCGGTGTTGTAATACCCCTCCATCGGCACTTCCATTTCCAGCGCGCATTCGGGTTCTTCTTCGTAGCCCGACAGGATCGAGGCGATGTATTCCGCCCCGCCCATGCCGTTGACCAATTGGCTGATCCCGGTCCCATACGGGCCGTGGAAGCCCGCGCGGGCCTTGGCCATCAGGGACAGGTCCGGCGCGTTGGACAACGACGATTTCGGGAACTTGTCGGCGGGAGTGGCGGGGCGGAAATCGCCCTCGCCTTCGTTCAACGCGGGATCGAACACTTCGATCTGTTCGGCATAGGCCAGAACCTGATCCTCGGGGAGGGCGGGACCGCCCGCATCGCCAAGGGTTCCGATCCGGACATATTGCATACCGTGGCAGGACGAGCAGACTTCGGTGAAAATCTTGAGCCCGCGCTGCAGTTGGTTTTGGTCATAGGACCCAAAGGGACCTTCGAAGGGAAAGGCGAAATCCTCGATATGGGCGTCGCCAGCGGCCATCGCACCGGTGCCCATCAGGGCAAACGATGCGGTGGCTGCGAGGGTGAGTTTGCGGAACATTTGTCTTTCGTCCTTTCTCACTCGGCCGGGGTGCCGGAGGGCACGCCGGTCGGGGCGCCATAGTGGGCGTTGAAATCGTCTTCGATGGTTTTGGGCGGGCTGAGCGGTTTTTCGATGACACCCAGCAGCGGCAGGATGATCAGGAAATACGCGAACCAGTAGGTCGAGGCGATCAGCGAAATCCAGTCATACGGGAATTCCGCCGCCTGTGCGCCGACCCACATCAGAACGATGAAGTCCACGCAAAGCAGGGCAAACCACCATTTGAACATCGGGCGATACCGGCCCGACCGCACCGACGATGTGTCCAGCCACGGGGCCAGCGCCATCACCACGATCGCGCCGAACATCGCCAGAACTCCAAAGAATTTGGCGTCGATGATGCCGAAGCTGACGAAGTTGACCAGTTGCACCAGCCAGACATCTGCCGTGAACGCCCGCAGGATCGCGTAGAACGGCAGGAAATACCATTCCGGAACGATGTGCGCAGGGGTCGCGAGCGGGTTTGCCGGGATGTAGTTGTCCGGGTGGCCCAGATAGTTGGGCATGAACCCCACAACGGCCATGAACACCGCCATGATGATCGCGAGTGCAAACAGGTCCTTGATCACGAAATAGGGCCAGAAGGGCAGCGTGTCCTTGGCCGCGTCTTCCTTGGACGTGCGCCGGACCTCGACCCCGGTGGGGTTGTTGTTGCCGGTGGTGTGGAAGGCCCAGATGTGCAGGATGACAAGACCCGCCATCACGAACGGCAAGAGGTAGTGCAGCGAGAAGAACCGGTTGAGTGCCGGTTGACCCACGGCGCTGGCCCCCAGCAACCAGGTCTGGATGCTTTCGCCCACAAACGGGACGGCACCGAACAGGCCGGTGATGACAGCCGTTCCGTGGAACGACATCTGACCCCAGGGCAGAACGTAGCCCATAAACGCCGTGCCCATCATCATCAGGTAGATCAACATGCCGATGATCCACGTCACTTCGCGCGGGGCCTTGTAAGACCCGTAATACAGACCCCGGAAGATATGCAGATACACGGCCACAAAGAACAACGAGGCCCCGTTGGCGTGGAAATACCGGATCATCGCCCCGCCGTTCACATCGCGCATGATGTGTTCAACGCTGGCGAACGCCATGTCCACATGGGGGGTATAGTGCATCACCAGAACGATCCCGGTGACAATCTGCATGACCAGCGTAAAGGTCAACACGATGCCCCAGATCCACATCCAGTTGAGGTTCTTTGGCGTCGGAATGGTCAGCGTGCCATGCAGCAGGCCGATGATCGGCAGCCGCTTGTCCATCGCTTTTTCAAAACCGGATTTCGGTTCGTAATGGTCGTGAGGAATTCCACCCATGAGGTTCTCTCCTTAACCCAGTTTGATCGTTGTTTCGTCGACAAACGCGGCGACGGGAACAAGAAGGTTGCGCGGGGCTGGTCCTTTACGGATGCGGCCGGACGTATCGTAATGCGACCCATGGCAGGGGCAGAACCAGCCGCCAAAATCGCCTTGTTCGCCCAAGGGCACACAACCAAGGTGGGTACAGACACCCATCTGGACCAACCACACGCCGTCTTCGCTCAGCGCGCGGTTTTCATCGGCGGCGGTGCCACCGGCGGCCAGATTGTCGTTCTCGGCGTTCTGGTCGGGCAGTTCTGCCAGATCCACGGCGCGGGCGGCGGCGATTTCTTCTTCGGTGCGGGACCGGATGAACACCGGTTTGCCCTGCCACAGAACGGTGATCTGCGTGCCCGGTTCAACCGCGCTGACGTCCACCCGGATCGAGGCGAGCGCCTTGACATCTGCGGTCGGGTTCATCTGGTTCACGAGTGGCCACACAGCCGCGCCGGTCACCACTGCGCCGGCCCCTGCGGTGGCGTAGTAGATAAAGTCGCGGCGGGTGCCCTGATGGTCTGTTGCGTCTGACACGGGGTCCGTCTCCGAATTTTGGGGCCAAAGGCCCGTATAAACAGGACAGACGGCGGTTGCCCGCCGTCTACTGCATGGCTATCTAGCGACCGAACATGCAATCGTCCAGCGGACAATACGGCGCAGGTCTGCGGCCTGCATGCCATGGCATGTGTGCAACTTGTGTAAACGGGGCCCGCGAAATTGACACCATGTCGCGGGGCTGTGCGAAATGTGATGGGGTCGTGGGCTTGTTGTGGGGGCGCAATCGTCATATTACGAATGTGTCATTTGCGTTGAAAGCCTCCGATGTCCCGTTTTGCCGCCGCGATCCTGTGCCTTGCTCTTTTGCCCGCTGCCGCCGCGGCCGAGGTGGAATTGAGCTTTTACACGGGTATTCAGGAAAGCCCGCATTCGATCGTGACCGGCACGGACCCGTCCAACCCGGTGTCAACTGACCTCGACTTTACCGCCGGATGGGAGGGCAATTCCTTTGCTCCGCCGCCCTACTGGGGGGCGCGCGCAACCTGGTGGCGCAGCGAGACGTTCGGTCTGGGTGTCGAATTCACCCATGACAAGGTCTATGGCGACGACGAAACCTTGGCCGCAAATGGGTTTGACACGCTGGAATTCACCGATGGCCTGAACATTCTGACCGTGAACGGTGTGTATCGTTGGCCGGACCGGTGGGGCGTGTTTACCCCCTATGTCGGGGGCGGGCTTGGCGTGTCCATTCCGCATGTGGAAATCGAATCGGGTGGCAATTCGACCATCGGCTATCAATTGACCGGCCCCGCGATGCGCCTGTTTGCCGGGGCAAAGTATGATCTGAACGACCGCTGGTCGCTGTTTGGGGAATATCAGGGCACCTATTCGGTGAACGAGGCCGACATCACCGGTGGCGGCACCCTGAAAACCAACATCATCACCAATGCGCTGAACGCAGGTGTGGCGTTTTCATTCTAGGCACCGGTTGCGGTCTTAGACGGCTGTGTCCTGCATGGACGGGCGCGCGTTGAACGCGGCGCACCAATCGTCCAGACCATCCCGCCCGGTGCGCCAGCCCCGCGCATCATGCCGAAAATCCAGATAGTTCAAGGCGCAGGCAACGGCGACCTGCCCCATATCCAGCGGTCCGGTCAAGTGGCTGGCCCATAGATCGCCCAGCGCATCCAGCGCGCGGGTGATCTTTGCCCATTGGGCGTCTTGCCAGTCCGGGAATTGCAGTTCGGGGGGCCGAAACCGGGCCTCGTAGGTCATGGCGACAGCGGCATCCATGATGGCGTCTGCGGTCGCCTCGACCGTCAGAACCTCCCACAGGCGCGACGCGGGATACAGGCCGGCATGGAACCGGTTGTCCAGATAGCGGGTGATGACCCGGCTGTCGTAAATCGCGGGGCCATCGGGGCGGATCAGCGCGGGGATCTTGCCCAAGGGGTTGGCGGCCAGAACGGCTGGGTCGCTGGCCATGGGGGTGGTGGTGACGGTCACCTCCTCGACGGCATGGGTTTGCCCCGCTTCGCGGATCAACACGCGCA
Source organism: Marivivens sp. (assembly GCA_041742255.1). Classification (GTDB taxonomy): domain Bacteria; phylum Pseudomonadota; class Alphaproteobacteria; order Rhodobacterales; family Rhodobacteraceae; genus JBGSIZ01. The sequence continues at coordinate 956 of JBGSIZ010000178.1, read as the reverse complement.
CCTTGCGCACAAAGGGCGAGGCCGGGGATATCAACAGTTGCATGGCGGAACCTTTCGGGGCGGTTTCCCTACCCTAGGCCTGCGGCGGGTCCCGCATCAAGGTGGCAAGCGCGGCGGTGTCGGTGCCGATCCCCGACTGCGCCATGGCATCTGCCGCCCGCAGGCGCACATCGTCCGGTTTGTTCTGGTTGAGTTTCCACGTCCCCTGCACATCATTGAGCGTCAGGCGGCACGGAATGATCTGGCGCATCATCCGGTCCAGAACGTCCGGGGTCATCTTGGGCGTGGTCCACGGCGTTTTGGGCAGCAACAGGGTTTCAAAATGCCCCGATTGGCGGTCCAGCATGTCGCGCATGGTGTCGGCGGGCAGGGCGGCGAGTGTGCCGCGCAAATGCACCGCGACATAATTCCAAGTGGGCACCTGATCGTCCACGCCATACCAGTCGGGCGAGACATAGCCATCCGGCCCCGAAATCGCGATGACGGCGGGCATGGGGGCGTCCAGCGCCCGCGCGATGGGGTTGGACCGCACCAGATGCAGATCGGCGGTGCGGCCATCGTCCGACAGCAGAAACGGGATATGGGACAACACGGGGCCATCTGCCCCGTTCACTGTCAGGATACCGAACGCAAGGGACCGCGCGAAGGCAAGGTTCCGGTCGGTGGGCGTGCCCCGAAAGGCGGAATTTGGATGCATCGCGGACCCCTGATTTGGCTGCGCCAAAGCCTCCGGCGGCGGTTTTTTCGGCAGCAAGAAACCCTTAGACGGTCAGGTCCTGCGCGGCAAAGCCGAGAATTGTAGCGGTCACAATTGCGCCTTCGGGCTGGGGTGCTGTGAACCGGACAGGCGTGAATTGTTCGGTGCGCCCCATGTGCGACCCTTCGGTCAGGATGCGGTGGGTCCGCCCTGTTTGCGCCGCAAGGTGCCGGGACAAGGCGGCGTCCCCCGCGCCCCG
>JBGSIZ010000177.1:0-11684 GCA_041742255.1 Marivivens sp. | reverse complement strand
TACCATCCAGCGGGCGCCCGAGCGGATCGACGATCCGACCCAGCAGGCCCGCCCCGGTCAGGTTGTATTTGGTGACCCCGTCCCGCACGATCCGCGCGATCAGCCGTTCCGCCCGCCGCAGCGCGTGGTCTTGCAGTGTGGTGCTGGCCGCGATCAGGTGTTCCAGCCTGCTGGGCCGTGTTGCGTCATAGTAGATCCCCAGATCGTCCAGCACGAGCGACAGCGGCGCGATCAGGTCCGCGCCAAGCCCGCGCGACCGCAAGAACCCGTCTTCCACCCGGATGGCCCCGCCCGCGTCAAGGTCGGCCGTTGTTTTTCCCGCCCAGACCATGACCCGCCGCCCGGTTCGCGTGGCCTGTTCGAGCGGTGTTTTGGTGTCAAAGATGACCCGGTGATGTTGTCCGAACACCTGTTGCAGGGGTTTGCGTTTCCACAGCCGCATGCCAGTTGCCACCCAGCCCCGGTAGTCGTCCCGCCAGCCGCGCGTGTGGGCCGCGAGTGTGGCCACCGCATCCTCGAACGTGCAGAGCCGGTCCCGGTAGGGGTCATACCATTTGGGATATAGGATCATCGCCGCCGCGAACAGCTGTGCCCGCGTCAGCCGCCGTTGTCGCCGGTCCAGCGGCGTGCGGTCCTGTGTCAGCCCCCATCCCATGTAGAACGGTTGCCCGAAAACCACCGGTTTGTGCCCCGCCAGAATGGCCTCATACCCCAGTTGCGACGACACCGTATAAACCGCAATGGCCCCTGCAAAGAGCGCCCAAGGTGACACCGGATCGGAAAACAGTGTGGCCCCGTGCGGCAGGTCGTCTGCCGTCAGGTGCCCCGGTCGGTGCCCCGCGATGGTTTCGGGGTGCGATTTGACCACGATGGGCGCGTTTGGGTGATCTTCGCGGGCGCAGAACAGCATTTCAAGGAATGTGTTCCGGTCTGCCCGGCTGGCCCGCACTGACGCGTCGCCTTTGGTCTGGTCGATGATCAGGACGTAGCCCGGCGGGGGCGTCGCCGCGTCGGGCGCAAAGTTGCAGTATTTCGACAGGTGCAGTCGTTGCAGCGTTTCGATGCCGGCCCGCGCCCGGTCCAGAAGGGCCGTGTCATCCAAGGGGTCCGTGGCCAGCAGCCGTTCAAGGTCGCTGATGGTGGCGGGGTCGAAATGCACGCCGCTGGTGTCCAGATGCAGGCCGAGCGGGGGGCCGCCGCCGTCCCGTCCGGGCAGGACGGACCGCAAGAACGCATCCTCAACCCGCAAAAGCGGGCTGTTGGTCCAATCCGCCACGGCCTCGCCCCGAGGGCTGGTCGGGCTTTGCCCCCAGACCCCCACAAGGTCATCCGCCCCCGGTTTACCCAACCGGATGTCGTAGCCCGACAGTTCGAGAATGCGGCGCACCCGGGTTTGCGTCAGAAACCCGCCGTTGAATACAAAAAGCCGCCGCGGAGGGATCCCCGCGGCGGCCCCGGAATTTGGCGATGCCGTCAATTCGTGCCGAGCGACGCGGCGTTGGTGGCCGAGCTGAGCGTGCCGAAAATCGCCGCGATGGTTTTGTTGAACTGCACGAACGGGGCTTCGGTCACATAAACCGTATCCTGATCCCGGATCGCGAAATCCCGTGCCATGAACATGCCGTTGGGTTTCGTCAGGTCGAGGACATAGACCACCCGTTGTGTGCCCGTGAGCGTGGGATCACCGACCAGTTGTTGCGCGATTTCTTCGGGTTCGTTGCGGAACACGAACACCCCGGTGGGGTCGGCCACGGTCGAGGACAAGCCGCCGACCTGTGCAATCGCCTCGATCGCGGAAATGGTCTGGCTTTGGAACACCACCCGGTTTTGCGTGCCTGTTGCCCCAAGCGCGGTAAAGGCCCGCGTGTCTTCTTCGACGATCACGCGGTCGCCGCCGCGCAGCGCGATGTCCTGGCCGGGGTGGTCATACAGGTCCTGAAACCAGACCGAACCGGAGTGGCTGCCCCGCACGATGGTGACCTGTGCAATCTCGGGCCGGATGGTGACCCCGCCCGCCCGTGCCAGCATCGCCGACAGCGTCCGGGTGGGCCGTTCGATTGGATAGACCCCCTGCGCGCCGACGGCCCCGACCACCGACACAGTGGACCCGTCGCCCGCAAGGCGGCGCACCTGCACCTGCGGGTCGGGCGTCTGGTCTTCGAGCTTTTCGGAAATCAGGCGGCGGATCGCCTCGGGGGTGTTGCCTGCGGCTTGAATCCGTCCGGCGTAGGGCACAAAGATAAATCCTGCGCCGTCCACCTGCACCTCGTCCAGAACGGTGGCGTTTTGCCCCGGCGGCACCAAGAGCCCGTCATCCACGTTTTCCCAGATGGTCAGCCCCAGAACGTCCCCTGGCTGGATCGTGTCGGACCCGACCAACCCTGCGTTTTCAAACGCAGATGTGAACCCGAGCGAGACCTGCACCGCCGCGATCCGGTTCACCCGATCATCGACGCTCAGCACAAAGGCGTCGCCTTCGCGCAGGACAGACCCTGCAAAGATTTCATTCTTGTTGGGGCCGGACCGGGGCAGGCCACAGGACCCCAAAATACCCAGAACGGCCAACACTGCCACGCCCTTGGCGAGGCGCAAACTCATGGATGTCACTGCTCGGTCTCCTCGACCTGTTTTTATGCCTGCCTCAGGCTTTTGTAGAACGCTACCCAAATCCCGGAGCAAAAGCTAGGATTTCTGTTCTGCATGAGCCGCGCCGGGGGAACGGGTGTTGCCGTGCTGCCGCGATTTGTGCGGCCTACCCCAAGGGGTTGTGGGTGTCAGTTGACAATCCGCAAGGTCTGCCGTGGCGGGGTTTTGCCGGACCGTAACGCATCATAGGGGTCTTCGTCGTCCAGCATCATATCCACGACCTGTCGCAGCAGTTGCCGCCGCCCGCGCGCCGAATAGAAACTGCCCGGCACCTGACTGGTTTCCAAGAGGAACCGCCTGTAATCCTTGTAGGCCCGATTGTCGGGCCGTCCGGGCGTGGCAAAGAAATCCGGCAAGGGCAGGGCCGAGACGAATTCCGGTTTGGCATAGACCGCCCGCCCGAACACCTTGAGCGGGATGCCCCGCCACAGCACCTGTTGCGCCGCCGTGGAATTGACCGTGACGGCCGTGCGCGCGTGGTCCAGCAGGCGCGCCAGTTTGCCCCCCCGCACATAATGCACCCGCGCCCCGACCCCGTGTTGCCGGGCCAAGGTGCCAATAATCCGCCGCAAGGGCGCCCGCCCGTTTTCCAGCGGATGCGCCTTGAACACCAGATGGTGGTGCGCGGGGGCCCCTTTGGCAAAGCCGTCGATCACCAGTTCCAGAAAATCCGCATTGCGCGAAAACGGTGAATGCATCTGAAAACTGGCGTCATGTTCCAGTTGCAACAGCACAAGGTGATAGGGGAACCCCCCCAGTTTGATCCGCGCCGTGGCGAACCGCCGATCCAGCGCGATCAGTGGCATCAGAAGCAATCGCCGGGTATATAGCGCCGCCTCGGTCATCACGGGCAGGTCCCGGTGCGGCCGGAAATTGCGGTATTGTCCGTTCCGGAACATCACGAACCAATGATACAGCGCCCCGTAAAAGATATGCTGCCGCATGTCCCCCCAATGCGCGGGAGGTTCGGGCACATCGAGGTCAGACAGCGCCAGCGCCGCCTTCATGTCGGCCACCGTCATGTCCATCAGGCGCGAATGGCCGTTTGCCCCACCCCGTTCATAGGTGACCCAGTAGGGCCGCATGTATCCTTCCTCGAACACATGGACCCGGATATTCATGTCCTTTGCGACCGCGATGGCCTGCGCGTGGATCGGTCGCGTGTCTCCGTAGAGCACGATATCGGTGATGTTTTTGTCCGTCAGGAGGGCCGCAACCGTGCCGGGCCAGTCCGTAGGTGTGCCTGTGTAGGGGATGAACCCCGGCCCGCCGAACCAGAACGCCCGGTCGCCTGCGTTGAACCCGACCCGCCACACATCCGCCCCCGCCGCCCGCAGCATCTTGCCCAGACGGTGAAAGAACGGTCCATGCGGCCCTTGCAGGAACAGGAACCTGTGCGGTCGTGATGCGGTCATGGCGCCCGGCGCGTCCCCGTTGGAATTGCGGTTATTTACTAGGTAAGTCTTAGGGCAGAATTAAGGCTGCCTGCCAAGGACCTGTTCCGAGGCGGTCCGGGTTATCGTCTGATCCCTTGTCTGGCCCCGCGTCCCCCGCTAGGTCTGGGGCAAAGCCAAAGGAGCGCGTCATGTTTACCGGGATTGTTACCGATATTGGCGAGGTGATTGACCTTGACCCGCGCGGCGATTTGCGCGCCCGTATCGCCACCGCTTATGATGTGGCAGGGATCGACATCGGCGCGTCCATTGCCTGCGACGGTGTGTGTCTCACGGTTGTTGCCTTGGGATCATCGCCGCGCAATTGGTTCGATGTTCAGATTTCCGCCGAGTCCGTGGGCCTGACCAATATCGCCCATTGGGCCAAGGGCAAGCGGATCAACCTTGAACGCGCGCTCAAGGTGGGTGACGAGCTGGGCGGGCATATCGTGTCGGGCCATGTGGACGGCGTCGCCGACCTGATTGCCATGCGCGACGAAGGCGACAGCACCCGGATGACGTTCCGCGTGCCCGAACCGCTGGCCCGGTTCATCGCGTCCAAGGGGTCTGTGGCGCTGAACGGCACGTCTTTGACCGTGAACGAGGTGGAGGGCGCGACGTTTGGCATCAACGTCATTCCCCACACCAAGGCCGTCACGAACTGGGACGAGATGGCCGTGGGCGACAAGGTCAACCTTGAGGTGGACACCATGGCCCGCTATGTCGCGCGGCTGCGCGAATGGGAATGACAGCGCCCCCCGGACCCGGCCACAACAACGGCCCCAGGGTGGAGCCGGGCCATGCGTGGCGCCGCCACGTCTGGACCAAGGCCCGCGCCGATTTGTTGCCGACCCTGACGATCGAGGTGGTCCGGTTGCGGGTCAAACGCGCCATCGCCCTTGGCCTGCCCTACAAGACCTATGCCAGTGTGCGCGCCCAGACGGGCCATGATGTTGTGGGATTTCTGTTTTCCAGCAATGCGTTGCGCCTGTTGCGTGACGCCCGGTTGACCCCCGACCGCGCCGACCGGTTGGAGGCCATCATGGGCGCGGACCGCGTGGCCGTGGTGCATCGCCCGGTTGACGTGGCGCAGGTGGCCGCCTTGGCCCAGATTGACGCCGCCTATGCCGCCCCGCTGTTCACCGACAGTTGGGCCGGGGTGCGTGCCCGGTTGGCCGCCATTCTGACGGACCGGGGCCGCCCGTCTGACCGAGTTTTGCTGGTGGGCGACACCCCGTTTGAACGTGAATGGACCGACGCCGGCCGGTTGGCCGGGTTTGTGCCCGCTGAAACCTATTTCGGCGCATAACGCCCGCCGGATGCAGGGGTGCACAGGGGCCGTGCCCCGCTCCACCTTGGTTTCCCCCTGCACCCCCTTTCCATGGTGGCCGCGCTGGTCTATTTCCGAACACGTCACACGAGGGGATTGCGATGAGCCTGCCATTTGAAACGCCCGGTCCGGTAGAACGGGACTGGTCCGATGCGATTTCCAACATCGAGGACATCATCAACGATGCCCGCAATGGCCGGATGTTCATTCTGGTGGACCACGAAGACCGCGAGAACGAAGGCGATCTGGTGATCCCCGCCCAAATGGCGACCCCCGACGCGATCAATTTCATGGCGACCCACGGGCGCGGCCTGATTTGTTTGTCGCTGACATCGCAGCGGATCGACCAACTGGGTCTGCACCTGATGTCCACCAACAATTCGTCCCGGCACGAAACCGCATTTACCATTTCCATCGAAGCCCGCGAAGGAGTGTCTACCGGCATTTCTGCCCACGACCGCGCCCGCACCGTGTCGGTGGCGATTGATGCCGCCAAAGGGTCCACCGACATTGCCACGCCTGGCCATGTGTTCCCGTTGCGCGCCCGCGATGGTGGCGTTTTGGTCCGCGCCGGGCATACCGAGGCCGCCGTGGATATCAGCCGTCTGGCCGGATTGAACCCGTCTGGTGTGATTTGCGAGATCATGAATGACGACGGGTCCATGGCCCGGTTGCCCGATCTGGTGGCGTTTGCCCAGAAACACAACCTGAAGATCGGGACGATTTCCGACCTGATTTCGTATCGCCGCCGTCATGACAATCTGGTCAAGGTTGTTGCCGAACAAACCATCCAATCCGAGTTTGGTGGCGAATGGCAGATGCGGGTCTACACCGATGAAACCCAAGGGGCCGAGCATATCGCCTTGTTCATGGGGGATATCACCGGCCCGGAACCGGTCATCGTGCGGATGCATGCGATGGACCCGTTGCTGGACGTGGTGGGCACCGGACCCGCCGGGCGGTCCCGTGAATTTGGCGATTCCATGGAATTGATCGCCGCCGAAGGGCGCGGTGCGCTGGTGCTGCTGCGCGACCTGCATATGAAGCTGGTCGCGTCCGAGGAAGCCTCGCCGCAGACATTGCGCCAATACGGTCTGGGCGCGCAGATATTGTCGTCGCTGGGGTTGTCCCAGATCATCCTGTTGACCAATTCGCCCAAGCCCAAGGTGGTGGGTCTGGACGCCTATGGTCTTGAAATCGTGGGCACCCGCAAAATCTCGGAGAAATACTGATGGCTGGTCCGTCCCATTATACCCTTGAGCGGCCCACGTTTGACACCCCCGTCAAGATGTTGATCGTCGTCGCCCCCTATTACCGCCAGATTGCGGATGCATTGGTGGCCGGGGCCAAGGCCGAGATCGAGGCCGTGGGCGGCACCTGGGATCTGGTCGAGGTGCCCGGCGCGTTGGAAATCCCGACCGCCATCGGGATCGCGGGCCGGATGTCCAACTTTGACGGGTATGTCGCGCTGGGCTGTGTCATTCGGGGCGAAACGACCCATTACGACACCGTGTGCAACGATTCGAGCCGTGCCTTGACCCTGTTAGGGTTGCAGGGGTTGTGCATTGGCAATGGAATCCTGACCGTCGAGAACGAGGCGCAGGCCCAAGCCCGCGCCGAGGTTGCCGGACAGAACAAAGGTGGCGGTGCCGCTGCTGCGGCCTTGCACCTGATCGCCCTGTCTCGTAAGTGGTCCCGCGCCGACAAGGGCGTCGGATTTACAGGAGAGATCCTGCTCGCCCGCAAAGGCAGCAGCGACACAACCCCCGCATGACACAAACCACCGACCGCCAAGCCCAGAAACGGGACCAGAAAAGGGCGATGAAATCCGCCGCCCGCCTGTATGCCGTGCAGGCCCTGTTTCAGATGGAGTCCAGCGGCCAGACCGTGGATACCATCATTGTGGAATTCGAAACCCATCGGTTCGGTGCGGTGTATGATGGTGATGAGATGATCGAAGGCGATCCCGCCACGTTCCGCGCCCTAATGGAGCGCGCCGTGGATGAACAGGCCAAGATCGACCAGTTAACCGACCGTGCGTTGGTGGCCAAATGGCCCATCGCCCGGATTGACCCGACCCTGCGCGCCTTGTTCCGGGCTGCAGGTGCCGAATTGATCGCCGCCGTGACCCCGCCCAAGGTGGTCATTTCCGAATTTGTAGGCGTCGCCGTTGCGTTTTTTCCGGATGGAAAAGAGCCGAAATTCGTGAACGCCGTGCTGGACCATATGGCCCACGAGGCCCGGCCCGAGGCGTTTGAGACCAAGGGCGCCTGAGCGGAGCGTCGCCGCTGCGACACCTTGCGCCTTGTGGTGACGGGCCGTTTGGCGGACGGTTGCGCCGATTGGAGGCCCCCATGCCCGCATTGATCCGTCTGTATATCCGTCAGGTTTTCATCGGTTTTGCCCTGTCCGCCGTGTTTGTCGGGCTGTTGTTTTGGTTCAACGTGGCCGGGCTGTGGCATCTGGTAAGCACGTCTGACGTGGGTATTCTGGCCGCTGTGATCTTGTTCATGCTGAACGGCATCGTGTTTGCCAGCGTGCAATTTGCCATTGTTGTCATGGGCATGGCCGACACGGATGACGATGACCGGGGTCACAAGACACCCGATGATCTGATGCCGATCCCCGTGCAGGCCCAAGCCCGCACAGTGCGGCACCCCCGCAAGGGTTAAAGTGGCGAGAACCGCGGCAACCGTGGACGCTTTATTCCCGAGGACCTGTATGTACAGGTGGGCGCCAGATAATCAGACCTGAGCCTGAACAGAGCCAGCTCCCTCGGATTTGCTTAAGGCCACTGGAATGTAAGCGCTGGTCACGAGAGGGGCAGAAACTCGCCGTTACAACATCTAGGGCGATGTTGGGGGGTCGGCAAGGGGTCAGGCGCGACGTTAGATGCGGGGGCCGAGGTCCAGGAGCCAGCCGCCGTTGCCCACGATGGTTTCTGGCAGCAACAAGAGCGCCCGCTCGATGACGCCGATCGCCACAAAGGTCAGACCGACCTCGAGAAACGACACGTTTGCGAAGAACTGGGCGAGGAGGGTCATGGCGATGTCCTGTGTCACGTTAATCTTTGATCGCGCGGGTCCACGGCAGAAATGAGGCGGGAGGGTGGTTTTGTCAGGAGTGACGCCGGGTCACCTTGCCACGGTTTTGCCCGAAACGCGGGCCTGTTCCGGCAGCCGCTTGACCGATGTTCCCGAATTGTTCATATTCCTGACATGAGAGATGACGCCCCCCTAGTTCCCCGCAAACCCGGCCAGATTTTGGCCCGGGGTGTGTGCCGTCATCTGCTCGACCACAACTTTGTCACCGTCGAGGAACTGGTGCCGGCACCGGGATTGCGGGTCGATGTGATGGCGTTGGGCCCCAAGGGCGAGGTGTGGATCATCGAGTGCAAATCCGGCCGCAGCGATTTTCAGACAGATGCCAAATGGCACAATTATCTGGAATGGGCGGATCGGTTTTTCTGGGCCGTGGATGCCGATTTTCCCAGCGATTTGTTGCCCTTGGATACCGGGCTGATTATCGCGGATGGGTACGGCGCCGAGATATTGCGGATGGGGCCGGAGACCAGACTACCCCCCGCCCGCCGCAAGGTGATGGTGCATAAATTCGCCCGCCACGCCGCGTTGCGCGCCCATGTGGCGCGCGATCCCGGGATCACTTTTTCCGGGGGCTGACGGCCCGTGCGGCGCGGACGGCGGCGAGGATTTCCTCGGCGATTTCTTCGGCTTCTTCGGGTTCGAAATCCATCGGGATTTCGGTGGTCCCGGCAGAAATGAACAGCCGCACCATGCCCAGATCGGTGGGACCGATTTGCAGGTTTGCTTCGACGTCGCGTTCGGTGTTGATGGGCATGGGAACCTCTGGCGTATGCAAGGATTTGTCTTAACGCGCGCAGAGGTTGGTTGGCAAGCGGTGCGGGTCATAATGACCTGTCATAGGGTGCAATCCGGGCTTGCAATCCGCCCCCGTGGGCGGTAATTCCGCCCCCAGTGCCGCCTTAGCTCAGTTGGTTAGAGCGCTGGATTGTGGATCCAGAGGTCTCCTGTTCAAGCCAGGAAGGCGGTACCATTTCCCCTAAAATGCGGTTGGATAAAGCGTCGGTATTCCGACGGTATCGCGTCGGTGTCGTTTTACGCGATTTCGAGTTCCGCGATCAACGGGCCCCAGCCCGCCCCGTGCATGTCCCGGTCATGGATCGTCCCCTGAATGGCGGGGCGGGGCAGCGAGAATTTCACCACATGCAAATCCGCGATGTCGAACCGTTTGAGCGTGTCTGTGTCCACCCGGAACGCCGCCGCCACCATGGCCGTCGTCAGGCCCGCCTGCACCCGGTCATAGGCCACCCGCGATCCGCAGAAGATATCCACCGTCACCCAGAACGGACCTGCGTTTTTCGTGCGCACCTTTTCGACGATGTGACCGAGTTCAGGCATCTATCACCGTGAGCGAAAACGCTTCCATCGGGTCCCGCAGGGTCAGGACGTGGTTGAGGCAGAATTCCCACGCCGCCCCCCGGTCAATTTCCGCAGGTGAAAAGGGGAAGGCAAAGGTCGGCATTTCCTCGGCCGTTGTCAGAGCGTGGTGCAGAAGGTAGGGGTTGAGCATCTTGGCGATATCATTCGCCGTGGTTTGCGTGGCCGCCGTGACGATGGCCAGCACCCCCGCCTCGTTCGGGGTGGTGGTCCGGGGTTCCAGCGCGCCCAGCGTGCCGTTCACCCCGATCAGCCGCATGTCCAGCGTGTAATCTGCCGCCCCCAGCCCCATGCGCGCCTGCACCTTGGCCGCGTGGTGGGTCCGGATATCGTCGCACCATGCCTGAATATTGGCCACATACCGCGCGTCCCGAACCAGTGCCATGAGGATGGTCTGGAAGCCTGCCGCCCGCGCCCCTTCGAGTTTGACGGTGTAGCGGGGGGAGGGGTGCCAGACCGACCCTTCGCCCCGCACCGAGGCGTCGTCGAGTGCCGTGTAGCGTGTGCCCGTCACATCAAGGTGCCCGCCCGGTTCATACAGGATGAACGGGTCCGAGTTTTCGTAAAGCATGTGTGCCGACACCGTATGTGGCGTGCAGCGCGCCCCCACGGCCAGGGGTCGCACCGTGAACCCTGTCGCGTCCGTGTCAATCAGGATGACCCCAGATTGCGGCATCGTGGAACACAGCGCCCCACATTCCCCGATCTTGGCCGCGTGCCATGCCGCCCCCGCGTGGTCCCCCCGCGCAATCGGCAGGGCCGCGATGATTGCCGTGTCCGTTGTCCGCCCGGCGATGACGATATCCGCCCCGGTTGCCAGCGCCGCCGTGATCTGTTCCGCCCCCGCCAGCGCCACGATGTTGGTGCATTGGTCGATCACGCCCGCGTCGATGTCCGGTGCGTGGGGCAGGGGGGTGATGTCCCCCGCCGCCAGTGCCGATTTGATCCTGCCTGCGTCCTGTCCCGATTTCAGCACCGCGATCCGTGCTGTCAGCCCTTGTTCCCGCAGAATGTCCCGCGTGATGTCCAGCAGCCAATCTACCGTGCTGTCCGCCCCGCAGGTGCCCGCCGTCCCGATGACCAAGGGGCACCCCGCCTGTGCCCGCGCCGCGATGATCGCCCCCCATTCCGCCTTGGTCGAGGCCCGCGCGTATTTGCTGACCCCCCGTCCCAGATAGGACGGCCCGCTGTCGGTGGACCCCCCGTCAATCGCGATGAGGTCCGGGTTCATCCTCACCCCCAGCGCAAGGGCGTCCGCGTCAAAGCCCAGACCCAATGCGCCCGAGGGGATGAGGATGCGTGTCATCAGAGCGCCGGAGGTGTTGGTTTGCGCAGCACCCGCCGCAGGAACATAGGTGCCACAAAGCCAAGCACCGCAAAGATCCACAGCCCGATCGCGATGGGCGACGAGAACAGATAGGTCCATTCCCCCCCCGACAGTGTCATCGCGTGCCGGAGGTTGTTTTCCATCTGATATCCCAAAAGGATGCCCAGAATGACCGGAACCGTCGGGATGTCCATCTTGCGGAATGCCCAGCCCATGACCCCGAACAGGATCATCAGCAGCAGGTCAAAGTAGCTGCCCGACAGCGAGTAGATCCCCACGAAGGAAATCATCGTCACCCCCGGCAACAAGACCGCCGGCGGCACCATGAGGATCCGCACAAAGATTTTCACCATCGGGACGTTCATCAAGAGCAGCACGAAGTTGGCGATGAAAAGTGATGCGATCAGCCCCCAGACCACTTCTGGCCGTTCTGCGAACAATGTTGGTCCGGGCGTGATGTTGAGCGTCAT
>JBGSIZ010000176.1:0-23216 GCA_041742255.1 Marivivens sp. | reverse complement strand
TGTCGCGCAGGCCGATGCCCCGCTGACACCTGATGATATTCTGGCGTTGGCCGATCAGATTGCTGCGGGTGCCGCCCCCTTGACCGCTTTGCCCGAAGGAACACCTGTGCCCGAGGTTGCGATGGCCGTGAACGGTGTGTCGGTCGAGGATATCGCCGATATCGTCCCCGCCTCTGTTCCCGGCGTGTCCCAATCCCCCCGTCCGCCCGCCCGCCCGGCAGGGTTGAACGTGGTGGCCCCGGCGCAAGATGCCGTGATGGCCTCGGCTGCCACTGACGCCGCCCTCGTAGTCGCCCCTGCCGCCAGTGTGGTGGACCCGGCCACGATCCCGGTGGGCACCCATCTGGTGCAGTTGGGCGCGTTTGACAGCCCCGAGGTCGCCGAGACCGAATGGACCCGCCTGCGCGCTGCATTCCCCGATTATCTGGCCGAAAAGACTTTGGTGATCCAGAAGGCCAGCAGTGGTGGCAAGACGTTTTACCGTCTACGCGCCATGGGGTTTGCCGACCGCGCCGATACCAATCGGTTTTGTGCCGCCTTGGTCGCCGAAAACGCCATTTGCATCCCTGTCGAGGTCCGCTGAATGACCCTGAGCGCGGCGATCCTTGCCCCCATGGGGCTGGACGTCACGCCGAATGAGGCCGCGTTTTTCCGGGAGGCCCAGCCGTTTGGGTTTATTGTGTTTGCCCGCAATATCGACACGCCCGATCAGGTGCGCCAGCTGACCGCGCAATTGCGCGAGGCCGTGGGCCGCGACACCATGGTCATGGTCGATCAAGAAGGGGGCCGGGTGCAACGCCTGCGTGCCCCCCATTGGCGCGAATGGTTGCCCCCGTTAGAACAGGCAGAGCGGACGGGTGCGGGGGCTGCCCGGGCGTTCTGGATCCGCGCCCGGATGATGGCCCACGAATTGCGCGAAGTGGGTATTGACGTGAATTGCGCCCCGACCTGCGATATTGCTGGCCCCGACACCCACCCGTTTTTGCGCAACCGCTGCATGGGCGACACCCCCGGTGCCGTGATCCAGAACGCCCGCGCCACTGCTGATGGTTTGTTGGCCGGGGGTGTTGTGCCCGTGATCAAACATATGCCCGGACATGGCAGGGGGCAGGTGGACAGCCATTTGCACTTGCCTGTGGCCGACGTAGACCACGCCGACGCCGCGCAGTGGGATTTTGCCCCGTTTCGCGCCTTGAACGATCTGCCGATGGGCATGTCCGCCCATATCGTGTTTCCCCGCATCAGTCCGCTGCCCGCCACTCAAAGCCCCGAGATCATCCGCCTGATCCGTAATCAGATCGGGTTCAGGGGGCTGTTGATGACGGACGATATCTCCATGCAGGCCCTTGCCGGTGACATTGCCCACCGTGTCGCCGGGTCGATTGCTGCGGGGTGTGATGTGGCGCTGCATTGCAATGGTGACGCCGCCGAAATGGAGGCCGTGATCCGTGCTGCCGGGGCGCTGAGCGGGCCTGCGCTGGACCGTGCGCATGCTGCCGAGGCCGCGCGCCAGCCCCCGGACCCGGTTGACATTGCCGCCCTTGAGGCCGAGTTTGCCAGCCTGTTATCCGGGGGGACGTGACCGTGCAGCCGTTCGAGGAGGACCGCATCAGCGTCACCGACCGCATGGCCGCCGAGGCGTTGATTGTGGACGTGGGCGCCTTCGAGGGTCCCCTTGATCTGTTGCTGAGCCTGAGCCGCACCCAGAAGGTCGATCTGCGTCAGGTGTCCATTCTTGCGCTCGCCCGGCAATATCTGGCCTTTGTCGAGCAGGCCAAGTCGCTGCGTCTGGAGCTGGCCGCCGATTATCTGGTGATGGCCGCGTGGCTGGCGTTTCTGAAATCCCGATTGTTGCTGCCCCCCGATCCCATGGCCGAAGGGCCGAGTGGCGAAGACCTTGCCGCCCACCTTGCGTTTCAGTTGGAGCGGTTGCAGGCCATGCGAGAGGTCGCCGCCACATTGATGGCCCGCGACCAGTTGGGCCGGGATTTTCACGCCCGTGGCATCACCGAGGACGTCGCCCGCGTGCGCCGCGTCACCTATACCGCCACGTTGCTGGACCTGATGCAGGGCTATGCCCGGATCCGTACGCGCGACGAATTCCGCCCCTTTGTCATGGACCGGGTATCGGTGATGACCATGGAAGAGGCGTTGGACCGCATGCGCCCCTTAATCGGGTATGCTGGCGATTGGACGGACATTGCAAGCTATGTCCCGGACGGATGGAATACCGATCCGATGCGCCGCAGGTCGTCCACGGCGGCCACATTCGCCGCCTCGCTGGAGTTGACCAAAGAGGGCCATATCCAGATCCGCCAATCGGACGCCTTTGCCCCCATTCAGATCCGCAAGAAGACATGACCCCATGACCCAAACCGTTCCAGATGAACGTGGCCCGGAAAAACCCGTGCGCGACAGCCTGTTTGAGGCCCCGCCGATGGGCGAACAGGAACGCATGGTCGAGGCGATTCTGTTTGCCACGGCAGAGCCTGTTTCGGTAGCCGACCTTGCCGCCCGGATGCCGCATGGATGCGACCCCGCCGAGGCCTTGGCCTATTTGCGCAAACGCTATGAGGGCAGGGGGGTTGGAGTGGTCCGCGTGGGCGACGCATGGGCGATCCGCACTGCCTCCGACCTGGGCTTCCTGATGCAAAAGGAAACCATCGAAGTTCGAAAGCTGTCCCGTGCCGCCATCGAAACATTGGCCATCATTGCCTACCACCAGCCCGTCACCCGCGCCGAGATCGAGGAAATCCGTGGCGTCAGCGTGAGCCGGGGCACGGTGGATCAGTTGTTGGAGATGGAATGGATCCGGTTTGGCCGCCGCAAGATGACCCCGGGCCGCCCGGTCACGTTTGTTGTCACCCAAGGGTTTCTGGACCATTTCGGATTGGAAAGTGCCCGCGATTTGCCGGGTCTGAAGGAATTGCGCGCTGCCGGATTGCTGGACAACCGACCGCCGCCCGGCATGGGGTCCCTTGGCGGCGAAGACCCCGATGAGGACGACGACACCGATCAGGGCGATATGTTCGAGGGCGAATGATCCCGCGCCATTCTGCCGCCCCATTTTTGGGGTGAGGTGTGGTATGACCGAAACGCGATCCTATATGCACCCAAAGAGGAGCAAACGATGAATGCCAATCAGATCATCAACATGATTTTCCGGATGTTTTTGCGCCGTGGCATCAACGAAGGTATCAACCGCATCGCCGGGGGGGGAACCGGGGGGCGGTCCCACAAGGACATGACCCCCGAAGAGCGCGCCAATGCCAAGGCTGGACGCGAGAATGCCAAGCGTGCGCAGCAGGCGTTGCGTGTTGGTCGCCGGATCGGCCGGTTCTGAACCGTCCGTCTAGACCGCGAGCGCCACGAGGTATGCCGCGTAAAGGCCCAGCATCAGGGTGCCTTCGCGCCGTGTGACCTTCCACCCGGACCGACAGACCCAGACCATCAGCACCGTCGCAGCCCCCATCACCCAGATGTCAAATCCGGCGATGTCTTGTGGCACGGGAATGGGTTTGAGGAGCGCCGTGATCCCCAGAATACCCAGGATGTTGAAGATGTTGGAGCCGATCACGTTGCCCAGCGCCACATCCGCCTGACCCTTGCGGGCCGCCACGACCGAGGTCACGAGTTCCGGCAGCGAGGTGCCGATGGCCACAATTGTGAGGCCGATCACCGATTCGCTGACCCCCCAGTCCCGCGCGATGTTGATCGCCCCGCTGACCAGCAGGCGGGCCCCGAAAATCGTCACGGCCAGACCGCCCACGAACAACCCGAGCGCCAGCCAGATATTGCCAAGCGGTGGCGGCAGGCTGTCTGCCTCGTGCGTGTAGGTGTCGGTTTCGCCGGCGTCCTGCCGGAACGCCAGCCAGAGGAACCCGCCAAGCCCCGCCAGAAAGATCACCCCTTCGAGCCGCCCGAAGGTGCCCGTGAGCGCAAGCCCGATACACAGGGCCGTGGCCCCCAGAAGGATCGCCCCGTCGCGCCGGAATGTTTTCTGTTCCACCAACACAGGCGCGATGACTGCCGCAATGCCGAGGATCAGCAGAATGTTGGCGATGTTGGACCCCACCACGTTGCCCACCGCGATACCGGGTGCCCCCGCAGCGGCGGCCTGAAGGCTGGTCACGAGTTCCGGCATCGAGGTGCCAAAGCCCACAAGCGTGAGCCCGATCACCATCGGCGAGACATTAAGCCGGGTTGCCACCGACACCGCGCCGCGCACGAGCGCCTCGCCTCCGCCGACCAGTGCCGCGAAGCCGATCAGAATGAGAAGAAGGTCCATGGTGCCCCTGAGTTGTTCGATAGAGTGGTGTCCGGAGACTGCGCCCCATCACAGTCACTTGAGCGATGGAGAGCGCGCAATCAACCCCGTGGCGGGGCATGTTGAAAATAATCAGGTCGTGCGGAAGTGTTTGGACAGCTTGAGCCCCTGACCCTGATAATTTGACGCGATATCCCGCCCATAGAGCGTCTGCGGCAAGCTGCTCATGCGTTCATAGACAAGCCGCCCGACGATTTGCCCGTGTTCAAGGACAAAGGGGGCTTCGTGGCAGCGGACCTCGAGCACGCCCCGGCTGCCGGCGCCCCCGGCCCCGTCCCAGCCAAAGCCCGGGTCGAAAAAGCCCGCGTAATGCACCCGGAATTCCCCGACCATGGCCAGATAGGGGGCCATTTCGGCAGCGCATTGCGGGGGGATCGCGATCGCTTCGCGGCTTACGAGGATATAGAACGCGCCGGGGTCGAGGATGATGTAGCCGTCGCGCGTGCGCACCTCTTCCCAGTAGTCGTGGGGCGCGTAGTGCCCAAGCCGGGCAAGGTCGATCACCCCGGTGTGCGGTTTGGCCCGATATCCCACAAGGTCGCCAGCGGCGGGCAACAGGTCCACCGAAAACCCCAGCCCATCCGAGATGACCGCGTCCCCCCCCACAATCGGGCTGAGGGCGTGGAGCGCGTGCAGTTCGGTGTCGTTCAGCACCGTGTGCCCGACCCGAAAGATGATCTGGTTGAGCATTTGCCCGGTTTGCGCCACCACCGAAAACGACCGGGGGCAGATTTCCACATAAAGCGGCCCTTCATAGCCTGCGGGCACCCGGTCAAATTCTGTTCCATGGTCGGTGATGATCCGCGTCAGCAGGTCCAACCGCCCGATGGAGGATTTCGCCGACGTCGCCCCCGACATGCCCGGCGGAAGCGTGAGACGTTCCAACAGGGGGACGACATAGACGCAGCCCTTTTCCAGAACCGCCCCCGCCCGCAGGTCGATCTGGTGCATGGTGAAATCGCGCAGGCGGTCCGCCAGTTTGCGCCGTGGCCCCGCCAGAAACGATGCCCGCACCCGGTAGGCCGTATCCCCGAGCCGCAGATCGAGTGACGCCGGTTGCACCTGTCCGGGCATGAACGGCGCGCTGGCCGTGATGGCCCCGTCGGTGATGAGGTCCCGGATCTGATGATCCGCCAGAACGCCTTGTGCTGTCATGCCCGACTGATCCCGCTGTTCTGGTTCATGGTTGCAAAAACGCCCGCCGCGGGCAATCCGGGGCGGGCGATTTTGTTGGTCGGGCTAGCAGGACTCGAACCTGCGACCTTCCGTCCCCCAGACGGACGCGCTACCAGGCTGCGCTATAGCCCGACTGGCGGTGTTCATAGCTGTTTTGCGGGGGAGGGCAAGCTGGAAAAGCAGGCCGTGCCGCACAAACGGATCAGTCCCGCGCCAAGGACGCGCGCACCGTTTCCAGCCGCGCCACGAGCGGCGCGATTTGCGCGGCCCTGCGGCGGAGCGTTGTGGAGTCCGCCCGTTGGAAGGCAGCGAAAAACCGACTGGGCGGGTTGAGGTCGTCGTCTTGCGGGTCGGCCGGAATGTCGGTGGACGAGCGGTGTGCGGTTGGACGGATTGCGGGCATTGGGTCCGGCGAGGGCGGTTCCGCCGCTGCGGCCTGCGCCGGAGGCAAGGCGATGTCCTGTGCCGCGCCCCTGATTTCAACGTCCGCCGGGGTGTCGGTGAGGACAATGTCGAACGTGTCGTCGTCATCGTCCACGCGCGGCCCCAAGCCTGCCACATGTTTGGCACCACTGTCCCGCAGCAACCGCTGCACGCCTTTGATAGTCATGCCTTGGTCATGCAGGAGGGTTTTTATGCCCCCCAGCAATTCCATGTCGTCGGGCCGGTAATAGCGCCGCCCGCCCGCCCGTTTCACCGGTTTGACCTGTGTGAATTTGCTTTCCCAGAACCGCAGGACGTGCGCGGGTGTGTCCAGCCAGTCGGACACTTCGGAAATGGTGCGAAAGGCGTCGCGGGATTTTCCCACCCCTGATGCCCCTTACCGCTTGTTACCGTCGGCCACGCGGTCTTTCATCAGATGGCTGGGCCGGAAGGTCAGGACGCGGCGGGGGTGAATGGGAACCTCCTCGCCGGTTTTCGGGTTCCGCCCGACGCGCGCGGATTTTTCCCGGATGGAAAACGTCCCGAACGAACTGATCTTGACTGTTTCGCCGCGCACCAGCGCGTCCGACACATGGGATAGAACGCTCTCGACCAGATCCGCGCTTTCGTTGCGGGACAGGCCCACTTCGTTGTGCACGGCTTCTGCCAGATCCATCCGCGTTAGGGTCTTGTCCGACATCTTCACTCCCCTCGTTTTCAGGGACGTTACGCCCATGCCAATTTAAGAGTCAATAACAAGGGCTTGGGCTGCGTGGTTCAGACGGTGTTTTGCCTACCAGCGCAACACCACTGCCCCCCATGCCAGACCGCCGCCGATGGCCTCGGTCACCAGAAGGTCGCCCGGTTTGATCTGGCCGTTCTGCACGCCCACAGACAACGCGAGCGGAATGGAGGCCGCAGAGGTGTTGCCGTGGTCCTGAACCGTGACGATGACCTTGTCCATGTCCATCCCAAGTTTCTTGGCGGTGGCCTGAATGATGCGGATATTGGCCTGATGCGGCACGACCCAGTCGATGTCCGCATGGGTCAGACCGGCCTTGTGCAACGCTGTTTCGGCGGTTTGCGCCAGTTTTTCGACAGCGTGACGGAACACCTCGCGCCCCTCCATCCGCAGATAGCCGCTGGTTCCGGTGGACACGCCCCCGTCCACATACAAAAGATCCCGGTAGCGCCCGTCTGAATTGAGGTCGGTGGACAGGATCCCCCGATCCGCAGAGGTGCCCGTTGCATTCTGCCCCTCAAGCACGATGGCCCCGGCGCCGTCCCCGAACAGAACGCAGGTGCCCCGGTCTGTCATGTCGATGATCCGGCTGAAGGTTTCCGCCCCGATCACCAGCACGCGATTGGCCTGACCCGAGACGATGAGCGCATTCGCGTTTGCCAGCGCATAGATGAAGCCCGCACAAACTGCTTGCACATCAAAGGCATAGCCGGTGGTGTTGCCAAGGTTGTGTTGCACCATGGTGGCTGCGGACGGAAAGGTGAGGTCAGCGGTTGACGTCGCCAGAATGATGGCGTCGACGTCCGCCCCTGTCATGCCGGCATTTGCCAGCGCCGCCTGCGCCGCCCGTGTGGCGAGGTCCGATGTGGTCTGACCGTCGGCTGCGAAATGCCGCCGTTCGATCCCGGACCTGCTGACGATCCAGTCGCTGGATGTGTCAACGAGCGTTTCGAACTCGGAGTTCGGGACAACCCGGTCCGGCAGATAGTGTCCGATCCCGCGGACAACGGCGCGACGTGTCATTGTGGTTCTGTATCCTCGACGGCGGGCGGGGTGCCCGGACCGTTTGCCCCACCTGCATCTTGCGCATGGCTTGCCGCAGAGGCAACCCGTGCCGCGAGTTTGTCCGAAAACCCGGAGGCCGCCAGCCGGTAGGCCAGGTGCAAGGCCGCCGCGACCCCAGTGGGGTCTGCTGATCCGTGGCTTTTGACCACCGTTTTGTTGAGGCCGAGGAACACCCCGCCGTTGACCCGCCGTGGGTCGATCCGTTTGCGCAACCGCCCCAGCGATGTCATCGCGAGGAGGGCTGCGAATTTCGAGAGAATCGTTTTCTGGAATGCCTGTTTCAGAAGTTCCGAAATCAGGTTTGCCGTGCCTTCACCGGTTTTGAGCGCCACGTTGCCGGTAAATCCGTCCGTCACGATCACATCCACCCGCGCGGAGGGCAGATCGCCACCTTCGACGAATCCCACATAGTCAAAGTCGCCCCGGCCCGCCGCCCGACCGATCAGGTCATGCGCCACCTTGAGTTCTGCCCGGCCTTTGTGTTCTTCGACGCCGACATTCAGCAGGCCGATCCGGGGCCGGGTCAGCCCCAAACCGTTGCGCGCATAGGACGCCCCCATCAGCGCATAGGTCAAGAGATCGTCCTGATCGGCGCGGATGTCAGCGCCTGCATCCAGCATGATGTTGAACCCTTGCGGATTGCGCGACGGCCACAAGCACGCGATGGCGGGCCGGTTGACGCCGTCCGCCTTGCGCAGGCGCAGCATCGACAGCGCCATCAGCGCCCCGGTGTTGCCGCAGGAAATGCAGACGTCCGCCTCGCCATTGCGCACGGCCTCGATCGCGGACCACATGGAGGTGGTTTTGCCGTGCCGCAGGACGTTGGATGGTTTGTCCGACATTTTCACGACGTCGGGTGCGTCCCGCAGATCTACCCGGTCGCTGATCCGCCGTTTGGCGAGGAGCGGCGCCAGTTCATCGGCTGGTCCATGCACGATGGCACGGGCGTCCGGCATGTCCTTGAGAAAACGCGCAAGGCCCGCGACGATTGCCGCAGGCCCTTTGTCGCCACCCATGGCGTCCACGGACAGAGTAACCGGTTTGGTGTTGTTAACCGTTGTGCCCCCAAGTGAGCGTCCGGAAATTCCCGTGTCGCTGCCTTCGGTGCTCATCGGGTCCCCGCGCCTGTTACCCAGTTTCTACCCGGCCTCAGGCCGCGTCTTCGTCCAGGTCAACGTCGGTTGCGGCGGCCACGATTTCGCGGCTGTCGTAGTGACCACACGACGGGCACACATGGTGCGGGCGCTTCAGCTCGCCGCAGTTGCCGCATTCGTTGGGGTTTGCCGCGACGAGTGCGTCGTGCGACCGGCGCATGTTGCGGCGGGATTTGGATACTTTGTTCTGTTGGACGGCCATGTCTCAACCTCAGGTCAGGGGGCACGTGGGCCCGGTATTTCGGTCAATGCTGACGAAGCGCAGCAGTGTATCGGCGGGCTGTTACAGGCGGGCGGTGGCGATGTCCAGCGCGGTTTGGGACGGGGTCGCGAAAATACTCGGAAAGATGCCTGTGTTTTGGGTGGCCTCAGTTCAGTGTGTCGTTCCCATCCCCGTCCCCGTCGTCGTCGTCCATGCGCGCCTTGCGCATGGCTGCCAGCCCGGCAAAGGGGCGCGCCGCCTCGTCCGTCAGCGGGGCCTCGCCCGGTTCGGTGTAAACTACCGACCCCAGTTCCGCGCCGGGGGCCCGGGGGTAGGGGGGGAGCGCCAGCGCCAGCGCCTCGAGCGCCACATCGTAGAGGTCGAGGGCTGTGGGCAGCGGATCTGCTGTGTCATCCTCGGGCATTTCGGCGTCGTCGGCGTCGGGCGTTTCATAGTCGCTGAGGTAGGTTCGGCGCAGGGTTTCGTCGATCCGGGTCGTGACCGGGTCAAGCGTGATGACGCAGTCCTGCACCACCGTCGCCCCTAACGTGAACGTGAACAGCCAGTCCCGCCGCCCCAGCGGGCTGATGTCCCCCGACAACCGGAATTTGCGGATGGCCGGGATGCCGAGCGCCACAGCCAAAGCCGCCCGCTCGCGTGCATCCGGTTCCAGAAGCACCGGAATCGTCGCCCGACCCGAGATTTCGGCCAGTCGCACGATGTGGCTGGGACGGGGAACAGAGGCTGCGGCGGTGGACATGGCGGGGTTTCCATTCTTGAACAGCGACCCGTGCTGTTATAAGCCGGATAAAAGGCGCAGGCGCGCATGGCAAGGGGGCAGGCATGACAAGGATTGGCGGAGCGATCCGGGGGGCTGTTCTGGGCGTGGCCTTGGTCACGTTGGGAGCCTGCAGCGCGCAGATGCGCGATCATGGATATGTTCCCTCAGAAGAAGACCTTTCGGCCGTTCTGGTTGGTGTCGATACCCGCGATACCGTGGCTGATGTTGTCGGCCCGCCCTCTGCTGGCGGCGTGCTGTCTGACAGCGGGTTCTACTATGTCGCCAGCACGTTCCGCCATTTTGGCGCATTGGCCCCGCGCGAAGTGGACCGCGAAGTGGTTGCAATCACGTTTGACGGCGCAGGCGTGGTCAACGACGTTGCCCGATATGGATTGCAGGACGGACGCGTGGTCCAGTTGTCCCGTCGTGTCACAGATGACAATATCCGCGACACGACCTTGTTGCGCCAATTGTTCAGTGCGTTCGGCCGGTTCGACGCCGGAACGTTCCTGGGCAGTGACGGTTAATCCTGATCCGGATCAAAGGTCAGCGCGACCCCGTTGATGCAATACCGCAGGCCCGTGGGTTGCGGCCCATCGGGGAAAACGTGCCCCAGATGCGCGTCGCAGCGGGCGCAATGGACCTCGGTCCGGCGCATGAACCAGCCGTTGTCTTCGCTTTCGCCGACCATGGCGGGGTCTTTGGGCTGGTAGAAGCTGGGCCAGCCTGTGCCGCTCTCGAACTTGTGCGCGGCGTCGAACAGGGGCGCATCGCAGCAGATGCAGGCAAATGTCCCTGCGGATTTGGGAAAGTTGTCATGCGTCCCCGCCCGTTCGGTGCCGTGTTGGCGGGTGACCTTGTAGGCGAGATCGGAAAGCTGGGCGCGCCAGTCGGCGTCAGGCTTGGTGACTTTGTCCATGTTCCGTATATCCTTGTTACAGATGCGCCCTATGTAGGTCAAAAGGGCGGCTTACCAAGGTTTTGCAAATGGTGTTGATGCTGCGCAAGGGCCGATATGCGGCCCGGTTCGCCGAAACGGACGCGGATCTGCGGGCCGCACAGGCGTTGCGCCACTTGTGTTTCGTGGAAACCCCCGGTGGTTCGCGTCGCCCGGAGGGGTTGGACGCCGACCAGTTTGATGATCGTTGTCACCATGTTCTGGTCGAGGAGGTCCGCACGGGCCGATTGGTGTGTTGTTTCCGGTTGCTGCCGATGCGCACCGGGTCCGAGATTGGCGAGTGTTATTCCGCCCAGTTCTATGGCCTTGAGGCGTTGCGCGAGTTCACCGGGCCGATGGTGGAAATGGGCCGGTTCTGTATCCATCCCGAGGTCGAGGATGCCGATATCCTGCGTGTCGCGTGGGGCGCCATGACCCGGTATGTGGATGAACACGGGGTTGAAATGTTGTTTGGCTGTTCGTCGTTTCAAGGCACCGAGGCTGATACCTATCTGGATGCCTTTGACATGTTGACCGAACGTCATCTGGCCCCGGTCCGCTGGTTGCCCCGCGTCAAGGCCCCCCGCGTATTCCGGTTTGCCGAACGGTTGCGCCGTCCGTTTGACCGCAAGGTTGCGATGCGCCGGATGCCCCCGTTGTTGAAGACCTATCTGGTGATGGGCGGCTGGGTCAGTGACCACGCCGTGGTGGATGCCGAAATGAACACCCTGCATGTGTTTACCGGGTTGGAGATTGCGGCGATTCCGCCCGCCCGTGCCCGCGCCCTGCGGATGGTTGCGGGATAGGCTTGTGTTTTCCCTGACCCTTGCGTAGCCAGCGCCCATGGCACGCGCACCCCTTCTCCAGCTCTCTGATATCTCGCTTACGTTTGGCGGGGATCCCTTGTTTTCCGAATTGTCCATGGTGGTCCAGCCGGGCGACCGTGTGGCCTTGGTGGGCCGCAACGGGTCTGGCAAATCCACCTTGATGAAGGTGATGGCCGGTTTGACCCTGCCCGATGCTGGCACCCGTGTGGTACCGCCCGGTATCACGGTGGGGTATATGGAACAGGACCCCACGATGGAGGGGTTTGAGACGCTGGGCGATTTCGCGGCCAGCCGGTTGGAGCCGGAGGACCGGTATCGGATTGAAATGGTCGCCGATGGGTTGAAGTTTGACCCCGACCGCCCCGTCGCCACCGCATCGGGCGGCGAGCGCCGCCGCGCCGCATTGGCCAAGCTGATGGCAGAAGCCCCCGAGTTGATGCTGCTGGACGAACCGACCAACCATCTGGACATCGAAGCTGTCCGCTGGCTGGAGGACGAGTTGAAAACCACCCGCGCCGGTTTCGTTCTGATTTCCCACGACCGCGCGTTCCTGCGCGCATTGACCCGCGCCACGTTGTGGATCGACCGGGGGGCCGTGCGCCGTCAGGAAACCGGGTTTGATGGATTTGAAGCCTGGCGTGACAAGGTCTGGGACGACGAGGATCAGGCCCGCCACAAGATGGATCGCCGCATCAAGGCCGAGGGCCGGTGGGCCGTTGAAGGAATTTCCGCCCGCCGCAAACGCAACATGGGCCGCGTGCGTGCCTTGCAGGATTTGCGCGCCGAACGGTCTGCCATGATCCGCCGTCAGGGCACCGCCGCGTTGTCGCTGGAAAGTGGTCCGGTGAGCGGCAAGAAGGTCATTGAGGCCATCGACCTGTTCAAGGCATTTGGTGGCAAGCCGATTGTGTCCGGTCTGTCCCTGACCGTGCAACGTGGCGACCGGATTGCGTTCATTGGGCCGAATGGCGTTGGAAAAACGACCGTTATCAAAATGTTGCTTGGCGAAGTTGAACCTGATGCCGGATTGGTTAAGCATGGCACCAACCTAGCTGTGGCGGTGTTTGACCAAAGCCGCGCCGCCCTTGATCCGTCGATGAGCCTGTGGGAGAGCCTGACCGGTGATCCCGATATGCGCGTGTCCGGCAAGGCCGATCAGGTGATGGTGCGGGGCGAGCCGCGCCATGTTGTCGGTTACCTCAAAGATTTTCTGTTTGACGAGGGGCAAGCCCGCGCCCCGGTCAAATCGCTGTCCGGTGGTGAAAAGGCCCGGTTGTTGTTGGCCAAGTTGATGGCCAAGGAATCAAACCTGTTGATCCTTGACGAACCGACCAACGATCTGGACATTGAAACACTGGATTTGTTGCAGGAAATTCTGGATGATTACGACGGCACGGTGTTGTTGGTCAGTCACGACCGAGACTTTCTGGACCGCGTGGCGACGGTGACGGTCGCCATGGAAGGCGACGGGCGCGCCACGATTTATGCCGGCGGCTGGACCGATTATCAGGCGCAGCGCGGTGATGTGGTCGCCCTCATGAATTCCGAAAAACCCCGCGATACCAAGGCGAAAGCCGCCGTTGTTGAGGTGCGTGGCGGAGGTCTTACGTTCACAGAAAAGCACCGTTTGGACGCCTTGCCCGCGATCATCGAAAAGCTGGGGGCCGAGATTGCCAAGTTGTCGGAATTGATGGCCGACCCCGAGTTGTTCACCAAGAACCCGGTCAAATTTCGCAAGGCGACCGAAGCGATGGCAGAACGCCAAGCCGCACTCGATGCTGCCGAAAACGAATGGATGGCGCTGGAAGAAAAGGCGTCAGCCTGACGGTTTTGGGATGGCGTGGTGTCGGGTGTGTGCCGGGGGGCCGTAGCCCCCCAATGTAGTCATGATACATTATTACATAAAAGCAGCATGTTAGCCGTCGAAGTTGACGGTTTCCATGATCCGCAAAGCCGCAGGCCGATTGGCCGCCAGATCCGACAGCGACACGTCATCGGGCGTGAAGCTGCCCCAGCTTTGCACGAGGTCCGACAACGCGGCACCTTCAAGGACCGGATATTCGTTGTTGGTTTGGGCATAGATCGCCTGCGCCTCGGGCGAGACGAGGAATTCCATCAGTTGCAGCGCCTCGGCCCGGTTTGGTGCCGCTTTGGTCATCGCCACGCCCGACACGTTCACATGAGTGCCGCCATCCGCGAATGTCGGGAACACGATCCGCACCGAGTTGGCCCATTCGGTTTGTTCCGGATCGGCGAGCATCTGGCCCATGTAGTAGGTGTTGCCAAGGCTGATGTCACATTCGCCTGCCCAGATTGCCTTGACCTGAGCGCGGTCGCTGCCTTCGGGTTTGCGGGCAAGGTTGGCCTTGAGCCCTTCGGCCCAAGTGGTTGCGCCGTCTTCGCCAAGATGTGCGATGACCCCGGACAAAAGGGCGAGGTTGTAGTTGTTCAGACCCGACCGTGTGCAAATCCGCCCGGCCCATTTGGGATCGGCGAGGTCTTCGTAGGTGGTGACTTCGCCGTCGGCGACCCGGTCCATGGACGCATAGACGATCCGCGCACGGGTGGTGAGGCCGAACCACTGGTTGTCCGCCGCCCGCAGGTTGGCGGGGATGGCGGCGGTGAGAACGTCGCTGTCCACCGCTTGGATCACGTCGGCATCGACGATTTGTTGCAGGTTTGCGATATCGACCGTCATGACCAGATCGGCAGGTGACCGCGCCCCTTCTGCCTGAAGCCGTTCCACGATGCCGTCTTCGACAAAGGCGAGGTTCACCGCGATACCGGTGGCGGCAGTGAACGCCTGCGTCACCGGTTCGATCAGTTCAGGTTGCCGGGTGGTGTAGATATTCACATCCGCAAAGGCGGGCGATGCCGCGACGGTGGTCAGAAGGACGGTGCGCAGAAACATTGGAAACTCCATTGATTGACTGCCCCGGTTAAAACCTGAGTCTTTCAGTCGGGTCAATACCTGATTTTTTCAGTCAGATATTTTTAGCGCCTTTTCCTGTGCCTTCATCTGGTTCCACAGGGTGTCCATTTCGGCCAGATTGCTGTCGGCGGGGGTTTTGCCGTTCAGCGCAAGAGCGTCCTCTATTCCATTGAAACGGCGCGTAAATTTGGCGTTGGCCCCCCGCAGTGCCGTTTCGGGATCAACGCCCAAGTGCCGCGCGAGATTGGCCATGACGAACAACAGGTCGCCCATTTCTTCTTCGACCTCGGCGGGGGTCAGGGTGTCGCGGGCCTCGATCAGTTCGCGCGCTTCTTCTTGCATCTTGTCCAGCACCTGATCGGTGGAGGGCCAATCGAATCCCACCCGAGCGGCCCGTTTTTGCAGTTTGACCGCCCGCATCAGGGCCGGAAGCCCCGCCGCCACGCCGTCCAGCACCCGGCCTTGTGCCTTGGTCGCCCGTTCTGCCGCCTTGATCTGTTCCCAATCGGCGGTTTGTTGGGCCGCGGATTTGTCCCGGGTCGCGTCCCCGAACACGTGCGGATGCCGCGCCACCATCTTCTCCGCCATGGTGTTGGCCACGTCATGAAACGTGAACAGCCCCGCGTCCGAGGCCATTTGCGCGTGAAACACTGATTGAAACAGCAGGTCGCCCAGTTCCCCGCGCAGGTCATCCCATGCCTGTCGTTCGATGGCGTCGGCCACTTCGTAGGCTTCTTCAATCGTGTAGGGCGCGATGGTTGCAAAGGTTTGTTCGATGTCCCACGGGCAGCCCGTGACCGGATCGCGCAGCCGCCGCATAATCTCTAGCAGGCGCGGCATTCCGCCGTCCGGATCCTGAACAAGGGTGTCTGACGCGGCGTGGTCCATTGCGGTTGTCGCTCCTTTGGGGTTTTGTCCGCAGCGTATCCCGCAGCACGGAAGAGTCCAACCATGCCCATCATCAACCGCATCGCCGAATTTTCGGACGATATGCAAGGCTGGCGCCGTTATCTGCATCAGCATCCCGAATTGGCGTTCGATTGTCAGCAGACCGCCCGGTTTGTTGTGGACCGGTTGCGGGAATTTGGCGTGGACGAGGTCCACGACGGGATTGCCACATCCGGGATCGTTGCCATCATCAACGGGCAGGGTCCCGGTCCCACAGTGGGCCTGCGCGCCGACATGGATGCCTTGCCGATGACCGAGGTGACGGGGCTGTCCCACGCGTCCTTGAACGCGGGTAAGATGCACGCGTGCGGACATGATGGCCATACCACGATGCTGTTGGGCGCCGCCCGGTATCTGGCCGAAACCCGGAATTTTCGCGGCCGCGTGGCGTTGATCTTTCAACCCGCCGAGGAAGCTGGCGGCGGCGCGGGCGTGATGGTTGAGGAAGGCGTTCTGGACCGGTTCCAGATTGCCGAGGTTTATGCCCTGCACAATGCCCCCGGCACCCCCATCGGTCAGTTTTACACGACCCCCGGCCCGATCATGGCCGCCGTCGATACGTTTCATGTGGATATTCAGGGGGTTGGCGGTCATGGGGCCATGCCCCACGACACCTGTGACCCGGTGGTGGCTGCCTGTGGCATCGTGCAGGCCATCCAGACCATCGTGAGCCGCAATCACTATGCCCTGAATGATCTGGTGGTGTCTGTCACCCAGATCCACACCGGGACCGTGGATAATGTCATCCCCGACACTGCCTATATCAACGGCACGGTGCGCACGTTTGACCCGGCCGTGCAGGCGATGGTCATGGACCGGATGGCTGCCATTGTGGCCGGGCAGGCCGCCAGCTACGGCGTGTCCGCCACGTTGCGATATGAGGTCGGGTATCCTGCCACGATCAACGAACCCCACCGCACCGCCTTTGCCGCCGAGGTGGCCCGCGACATCGCTGGGGATGCCGGTGTGATGGCCGAGGCGGGCCGCGAGATGGGCGCCGAGGACTTCGCCTATTTCCTGCAAAAACGCCCCGGCGCCTATTTGTTCATCGGCAATGGCGACAGTGCCGGGCTGCACAATCCGAACTATGACTTTAACGACCAGACTGCCGCGTTTGGTGCGTCGTTCTTTGCCCGGATCGTGGAGCGCGCGTTGCCCGTGGCGGGCTGACTTGACTTTCACCCTGTGCCGCGCAAGGTTTTGCCGCCGGATGACGGGCGTCTCCGCGTATGAAAGGACGCCCCGATAAACCGGAGAGATCAGATGGCCCTTGAAGATGCGAAAAAACAGGTGGACCTTGCCTTTACCCGCAAGGGAAACCGGGGGTTGGCCTATGAAAACGCCTTTGGCGGGGCCACATCGTTCTTGCGCCGCACCTATACCAAGGATTTGACCGGGGTTGATCTGGCCGTGACGGGTGTGCCGTTCGATCAGGCCGTCACCCACCGTACGGGCACCCGGTTTGGCCCACGCGCCATCCGCGAGGCGTCCAGCCTGCAACCCTATGACCCGCCCTATGGCTGGAACGGGTTTGATCCGTTGACCGATTTCAACATCGTGGACTATGGCGATGTGGCGTTTGATTACGCCCACACCCCCAGTTTTCCGGGGTTGTTGCAGGCCCATATTGCCCGGATTTTGGCGGCTGGACCGGGCACTGTGACCCTTGGCGGGGATCATTTCATCACATTGCCCATCTTGCGCGCCTATGCCGAAAAGTTTGGCCCGATGTCCGTCATCCATATTGATGCCCATTCCGATCTGTGGGCCGACGACGATATGGACCGGATTGACCACGGCACGTTTTTCTACAAGGCCGTCAAGTTGGGGATCGTGGTCCCGACCCGATCTGTTCAAATTGGCATCCGAACCGTGTGTGACGATTATCTGGGTGTTGAGTATATCGACGCCCGCACCGTCCATGAAAAGGGCGTGGCCCATGCCGTGGCCCGCGCCAAGGCTATTGTCGGTGATGCCCCCACCTATGTGACGTTCGACATTGACGCCCTTGACCCCGCCTTTGCGCCGGGCACGGGCACCCCTGTCTGGGGTGGTTTGACCAGTTGGCAGGCCGCCGCAGTGCTGCGTGATCTGGCCGGGATCAACATGGTGGGCGGCGACGTGGTCGAGGTGTCCCCGCCGTTTGATCCCACGGGCATCACCGCCATTGCCGGTGCCCATGTCGCGATGGAACTGGTCGCGTTGTATTGTTGGAACAGGCGGGGCCGTTGAGATGAAAATCGTGGTTGCTATTATTCTGTTGGTTCTGGTGGCCGCGTTCGCCTATGTCCGGTTGGCCCCGTCCGATCCTGATCGTTGGCATGTCCGCCCGACCTATGCCGCCCCCGGCGATTATCCCGAGATGAATGGATTTGAGGCCATCCGACAGATCACCACAACCCCTGCAGGGGTGTTGGAGGCCATAGACCGGATTGCCCGGCAAACCCACCGCACGGTTTTGTATGCGGGCACCCCCGAGGCCGGGATGATGACCTATGAAACCCGGTCCGCCCTGTGGGGGTTTCCCGATTACACCACGATTGCCGTTGAGGAAGGTGAGATCGGCCCCGTTGTCCTGATTTATGCCCAGTCCCGGTTTGGGTCTTCCGATCTGGGCGTCAATGCTGTCCGGGTGAGCGCCTGGATTGCCGCCCTTGGTCCGTTGATTGTCGATCCCGGTCAGACCCAGTGACGGGTCCGTCTTGACGCGGCCCCACAACTGGCCCAAATCCGCGCCATGATAGCCGCAGAAAAGATAGATCAGATCATCAACCGCTTTCAGTTTGTGGAAGCAAAGATGAATGGCGGCGTGTCGGGTGCTGAAATCGCCGGTCTGTCCCGCGAATATGCCGAGTTGAAGCCTGTGGTGGACACATTCGCCGCCTATCGCCGGATCCTGGACGATATTGCCGAGGCCGAAATCATGTTGGCCGACCCCGAAATGCGCGCCTTTGCCGAAGAAGAATTGCACAGCCTGCGTACCAGTCTGGACGGGGCAGAGGCCGATGTCCGGTTGGCATTGCTGCCGCGTGACGCTGCCGATGCCCGCCCGGCCATCATCGAAATCCGCCCCGGCACTGGCGGCGAGGAAGCCGCGTTGTTCGCGGCCGATTTGCTGCGGATGTATCAACGTTATGCCGATGCCCACGGTTGGCGGTTTGAAACCCTTGAAGAAAGCCAGACCGAATTGGGCGGCATCAAGGAAGTGATCGCCCGCGTCGCCGGTGACGGCGTGTTTGCCCGGTTGAAATACGAAAGCGGCGTGCATCGCGTGCAGCGCGTTCCCGAAACCGAAAGCGGGGGCCGTATTCACACCAGCGCTGCCACCGTCGCCGTTCTGCCCGAGGCCGAGGAAGTTGATATCCAAATCAACCCCTCCGACCTGCGCATTGATACCATGCGGTCGAGCGGCGCAGGCGGCCAGCACGTCAACACCACTGACAGCGCCGTGCGGATCACCCACTTGCCCAGCGGCATTGTCGTGACCAGTTCCGAGAAATCCCAGCACCGCAACAAGGACATTGCGATGGGGGTTTTGCGCACCCGTCTGTTTGATTTGGAGCGTCAAAAGGTCGATGATGCCCGGTCCGCTGACCGCAAGGCCCAAGTGGGCAGTGGGGATCGGTCCGAACGCATTCGCACCTATAATTTTCCCCAAGGCCGGATGACTGACCACCGGATCAATCTGACGTTGTATTCGTTGGCGCAGGTGATGCAGGGCGATCTGGACGAGATCATAGACGCCTTGACCGCCGAGGCTCAAGCCGCCCTGCTGGCCGAGATCGACGGATGATGCCCCCGCGCGGTGCCGACCTGTTGGTGCAAGGCGTGCGCGCCTTGACCGAGGGCGGTATACCGGATGCCCCGACCGATGCCCGCCGGTTGTTGGCACATGTCGCCAAGGTGCCCGCTGGCCGATTGACCCTGATGTTGCCCGAACCCGTCGCCCCCGGTGTTCCCGAAGCCTATGCCAGTGTCATCGCCCGCAGGTTGGCCCGCGAACCAGTGGCGCAGATCATTGGCCGCCGGATGTTTTATGGCCGCGAATTTTTCGTCACCCCTGATGTTCTGGACCCCCGGCCCGATACCGAAACCTTGATCGAGGTGGCGTTGGCCGAACCGTTTGAACGGGTTCTGGACCTTGGCACGGGCACCGGGTGCATCGTTCTGACACTGGTCGCCGAAGCCCGCGACCGCGATCAAGGCGGC
Organism: Marivivens sp.; assembly: GCA_041742255.1. Taxonomy (GTDB): domain Bacteria; phylum Pseudomonadota; class Alphaproteobacteria; order Rhodobacterales; family Rhodobacteraceae; genus JBGSIZ01. Next base: position 3,493 of record JBGSIZ010000176.1, on the reverse strand, counting down.
GTTTGGGGGATGGGTGTGGATGTCAGCCCGCAGGCGTTGGAGGTCGCGTTCTGGAACCGGAACGCCATGGCGTTGGAAGGCCCCGTCGCCTTGCGCGAGGGGCATTGGTTTGAACCGCTGCGCGCCGCCTTTCCGGGGCCGTTTGACGGATTTGACCTTATCGTGTCCAATCCGCCCTATATTGCTGCGAGTGAAATGGCCGGATTGTCGCCCGAAGTGCGCGATCATGAACCCCGCATCGCCTTGACCGATGGGGCCGATGGGCTGACCGCCTACCGCGAGATTGCAGCCGGAGTGCGCCCGTGGCTGGCCCCGGGGGGCCGTCTGATTGTCGAAATCGGCCCGACCCAAGGCGCCGCAGTTGTCGCGCTGTTCACAGCCGCCGGGCTGGTTGATGTGCGCGTCCTGCCCGATCTGGACGGCCGCGACCGCGTCGTATTGGGCCGCAGCGCGTCCTAGCCGTTGCAGGCGCGGTCATTCGCGGTGTTTTCCGCAAGTGTCGTGCCAAAACAGCTTGCAGTCGCGTGCCCCGCGTGTTTATTCCAGTGTATCGGCAGGGATGAGGGCCATGAGGGCCTCTCCCCGATTGTCGCCAAATCTTTGTGTCCCGGACAGTGCCGCGCGAATTGTGCAGCAGGGGCATCCCAGAGATCAGTTTATCCGAACGAAAGCACGTTCATGAGATCATCCAAGTCACGGTCGCGCGGCAACAAGAACCGCAGCACAAGCCGCCCCACGGGCGGAAGCATCATCAATCGCGTGTTCGATAGTTCCGGCCCCGAGGGCAAGGTGCGCGGCACGCCGCAGCAGATCATCGACAAATACAATCAGCTGCACCGCGATGCGCAATTGTCGAACGACCGCGTCGCCGCCGAAAACTTTGCCCAGCATGCCGAGCATTACACCCGGTTGCTGGCCGAGGCGCAGCGCGATGTGGACCGTGCCCGCGAGGATCAGGAACAGTTCAACCGTGAACGGCAGGCCGAACGCGATCGCGAACGCAATGATCGCCTGAAGGCCCAAGAAGACGCCGCCGCCAGTCAGCCGCAGCAACAACCGTCGTCGCAGCACCATACGCAGCATCAACCGCGCCCACAGGTGCAGACCGACCGGAAGGATATGTCGGCATCGGACCAGCCTGATGTTGTGGACGTGATGGACGGCGTGGACACAGACAGCGGTCTGGTGGACACCCCCGAGAGCCAGCCAAAACCCCGTCGTCCGCGTGGCCGCAAGCCAAAACCCGTGGCGAGTGGTGACGGACCGTCGGTCCAGTCTGAAGCGGCGGAATAAGGAAAAGGGGCCGGAGACGGCCCTTTTTTTGCGCGTTCTTAGCTGTCGATGGACCGCGCCAGCGCGCAAAACGCCTCAAGGCTGATTTGTTCTGCCCGTTCTGTGGGGGGGATGCCGACCCCCAACAGGTGCCCTTCGATGTCGGGCGCCACCCCTTTGAGCGAGGCGCGCAGCATCTTGCGCCGTTGGTTGAACCCCGCCGCGACGATCCGGTTGAGCGTGGCCGCATTGGCCGGGAACCGGGGTTCCGCCAGTGCCACCAGATGCACGACTGCCGATGACACCTTGGGCGCAGGAGTGAACGCCTCGGGCGGCAAATCCATCACGATGCGCGGCGTGCTGCGCCATTGCGCGAGCAGGGCCAGCCGCCCATACGCCTTGGACCCCGGTGTGGCCACGATGCGCTGCGCCACCTCGCGTTGAAACATCAAGGTGAGCGATTGCCAGAACGGTGGCCATGTGGGCGGTGTCAGCCACCGCACCAGCAGTTCCGTGCCGACGTTGTAGGGCAGGTTGGCGCAGATTTTGATCGGGGCGGTCAGGTGGTCGCGCGGGTCGATGTCGAGCGCATCCCCGTTCATCACCGTGAGCCGCCCCGGATAGACCGCCGCAATCTCGGCCAGTGCGCCCATGCAGCGCGGGTCTTTTTCAATCGCCAGCACCCGCCGCGCCCCTTCGACCAAGAGACCCCGCGTCAACCCGCCCGGTCCCGGCCCGATTTCAAGGATATCGCTGCCAGACAAATCCCCCGCAAGCCGTGCGATTTTCGCGGTCAGGTTCAGGTCCAGAAGGAAGTTCTGCCCCAGCGATTTCTTGGCAATCAGGTCATGCGTCCGCAGCACGTCCCGCAAGGGCGGAAGCCCGTCAATCTGGGTCATGACCGCGCCCTGCGGGCCGTGGCCATGGTGCGCGCCATCCGGATCGCTGCGATCATGGATGTCGCGTCTGCGATCCCTTTTCCCGCGATGTCGAACGCGGTTCCGTGATCGGGCGAGGTTCGCACAAAGGGCAGGCCAAGCGTCACATTGACCCCACCCGCGAAATCCAGCGTCTTGATCGGGATCAGCGCCTGATCGTGGTAGGCGCAAACCGCCACATCGTATCGCGCCCGCGCGCCCGCGTGGAACATCGTGTCGGCGGGCCATGGACCGCTGACGTCCAACCCTTCGGCCCGGAGCGCCTGTAGCGTGGGGATCATCATGTCCAGTTCTTCATGCCCCATCTTGCCGCCTTCGCCTGCGTGGGGGTTCAATCCCGCCACCGCAATGCGTGGCGATGCAATGCCGAAATCCCGCCGCAAGGCCGCGTGGGTGATAAGGATCGTATCCGTCAGCAACCGCGCCGTGAGCGTGTCCGGCACATCCGACAGGCGAATGTGGATGGTGGCCGGCACCACCCGCAGCAGGTCGCAAGCCAACATCATCACCACCCGGTCCACCCCGGCCAGTGCCGCCAGATATTCGGTGTGACCGGGATAGGCAAAGCCCGCCCCGTCCGCGAGCGCCTTTTTATGGATCGGGGCCGTGCAAATGGCCGCCGCGTGGCCGGATTGAACAAGCTTAACACCCGTGCCAATTGCGTCGATCACACCTTGGGCGTGGCGCGGGTCAGGTGTGCCAGGCCGCGCGGGGCTGCCGAAATCCTGCGCCAGAACGGGCAGGGCCGTTGGTGTGATTTCGGCCGCGTGGGCCGCGTCCGTCACCGCCTGCCACGGGGTTCCGGTGGGCAGATGGGTCGGATCGCCGATCCACAGGAGCGGTCCGTCATGCCGCAGTGCCGCCCATGCCGATGCGGCCACTTCCGGGCCGATACCCGCAGGTTCGCCACAGCTTAGCACGATTGGCAACATTGGCTGTTATTCAATCGTGATGGTGGCCGCAGCCCGCAGGTCCGCCACCAGCGCGTCTGCGAGGCCAGACAGCCGTTGGCTCAGGAGTTGGGTGCGCAGCGCGTCCCGGTCTACTTCGGTATCAAGAACGGGGGTGCGTCCGCACATCATCAGGAACAACAGCGCCTGACCGCTGGGATCGGTCAAGCCATAGGACACTTCGCCCGGATCGAGCGTGGCCAAGGCGACCGCGATATCCTGAGGGATGTCGACCGGGGCGAGCGCGTCGCGCTGCAGGCGGTCGGCGGGCAGGTCGCGGGCGATGCCGTAAAGGTCATCACAGGTGTCCACCTCTTGCGCGATGCGCGCCGC
>JBGSIZ010000175.1:0-3608 GCA_041742255.1 Marivivens sp. | reverse complement strand
GCGGCCGCAAGCCCGCCGATCCCGGCCCCCGCGATGGCGATGCGCAACTGTGCCATGGCGGTCCTCTGGATCAGCGCAGGTTTGGAACACCCTGCTTGCGCAGGTCCTCGACACCCATGCGTAGCCCGCGACCGATGCGATGGGCAAGGGCCGACCATACGGTGGCGGTATCCGGGGGCAATTCCTGTGTCAGGGTTTGGTCAAACAAGGCCAGCCACAGCACGAAATGGGCCCCGTGGACATCCCCCGCCGCCATGTGGCGCGCCATCGGATTGCCGTCATAGCCGCGTTCAAACAAAATGGCATTGCGCCAGAACGCCCCGATCTTGGCCTCGTGCGTGGGCCAATCGGCGACATGCGCGGCAAAGATCGGGCCCAAGGTGGGATGGCTGCGGACCGCCGCATAAAACGCGGCGACGACGCGGTCGATCTGTGCGGGGTCAATCGGAAAACGCGCCAGCATGATCAGCCCATGACCATCCACATCGCCGTAAGAATGACGATCAGATACACCAACATGTTGAACATCGACCGGATCAACCCCTGATCGGCCTCGGGATTGATGCCGATCCAGCGGCAAATCATCGTGCCGGGCCATAAAATGGCATCTGCGAAACGCTGGATCATGTGCGGGGTTCCTTGTCTGGTTCAGTCAGACACATAGGGTGTATGAATGCGCATTACAAATACTAATTTAACAGCACCGCGCGCGTGCCCCGGGACTTTACCCTGACCCTGCGCGCGCCTATAAGCCTGCGCATGTTGTATCGCCGCCCGTTCATTGCCCGAATTCGCCGCCCGGCGCGCTGACCCACAGCGCCGCCGGGACAAGGTGTCTGATCCGTCGCACCGCCCCTTTTTCACCCTTGATCCGACCTGACAAAGGACGCCGCCCATGTGCGCCGATACCCCCGCGACCCCCGACTACAAAGACACCCTGAACCTGCCGAAAACCGATTTCCCGATGCGCGCGGGCTTGCCTGCCCGTGAACCCGACTGGTTGGCGCGCTGGGCGCGGATCGGGGTCTATGACCGCCTGCGGGACAAGGCGCTGGCGGCAGATGGTGCACGCAAGCCGTTCACCCTGCATGACGGCCCGCCCTATGCCAACGGCCACCTGCATATCGGCCACGCGCTGAACAAGGTGCTGAAGGACATGGTGGTGCGCAGCCAGCAGATGATGGGCCGCGACGCGCGCTATATCCCCGGCTGGGATTGCCACGGCCTGCCCATCGAATGGAAGATCGAGGAGCAATACCGCGCCAAGGGCCTGAACAAGGATGACGTCGATCTGGTCACCTTCCGGCAGGAATGTCGCAAATTCGCCGAAGGCTGGATCGACATCCAGCGCGACGAATTCAAGCGGCTGGGTGTTACGGGGGCATGGGACCGCCCCTATCTAACGATGGACTACCACGCCGAACGCGTGATCGCCGAGGAGTTCATGAAGTTCCTGATGACCGGCACGCTGTATCAAGGGTCAAAACCCGTGATGTGGAGCCCGGTGGAAAAGACCGCGCTGGCCGAGGCCGAGGTGGAGTATCACGACCATACCAGCCATCAGGTGTGGGTGAAGTTTCCGGTTGTGAGTTGCGAACGGTTCGCTGTCGAAGGATCAATAGAAGTCGAATTGGGAGATGGACTTGAAGACGTTTCCTCTGCCCAGCAAGTTATCTGGGACCAGCAGCGAGAACTGATAAATCAAGCCTCAGTTCTGATCTGGACGACGACCCCTTGGACCATTCCTCAGAATAGAGCAGTCAGCTTCAACGATCTGATTTCTTATGAAGTCTTCAGGGTGCTGGACGCCGGTGAAAACAAGTCACTCAAAACAGGTGAGCTTCTATTGATTGCCCGAAATCGGGCAGAGGAAGTCTTCTCAAAGGCCGGCCTCAAGCCAGAGTCGTATGAATGTGTTTCTGATATCCGTGCCGCTTTGTTGAAGCGGACCACCCTCGCCCACCCCTATCGCCACATCCCAGGCGGCAACGGCGAGTGGGACTACGACGTCCCCATGCTGCCCGGCGATCACGTGACCGATGACGCGGGCACCGGATTCGTCCATACCGCGCCCTCGCACGGCGATGACGACTATATCCTTGGCCAGAAATTCGGCCTGCCCATGACCTATAACGTCGAGGCCGATGGCAGCTACCGCGCCGACCTGCCCCTGTTCGGCGGGCAGCACATCATCCTGCCGGACGGCAAGGAAGGCCCGGCGAATGTCAGCAACATCAAGGCGCTGGCCGGCACCGGCGCACTGTTCGCCAAGGCGAAACTGAAACATTCCTACCCGCATAGCTGGCGCTCCAAGGCCCCGGTGATCTACCGCAACACGCCGCAATGGTTCGCGGCCATAGACCGGCCCGTGGGCGATGGACAAGACACCTATGGCACCACGATCCGGAGCCGCGCGCTGACCTCTATCGACCAATTGGTGACATGGACGCCGCAGACCGGGCGCAACCGGCTCTATTCCATGATCGAGGCGCGGCCCGATTGGGTGCTGTCGCGGCAGCGCGCGTGGGGCGTCCCGCTCACCTGTTTCACCCGCAAGGGTGTGCAACCGACCGACCCCGATTTCCTGCTGCGCAATCCAGACGTCAACGCCCGTATCGTCGCCGCGTTTGAGGTCGAGGGGGCCGATTGCTGGTATGTGGCCGGGGCCAAGGACCGGTTCCTGTCGGGCATCGTCAACCCGGATGATTACGATCAGGTGTTCGATATCCTTGACGTGTGGTTTGACAGCGGGTCAACCCATGCGTTCGTGCTGCGCGACCGGGCAGACGGGTCCGAAGACGGGCTGGCCGACCTGTATCTGGAAGGCACCGACCAGCATCGCGGCTGGTTCCATTCGTCGATGTTGCAGGCCTGTGGGACGCGGGGGCGGGCGCCCTATCGGGGGGTTCTGACCCATGGTTTCACGCTGGATGAAAAGGGCATGAAGATGTCCAAATCATTGGGCAACACGGTCGCCCCGCAAGAGGTGATCGCGGAATACGGGGCCGATATTCTGCGGCTGTGGGTGGCGCAATCGGACTACACGGCCGATCTGCGCATCGGCAAGGAAATCCTCAAAGGCACCGCCGACAGCTATCGCCGGTTGCGCAACACGATCCGGTTCCTGTTGGGATCGCTCGCCGATTTCAGCGAGGCGGACCGGACCGCCCCCGCCGACATGCCCGAACTGGAACAATGGGTGCTGCACCGTTTGGCCGAACTCGACCAGACTGTGCGGGACGGCTATGCGGCCTATGATTTCCAAGGCGTGTTTTCGGCGGTGTTCACCTTTGCCACCGTTGATCTGTCGGCGTTCTATTTCGATATCCGCAAGGACGCACTCTATTGTGATGGCGACACGCCGCGTCGCCGGGCGGCGAGGACGGTTCTGGATATCCTGTTCCATCGGTTGACCACATGGCTGGCCCCCATCCTTGTCTTCACGATGGAGGAGGTGTGGCTGGACCGGTTCCCGGATGCCGACGGGTCGGTGCATTTGCAGGACATCCCCGAAACCCCCGCCGCATGGCGCAATGACGCGCTTGCCGCGACATGGGCCAAGGTGCGGGCGGTCCGCCGCGTGGTCAACGGCGCGCTGGAGCTGCAGC
>JBGSIZ010000174.1:0-17822 GCA_041742255.1 Marivivens sp. | reverse complement strand
ACGCGGCCCGCCCGGTGGATTGGTCGATCAGATCACAGCCCGCGACCAGACCCACCAAGGGGGCCTGCACCACGAGGCACTGGCCCTCGATCGCGCGCGCCCGGCAGGATTGGCGCACCCGGGTCTGGCCCGCAGGCAAATCGGTGCAGGACGGCACAAGGATCATGTCGGCCCCACCCGCCACCAACGTCCGGGCCAGCAAGGGAAATTCGCTGTCGTAACAGATCATAACCCCAATTTTGCCCAACGCGGTATCAAACAGGCGCAAATCCTCGCCCGCGACCATCCCCAGAACATCGCGTTCATAGGGCGTCAGGATCAGCTTGTCCTGATGGACGACCTCGCCCGACGGGGCCACCAGCCACGCACGGTTGACAATGCCGCGCGGGGTCGCCACGGGGCCGCTGCCGCACAGGATGTGACAGCGGTGCGCCTGTGCAAGGCTGACCAATTGCGCGACCCAGGCGTCCGCGCGGGACACGGCCAGATCGCGCCAGCCGATTGGGTCCAGCGCGGGCGTATCGCCGATCAAGGCAGCCTCGAGCGCGGCGTATTCCGGCAGCACAACCAGATCGGCGTCGGCATCGGTCAACAATCGGGCCAGCTTGGCCCGGTGGGCGGCCCAATCGGGGAACCGGTCACAGGCATAGGCGACAGCGGCAATTTTCATGCGCCCGGTTCCTGATCCTGCTGCGGGCCCCACCGTTCGGTCAGGCGGGACACGATCTGATCCCTTGTCTGGCGGTAACTGGCCAGCCGGGTGTCTCGGCTTTCGCCCAATCCTGTGGGGTCGAGGATGGGCCAGTATTCCACCTCCAGATGGAACAACCGGGTCAGGTCCAGCGCGCGGCGCTGGCTGGCCGGAGAAAGTGCCAGAACAAGGTCGAACGACGACAAATCGTCGCCCCATTGTTCCATTTCGTCAAACGACCGGGACCGGTGGCGGGACAATTCGACGCCAATCTCGGCACAGACAGCGACGGCAAATCCGTCGATCTCCATGTCGTTCTTGACGCCCACGGACTGCACATAACACTGCGTGCCGTAAAGCTTTTTCATGATCGCCTCGGCCATGGGGGACCGGACGGCGTTGTGGTCACAGCAAAACAGGACCGATTGCGGCAACGGGGCAAAGGGGGTTGCGCGGTCCACCCTCACCCTCCCACATGGAGAACGCAGATCAGGGTAAACAGGCGGCGGGCGGTGTCGGTGTCCACGATTGCCTTGCCCTCCAGCCGTTCCTGCAACACCCGCGCCCCTTCGTTATGAATGCCGCGACGGGCCATGTCGATGGTTTCAATCTGGCTGGGGGCGGCGGTTTTCACGGCGTCGAAATAGCTTTCGCAGATTTGAAAGTAGTCTTTGACGACCTGCCGGAACGGGCCCAGCGACAAATGAAACTCGCCCGCGGGGTCGCTGGCATCGGTGCGGATGTGGAACACCAAACGGCGTTCGCGGATCGACAGTGTCAAACGGTAGGGACCGGGGGCAGCCGGGCGGCCTTCACGGTCTGGCAGGTCAAAACTGTTGTCTTCCAACAGGTCAAAGATGGCGACCTTGCGTTCCTGTTCAATCTCTGGCGTCGGGGGGGGCAGGCCCCGGTCATCCAGCACGATATCGACAAGGCGGGTCATTGTTCCTGTCCTTCGTTCAAACGGTCCAGACGGGCGCGCACAGACAGGCCATGCGCCTGCAGGCTTTCGGATATGGCCAGCCGTTCGGCGGCGGGTCCAATGGCGGCGAGCGCCCGGGGCGTCATCCGGGCCAGCGTCGTACGTTTCACAAAATCCATCACTGACAGCCCGCTTGAAAACCGGGCAGACCGGGCGGTGGGCAACACATGGTTGGGGCCGCCGACATAGTCCCCGATGGCCTCGGGCGTCCAGCCGCCGATGAAAATGGCCCCGGCATGGGTGACGCGGGCGGCCAGCGCATCGGCGTCGGCCACGCAAATCTCAAGGTGTTCCGGGGCAATCCGGTCCGACAGCGCCACCGCCTCGTCCATGTCCCGCACCACGATCACGGCACCAAAATCGCGCCAGCTTGCGCCCGCAATCGCCCGGCGCTCCAGCGTTTGCAACCGGGCCTCGACGGCGGCGGCGACGGCCTGACCAAAGACAGCATCATCGGTGATCAGGATGGATTGCGCGCTTTCGTCATGTTCGGCTTGGCTCAGCAGGTCCAAGGCGATCCAGTCGGGATCGTTGTGGCGGTCCGCAATCACCAGAATTTCGGAGGGGCCCGCGATCATGTCGATGCCAACCTTGCCAAACACCCGGCGCTTGGCAGCGGCAACAAAGGCGTTGCCGGGTCCGGTGATCTTGTCCACCGGGGGAATCGTCGCGGTGCCATAGGCGAGTGCCGCAATCGCCTGTGCGCCGCCAATGCGATACACTTCGTCCACGCCCGCGATCCGGGCGGCCATCAACACGAGCGGATTGACCACACCGTCCGGCGTGGGCACCGTGATGGCCAACCGGGCGACGCCCGCAACCTTGGCCGGAACCGCGTTCATCAACACGGACGACGGATAGGAGGCAAGCCCGCCGGGCACATACAAACCCGCCGCCGACACAGGCGTCCAGCGCCAACCGAGCGTTGCCCCGCTGGCATCTTCCCACAGCGCGTCGGCTGGCATCTGGCGGTCGTGATAGGCGCGGATCCGATCGGCGGCTAGTTCAAGAGCGGCGCGGTCCTGTGGCGATACCATGTCGCAATAGGCATCGATCTGCGCATCCGAAAACCGCATTTCGGCGGCGGTCAGGGTCAGGCGGTCAAACCGGGCGGTCAATTCCAGAACGGCGGCATCCCCACGGGCGCGGACATCGGCAATGATCTCGGCCACGGTGGCATCCACATCGGGGCTGTCTTCGCGTTTCATGCCCAACAGGGCCGTGAAACGGGCGTCAAAATCCGGGTCTGCGGTGGTCAAGAACTGCGGCATGGTCCAACTCCTGTTGGGCCCCTGATAACGGCCCCGCACGGGGGCTTCAATGGCCGCGGCGGGGTGGGACATTTTGACTGAAACCATTGCGGCGGATGCCAGTCCCGCCCTAGTCCCGGTGTTCGGGCACCTGACCGGACGGAGCAACATACGGGCGGGTCACATCGCGCAGGACAATTTCCAGCGCCTCAACCTCCAGCGCAATGGCTCCGTCCCCTGCCAGCGTCAGAACCACGCGGCCCATGCCATCGTCGCCGGGTTCAAACGCCACCGACAGCAGGGACAGCACCGCATCGGCGTCGGCCTTGTTCACGCCGATGGTCTGCACGCGGATCACATCCTCGAACAACAACACGGACTGCACCCGCTCTACGGGGCGCTTGCGGGTCTGGGCGGCGTCCACGTCTTCCCACCGGAACCGGTTGAGCAGAATGGCAAAACGGCGGTCCTTGCGGGCCCATGTCATTTCGGTGGCCGGAAAAACGGCGTCCTGCACAAGCGCGGACAACACGGGCACGTCGTCGGCCTCCAGCGCCTTGATCCGCAGCGGGGCCTCGCCGCCGTCTTCAAACCGGGCGTCGGTCATTCGCCGGCCACCCGTTCGATCCGGGCACCCACTGCGCTCAATTTGTCCTCGACAAGTTCATACCCGCGATCAAGGTGATAGACGCGGTTCACGCGGGTTTCGCCTTCGGCGGCCAATCCGGCAAGGATCAACGACACCGACGCGCGCAAATCCGTGGCCATAACGGGGGCCCCGCGCAATGTGTCCACCCCGGTAACAGTGGCCTGACCACCCTGCACTTCAATCCGCGCCCCCATCCGGATCAATTCGGGGGCATGCATGAACCGGTTCTCGAATATCTTTTCTTCCAACACAGAGGTGCCCGACGCGGTGCAGAGCATCGCCATCATCTGGGCCTGCAAATCGGTGGGGAAACCGGGAAAGGGTTCGGTTGTGACATCGACGGCATGCGGGCGGCCATTGGCGCGTTTGACCTTCAGACCGGTTGGGGTTTCGGTCACCTCGACACCTGCCGCCTGCAATTTCTCGGCAAAGGCGGCGACAAGGTCGATCCGGCCACCGATGCACTCAACCTCGCCACCCGCGATGACAGGGGCCAACATATAGGTGCCCAGTTCGATACGGTCGGTGACAACGGGATGGGTCGCGCCCCCCAAACGGTCCACGCCTTGGATCTCTATACGGCTGGTGCCGTCACCTTCGATCTGGGCACCCATCCGGCGCAAACAGGTGGCAAGGTCTACGATCTCGGGCTCGCGGGCGGCGTTCTCGATCACGGTCGTGCCCTTGGCAAGGGTTGCGGCCATCATGACGTTTTCTGTGGCCCCCACGCTGGCAAACCGCAGGTGGATCATGGCGCCCTTCAACCCGCCCTTGGTCGTGGCGTGCAAATACCCATCGCGCAGGTCAATCGTGGCCCCCATCGCCTCCAGGGCGGTGGTGTGGATATCCATCGGGCGGGCACCAATGGCGCACCCGCCGGGCAACGACACAACCGCTTCGCCAAACCGGGCCAACAACGGACCCAGCACAAGGTTGGAGGCGCGCATCTTGCGCACAATCTCGTAGTCGGCGCGGGTCGAGGTCAGACCATGGGACGACATCGCCTGCACCTTGCCGCCGTGCATCGACACAACTTCGGCCCCCAGCGACTGCAACAAAGCGGTCATCGTCTTGATATCCGACAACCGGGGGGCATTGGTCAGGGTCAGCGGTTCTTCGGTCAACAACGTGGCAGGCATCAAGGTCAGGGCCGCATTCTTGGCCCCGGCAATCTGGATCTGCCCCTTGAGTTCCGCGCCGCCCGTGACGATGATCGAATCCATGCCTGCCTACTCTTTCTTGTTCTCTGCATCCGGGGTCTTGGCCCGATCGCGCGCCTGTGCCTTGCGTTTGGCCATATTGGCCTTCAACGCCGCCTTCAACCGGTCTTGGCGGGTGACGGGGCCCTTTTTCAGGGCAGGTTTGTCTGAACTGCGCTCCATACCCGCCCTGATACCGGAACCCGCAAAAACCGTCCAGTCAGGGCTTGCACCAGTTCAGGTTTGGCGCTAATCCCCCGCCTCACGGATGCTGTGGTAGCTCAGTGGCAGAGCACTCCCTTGGTAAGGGAGAGGTCGAGAGTTCAATCCTCTCTCACAGCACCATCCTAACCCGTTCATCGAAAAAATTTTCCTGATGACAAGGGATTCCGCTCGTTTAGTTGTTACAAAATGGGTTGGCGATGGCAGGCAAGACACCTACTGTGAATTGCCCCTGGTTTTCTGGACGCATTGCCGCATGTGTAATTGCTGCTGTTCCAAGCAGATCGTTAACCAAGTGGCATTCCTTCTGGACCTGCAGGTCCAGCCGCTCCCCGTGGACGCCGCCGTTTGTCAGTGGGTTTACCTTCACAGTATCCACAAAAATTTTCCCACGCTGTGGGTGTTCACCATGATGGCAGAAAGCAAAGCGGAAGTGGCGGCGCTTTTCCGCCTTGGGCCCGGCCTGCGAACCACGGAGTGGTTACCGTTCGGTCCGTTCCCTGACCAACTTCGGCACAAATCCAAAATGATCGGCAGGTGCAGACCGGAGAATGGTAGCCGCAACTCCGGCCAAGATTTGGGCAATAACTCACCCTCGACATTTCTTTGCAACGGTTTCCACTCCAACGGCGTTAATGGAATGCCGATATGGGATTTGCGCGTTGTTGGCGTCCATCCCGTGACGGACGTGCGAAACCAGACAGGGCACCATGATGGCCACCGCAAAAATCCGAAAGACGCCTACACTTGATCCGTCGCAGGAACACAATTCGAGCGACTGGCACAGCGCCGCTCGGCAATCCGGGCGCGATGACGTGCGGATCGGGTGGGCGCGCCATATTCTGGACGAAGAAAACAGGCACCCCCTGACCCACAGCTCTGCGCGCATTCGCCGTGCGAAATACATCGTGGCCGTTCTTCAGAACGACGTGCGCTGATGGCTTCGGATGTTGACCGCGCGGACAGAGTGCCTGACCCTCGTGCTGACGCTGATTGGAAACTGATGGCGTCGCCGTTGGACCGCGCGTCAATTTAAGGCGACGGGCCGGTGCCGGATGCCCATACCGCGGCATTTTTTTCCGCCGTCATTCATGTGATCGAGGACAACCCCGTGCTGCGCGAGGCGGAAAGGCTATTGTTTGAAAGTGCTGGTTGGGAGGTTTGCGATCATTTTTCCGCCGAGGACTTTCTGGAGGGCCCACGTCCGTCGGGGGATACTTGTCTGGTTGTGGATGTGATGCTGCCGGGAATGGATGGTGTTGCCCTTCTTGAACAATTGCGGGACGAAAACCTGCGCATTCCCGCGATTATGTTGACAGGGCGGGGTGACGCGGCAACGGCCGTTGCCGCGTTGAAGGCTGGTGCCGCCGATTTCATCGAAAAGCCCGCAGATGCCAAAATGCTGTTTGCAGCGGTCAGCATCGCAATGGAGGGGGCCCGCGACAGCCGTGCACGTGAACACGCCCGCACCGAGGCCAAGGCCCGGTTTGACGCGATTACCCCGCGTGAAAACGACGTGCTGATGTTGGTCCTTGATGGCAAGCCGAACAAGATCATCGCCGCCGCATTGGAGATCAACCAGCGCACGGTCGAAAACCACCGCGCGAGCGTCATGGCCAAGACGGGCGCCACGTCGCTGCCCGCATTGGTAAAGCTGTTTCTTGAGGCGAGCCAGGCCGAGTGACCCAATCAAAGGGCCACGCGGCGCCGACCACGCCCACCGACATCTTAGGGAGGTATGGATGCCGCATCTTGCTTATTGTGAACCGGCGACTGTGTGTCTTGCAGGGACCATGGCCGTGGGAATGGCTGCGGGTGAGCGCGGCGCGGCGCTTGGCCGGTTCGAGTTTGCGGCGCATCGCCGCTGCCGTAGAGATATTGTCGAGACAGTCAAAAAGCCGTCTACGGCCCAACCTAGTGCTAGGTCCGACCGAAGCCCGGCGCTGCACGCAGGTCCCGCCAGTCCCCGCCGATTGCGGGTTTTGATTGTCGAGGATGAAGCCGTTGTCGCGATGGAGCTTGAAATGATGCTGGAGGATATGAACGCCGATGTGGTCGGAATTGCCATAAACGCCGTTGACGCCTGCGTCCTCGCCCATGAGCATCGACCCGATTTCGTCACGATGGATATCAATCTCAAGGGTAAAACAGACGGTGTCGGTGCCGCATTGGATCTGTTTGAAACCTATGGCCTCCGGTCGATCTTTATCTCGTCCTACAGCGATCCGGCGACGCAAAAACGTGCAGAACCATGCCATGCAATCGCGTGGATCAGAAAGCCGATTGACACCGGTGCCCTTGCCGAAGCGGTGGCAAGGGTTCAGAGGAAAAGCGACTGAAAGGGTCACCCGCGCCTGTGTCCTTAGGCGCTTAACTGCGCCTTTTGCATGCGCATCGACACGATCAGGCCGTCCTTGGTCCAGGTCCGGGTGATGGACCCTTTGAGTTGTTTGATGATCCGATCTTTCATCTGTCGGCCAAAGCCGGACTTGAGAGCAGATGCATCCGGTTCCGGGCCACCGTGTTCGGTCCAGACGATTTCGATCTCGTCGGCATGGTCATGGCATGACAACGTCAACCGTCCGTTATCCGCGGACAGCGCCCCATATTTTGCCGAGTTCGTGGCAAGTTCATGAATGAGCATGGCGATCGAAGTGATTGATGTTTCGCCGGCCTTGAACTCGGGCGCCGAGATAACGACGCTGTCGGATTGCGTTATGTCCGTCCGGTAGGGCGTCAATAGGACGGTCAACAGATCCTTGAGGTTCACCGCGTGTTTCTGATGGTCGAAACCGGGTAGAATGAGATCGTGTGCCGCCGCAAGGCCGCGCAACCGCTGGGTCAGGTCGGCGAGCATCTCGTCCTTGGTCGTCGAACTTCTGGAGGCAATCGAGGCCAGCGCCGACGACAGCGAAAACAGGTTCGTGATCCGGTGGTGCATCTCGCTGGATACAATTTCCCAATTTTCCTCGGCCCGCTTGCGACCGGAGACGTCAAGGAACACGCCATACATGATCCGGTCGATGATGCCTTGGTCGTCACCACGGCCCCGCGCAGAAACCCACCGCACGTCATCCCCGTGCAAGATCCGAAAATCGGTTTCATACGCCCCGCTGAGATCCCGTGTGGCGTTGAATGCCTCTTTGACCTTGTCGAGGTCCGCCGGAAGAACACATACCGATAATTCCTCAAACGTGATTTCGTTGGTTTCTGGCAGGCCCCAGATGTCAAACGCGCGTTTGTCCATCGTGATCCGGTCCGTATCGACATTCCAAGACCATAGCGCAATTCCGCCCGCATCCGTTGCAACGCGCAGACGCCGTTCATCCCAGACACTCTTGTGCCCGGCGACCCTGATTTTGTCACTCATCCGACCAGACCCCATTTGCCTTTTTCAGGTGGAACGGATCCGCCCCACCCGGTATCATTTCCGGATCGTTTGACCGGACGTCACTGCACCCTGCATGCCTGTGACGTGCTCCGGCGATCTATTAGTGGTGGTGTTCGGGCAGGTCATTGACCTGGTCTTTGGTCCATGTGGTTGTGGCGTGAACCGACCCGGTTTCATCCCGCATGAACGACAGCTGGTTGGCGTCAAGTGCTACAGGCTTTGACCCGATGCCCAGAAATCCACCCACATCGACGATCACCTGCGTCATCGACCCAGTGCCATGCACATGCGCAACCGTCCCAATTTTTTCATCGAGCGGACCGTAGATGGTGGCATCCATCAAGTTGGATTCGTTGATGTCGGTTGCCGCAAGCGGCGCATGTTTTGTGTGATCCATTTGTCATTTCCCGTTTTTTGCACGAGCGAATTGGCTCTGACCGTTAACGCGCGCATGCAGGGTGCGTTCCATGCCCATGCAAGGTGCCGGGCATATTCCCGCGCTTGTTACCGAACTTGTGGCGACAGTTTGCCTGCAGCGGCTTTTGGACCGCCACATGACGGCGGGTCAAAGGCCGGGAACGGGAACGATGGTGCGCTGCAAGTGTTGATCACACAGAACAATAACGGCGTTTTGAGACTGGCCGGTGCGACCGGCGGTTCTCAATACACCGCCCCGTTCAGTGCAGACCAGCCAGAAAGGCAAACCCGATGATTGATGATCACACTCAAGAAACCGCGTCCCCCTCATCCGAGGCGGGATCAATGATCAACAGCGTGGCATCTGACATCAAACAGGCAGCCACCCACAAGCTCGGCGAGGCAGTGACCGAAGTCCGCGCACGTGCTGATGATGCAAAAACCGATGTGGCCAAAGAGGTCAAGGGTGTGGCCAAGGCGTTGCGCCGTGCCTCGGAGGAACTGCGTGGCGGGTCTGCTCAAGAGCGGACAATCGGTCAGATTTCCACCAGCCTTGCTGATGTTTCGGATGCGATCCGCGACAAGGATCTTGGCGAGATGGTCCAAATGGCAAGCAAGATCGCCCGTGACAATCCGTTCCTGTTTCTGGGCGGTGCTGCCCTTCTGGGATTTGCAGCCAGCCGTTATGCCAAGGCAACTCGCGCCACGGACACACACGAGCCCACCCGCCAGAAAGAGCAGATCGACACATTTGTCGACGAAGGTAACCCCAATACACAGCCGATGCCGGCGACAACATGACGGCCAGTGCCCCAAAGTCGGCCGGAGAAATGATGTCTGACATTCTTGCGAATGTCGGCAACCTTGTGCGCAACGAGGCGGACCTCGCCCGCACCGAAATTGGCGAAAACGTGAAAAAAGCAGGAGCCTCTTTGGCGGCCATGGTGGTTGCAGCTGGGTTGGCCATGACCGGACTGAACGTGATTGCTGCGTCTTTGATGACGTTGGTCATATGGGCCGGTCTTTCGCCGGAATGGGCGTCGTTCGCTGTTGGTGCCGGTTTTCTCTTGGTCGCCCTCATCCTCTTCTTTTCGGCGAAATCCTCACTTCAACAGATCGGCTTTGTGCCGACCCGCGCCGCGCGACAGGTTTCGCGTGATGCCGCGGCAATCAAGGAGTCCTTTAATGACAAATGATACCCGCACTTCTGACGACATCGAGCGCGCCATCGTTGATGAGCGTGCCCAGATGAGCGACACGCTCAACAACCTGCAAGAAAAGTTTTCCGTGAACGCCATCTTGAACGATGTGGGTGCCATGGTTCGAGGCCAAGGCGCCGACATTGGCCGCGCCATCAGCGATACCGTGGGCCGCAACCCGGCCGCGGTAGTGTTGGTCGGCGTGGGCCTTGCATGGTTGTTTCTGGGGCAGAACCGACGTTCCGGGCAGAGGTCAGGATCCGATCCTTGGAACGCCAAGACACTGGCCTCAAACGGGTTGAGCGATGGACCCTTCGCCGACGAGGACCAGTTTTGGTATGGCTACGACCGTTCGGCGCGCGATGGCGGATCGTTTGACCGGGTAGCGGACAGACGCGGTGCAGCAGGTGTTTCTGACACAGTCCGGAGCGCGGCAAGTTCGGTCAAGGATTCGGTCAACGATGCCGCAACGGGCGTGGGTCAGACGGTTTCCGATCTGACCGACAGGCTGTCGCATGGTCTGGACGATCTGTCTGATGCCGCGAAAACCCGTGTTGTGGCCGCACGCCGCGCCGCGCATGACGCCCGACTGTCAACCGCCGCCGCCATGAACCGGGGATCACGCGCCGCCGTCGGGTTGTTTGATAATCAACCCTTGGTGGTGGGGGCTCTTGCCGTTGCCTTGGGCGCCGCACTTGGTGGCGCACTGCCGCACAGCAAGATCGAAGATGACGCCATGGGCAAAAGCAGCGATGATTTGTTTGCTGCCGCGCAATCCCTGTATCGCGACGAACGCGCCAAGGCCATCGCCATGGCGAAAACGGTCGCATCCGACGCCACGGGCGAAATCAAGGACATGGGTGCAGACCTTGCGGACCTTGTGCCCAAGGGCAAGACCGTGGGGGACGTCATCTTGGACCGCGCCGCAGATGCGGCCACGCGGGTCTATGACCACGCAACTGGTGCCACCAATGAGGTCAGGTCCGATCAATCGCGCACCTGATGCAGTGTCCGGGCGGGTCTTTCGATCCGCCCGGAAATCCCGTCTTGCCAACGCTTGTCATTAAAGGGGTTACCAATGACCAAATCACCACGCCAGCCAACAGACTTTAACACCCTGATTTCTGCAACGGGGTCAGGTGGAGAGGTTCATCAGCATGCGCAGGACGGGGCGGACCGCCTGACCACAGCACAAGGCGTGGTTATCTCGGACAATCAGAATTCATTACGGGTGGGCGCGCCGGCGCCGACCCTGCTAGAAGATTTCGCCTTGCGCGAGAAAATCTTTCATTTTGACCATGAACGCATTCCCGAACGGGTGGTTCATGCCCGTGGTTACGGCGCGCATGGCACCTTTACCTGTTCTCGGGCCATCCCGGATGTGACCCGCGCCGCCCCTTTTGCCGAGGCAGGCAAGGAAACCGAGGTATTCGTCCGGTTCTCGACTGTGGCCGGTAATAAGGGATCCCCGGATCTGGCCCGCGACATCCGCGGGTTTTCGGTCAAGTTTTACACCGAAACCGGCAACTGGGATATAGTTGGCAACAACATCCCAGTGTTTTTCATTCAGGACGCGATCAAGTTTCCCGATCTGGTTCATGCCGTCAAACCGGCCCCCGACCGTGACTTTCCGCAGGCGGCCAGTGCGCATGACAATTTCTGGGACTTCATCTCGCTGACGCCCGAGGCTATGCATACGGTGCTGTGGCAGATGTCCGATCGCACAGTTCCACGGTCGTTTTCCACGATGGAAGGGTTCGGGGTTCACACATTCCGTTTTGTGACCGAAGGGGGCGTGTCCACTTTTGTCAAATTCCACTGGAAACCCCGGATGGGTTTGCAGTCGGTGGTCTGGGACGAAGCAGTGAAAAGCAACGGCGCCGATCCGGATCGCCATCGCCGCGATTTGTGGGATGCCATCGACCGGGGCGATTTTCCGGAATGGGACCTTGGCGTGCAGTTGTTCGATCAGGCCTTTGCGGACGGCTTTGCGTTTGATGTGTTGGACCCGACCAAACTCATCCCGGAGGAGGAGTGCCCGGTTGAGATCATCGGCACGATGCGGCTTGACCGCGCTGTGGACAATTTCTTTGCCGAGACGGAACAGGTGGCGTTCTGCACGGCAAACGTGATCCCCGGCGTTGATTTCACCGACGACCCGTTGCTGCAAGGGCGAAATTTTTCCTACCTCGACACCCAACTGAAACGTCTGGGGGGGCCGAACTTCACCAAGATACCAGTGAACGCGCCAAAAGGGTGCCCGGTCAACAATTATCAACAGGACGGCATATGCAGACCGCAGCGCGCAAGGGCCGGGTGAATTATGAACCCAACGGATGGGGCGAAGGACCGCGCGCGCATCCTTTGGAGGGCTATGTCAGCTACAAGGAGCCTGTAACCGGAGAAAAGGCCCGTTTGCGCCCTGAAAGTTTTGCCGACCATTATAGTCAGGCGCGGCAGTTCTATATCAGCCAGACCGCGTCGGAACAGGATCATATCCTGGGCGCATTTGTTTTTGAGCTGTCGAAATGCAAGGAACCCGCGATCCGTGAACGGATGGTGGCTCACCTGCTGAATGTCGATGAAGACCTTGCGAGAAATACCGCCGACAGGCTCGGTCTGCCGCGATTGCCCGAACCGGCCCCCGCCGCCCGGCCAACACGCAATGATCTGGCGACATCTGAGGCGTTGAGTATCCAGTCCAATCCGCCACAAAGTTTCAAGGGTCGGATCATGGGCGTCTTGTTGAGCGACGGCTTCGATGGCGCTATCCTTGCCGGGCTGGAAACGGAGGTCAAGGACGCGGGCGGCGTGTTGCGGTTCATTGCGCCTCGTATCGGCGGAGTGTTGTGTAGCAATCAGAACTTGCATGCGGTGACAGACAAAATTGGTGGGGCACCCTCGGTTCTGTTTGACGCCATTGCCATCCTGCCGGGTGTGGACGGCCTTGCCGAAAATCCCGCTGCGGTGGATTTCCTGTCGGATGCCTATGTGCATTGCAAGGTGATCGGGTGGGCTGAGGAAGCATCCGACCTGCTTGCCGCCTGTGGTTTGGCCGAGATCGACGACGATGCGATCTGCAAACTGGAGGACGCGACCACAGTGGCCAGGTTCATCGCAGCCTGTCAGGCGTTGCGTCATTGGCCCCGCGAGGAGACGTTTCAATCCTGATCCGGGGTAAGTGCATGGCGCGGGCGCAACCATCGCGCACGTCCGATCACAGGCGCATCACCCCTGCGATCCTATTCTGGCTACTGTGAAAACTTGCGTGACCTCTTAGCCAATCGTGAAAGCACACATGAAATTACCATTTGCCAGCGGCATGGCCCGCGCCATCGAATTGACAAGGGCCGGAAAACTGGAAGAAGCAACCGCGTTGATACAGTCGCTGTTGCAGAGCGACATCGACCCTGATGACACAACGCATGATCCACCGGCGCGCCAACAACCCGCATGGCCTCGATATACCGGGCGATGGCCCCCAACGCGGCCTTGCGCTACGGCGCAGTCAGCCGTTCAAGTCCCTCCAGCGGGATCGACGGCGGCTGGCACCCTTCCCGATCAGGCCAACAATCTCGGACATCGCGCGGAACGGCGTATCACCCGACGCGCCCACTGGCGTGTGCAGCAGGTCTGAAATCCTGTTCGACGCATCACGGTTCTGGCGCAGACCAGAGGCATCAGACACCCCCGGCACGGCATCAACACTGGCCATCAAAGTCCGGCCAAGCACTTGCGCCAGAGCCTTTTTGTTTGCACTGCGCGAATGCAGTTCCAGACAGATATCGCGCAGGCCAGACTTCACCAGTCGGCGATGCACGACCGACAACGCCGCCAACTTTTTGCCACGAACAGCACCGTCTTGCCGTCATGCGCCGCCGCTGCGATCAAGTTGGTGATGGTCTGCGGTTTTCCCGTGCCGGGCGGGCCTTGCACCACAAGGTTCGCCTCCCGCCGCACATCTTCGATCAACTTGGTTTGCAACGCATCCGCATCGACGACCTGAATGATATCCGCCGGGTCAAGCAGCACGTCCAACTTATCCTCCGGCCCGAAAATCGACGTGCCGCCATCAAACCCTTCGGCCAAAATCCCGCCCAGCAACGGGCTTTCCGTCAGCCCGCCGTCCGGCCACGCCGCCGGATCAAGGTCGCAGTGCATCAACAGCTTGCCGAATGAGAAGAACCCAAGCTGCATCTCGTCAGTATCAACCATCCAACCGTGCAGGCCGAAAACCGCATCGGCCATTTGGGCAAAATACATAGACGGATGCCAGCCTTCGAGCTCGTCAATCTCGGGCAACAGCATGCCGAAATCAGTGAACAACAGTTCTTGCAGCGGCAGGTTGGTGGTGATGTCATCCTCAAGCGCGCGGATGTCATAGGTCGAGGTCCGCTCGTTGCACACCAATTCAACCGGCAACAGCACCAAGGGGGCCTCCTCCTCCATCGGCAACACGGTGAACTAGCTGGCCTCGTCCTTTTCGCCAGGCTTGCGATCCTTGCCAGTCGGCTTGAAACACGCCCGCGCCACGCTCGCGACCTGGCGAAAGGATTACAACACCGAACGCCCGCACTCCCGCCTCGGCTGGCAGACACTTGCCGGGTTCACCCAGACTGTCACTCCGCCACGAGTTCTGACGCTGCGCAACCAGCACATCTCCGCGCCAGCCCCCGTTGCCCAACCCGCCCAAACAGGCAAAACTCAAACGCCGGTGTCCGGCTTTCGCTGGATAAAAGTTGGGGGCAACGTCGGCCAGCATGAATATGTTGCGAAACGCGATACTAGGGGAGCGGACCCGGCGCTCCACTTTCCCGCATCAATTACAAACGATGGATCACACCGTTGCCAACTTCCGGACATTCCCGGACCACAATGATGACATCTGTAGGACTCACGTCTACAACGCGGCCCAAGTCATCCGGTTCCCAGAAATCGGAAAAAATCGTCAACAATTCGAAATGCGTGCAGCAATGCTGGGCACCCTCACGCGAGCCGGGGCGTGACCCTTGCAACGAAATCTATGCGGCACCCTTCCGTCAATTCGAAGCGAAAGCCTGCCCCGAACGGCAGGTTCCAATACCGGTTGAGACCCGTTTTGGGCCGCCCTTTGGGTGACCTGTGTGCGCATGCCCAGTCAGTGGCACTCCTCTGACCTATCAGGATGACATCTATGCATACCATGACCTTTGCCTCACAGGCGCTCTGCCTGTTGCCCGCAGCCCTTGGCTCGTCGAGCCTTCAGCAGTCGGTTCCATCGGTGACCTTCATTTCGGACCGGACAGTGACGCGGGCTTCGTCAAGGACGGCACTCAGCGCACATTTCGCACGTCTTTCACTGGTCAGGACCACGCCAGTGGCGGAGGCCATGTCATGATCGTCAAACTTGGCACCTCGGCCGCCGCACTGCAAAATCTGATCGACACGGCACCTGCCGGGACGACGCTGCAACTCGAGGCGGGCCACTACAGCTTCGACCGCACGATCGTGGTGGACCGGGACGACATCTCGGTCGTCGGCGCGGGATCGGGCAAGACCTTTATCGACGTGCCTGCCAATCTAGGAGAAGAGGCGTTCCAGATCGGCAGCGGCAGCACGAAGGGTGCCTTTACCCTGAGCAACGACATGGCCGAGGGCAGCACGGTGATGACGCTGTCGGGCAGCCACAGCTTTGTGGTGGGCGATCATGTCTATCTGGAGCGCGAAAGCACCGCGGAGTTCTATGCCGAGATCGGCGATACAACATGGGCCAACACCGACGTGGCCCTGCGCACGTCGATTGCCAAGGTCGTGGCGGTGGACGGATCAAAGGTCACCCTGTCGACCGGGGCGCATTTCGATTTCACCACGGGCGAAACCACGGCCTCCGAAATCAGCATGGCGGAAAACGTGACCGTGGGCGGCTTTACGGTGGATTACGGGCTCGGCACAGCCGATCCGTCCAAGTTCTCCAACACGCTGGGCGCCTACTCGCGCAACGCCGTTATCGAAGTTGACGGCACCGCGGGGCTGTCCTTGTTCGATATCGTGTCGCATGACGTGCCATCGCTGGGGGTGAATGTGGCGAGCAGCACGAACGCAAAGATCGACAGCATCACGATGACCGGCGCCCATAACAAGGGTGACGGCGGCAATGGCTATGGTCTGCAGATCCGCGATGTCTACGACAGCAGCTTTACCAACCTCAGCGACATGGACATGCGCCATTCGGTCGTGTTCGCGTCCTGGACTTCGGCCGTCGGGAACTTTGTGCATGTGTTGCAGACCGACCGTGACATCAATTTTCACGGCGGGAGGGACCATGACAATGTGGTGGTCGTCGACACATCGATCCGCGATGCGAACTCCGACATTATTGCGCCGACATTGTTCATAAATACCAATGGCACGCATTACGGGTCGGTGACCGAGGCGGGCGCCAACACGGTAACATTCGGGACCGTGATCGGCACCCGGCTGGATGATACGGTGACGGGCTATGACAATGGGGCATGGCTGGACGGCAAAGGTGGAAATGACAACCTGACGGGCGGTGCAGGCAACGACATCCTGATTGGTGGAGCAGGACGAGACACGCTAAACGGCAAGGCTGGCGAAGATATCGTCGGGTATTCCGGCAATTACGCCAACTTCACCATCACGGCAAAAGGCAACGCCACCTTTGAGGTCCGCGACAAAGTGGGCACCCAATCGGTGGATCTGATCCAAGACGTCGAGTGGCTGGTGTTCGACGACAAAGTGTTGGATCTGCGCGACATGACGATCAAGGCGCTGTCAACGGTCAACGGAGTGTTCGATGGTGCGGGGACGTGGGACACTGTCAGTGTCACGCCAGAGCCGATTGTGGTTCAGCTTTTGGGCACTGCAGGCAACGACATTTTTGACGTGTCCGGCAGCAGCACATTCGTTGCCGGACTGGCGGGATACGACACGGTGAGATCGTCGGCGAGTTTCACGATGTCAGCAGATGTCGAAAAGCTCGAACTGATCGGAACCGCCGCCATCAATGGCACCGGGAACCTGAACGCCAACATGATCATTGGCAACGCTGGCGACAACATCCTGCAAAGCCTCGCAGGGGCTGACAAGCTGATGGGCAAGGACGGCAACGATACCCTGATGGGTGGGGCGGACGCAGACCTGCTATACGGCGATGCAGGGAATGACCGGCTTGATGGCGGTGCCGGACAGGACAAGATGACCGGAGGCGCAGGGGCGGACGTGTTTGTCTTTTTGCTGGCGTCGGACACCGCGCGCACAAAAAGCGACAAGGTGCTGGATTTCCAGACCGGGGTGGACCAGATCGACCTCTCGGCAATTGATGCCGATACGTCTGTGATGGGCAACCAGGCCTTTGTCTTCGGATCGTCCGCCGCCGGCGTTGCCTCGCTGTGGATGAACCGCGGCTACATCTATGGTGACACGAACAACGACGGCACCGCAGACCTCGCGATCTATGTAAAGGGAACAGTCATGGAAACCGACTTCGTGTTCTGACGGGTCCCTGGCCACGAGGGGGTTTGCCAAATCGGCTGTGTCAATGTGGGTGTCGCAGGCCACATCGGGCGGCAATGCGCCATGGGCGGCGCGGAATTGCCGACGGCTATAGACCGTAGTCCGAGGCCGTTGTGCGCATGACACCCCGTTTCCACGGGGTGCAGGAATGGATGCACACTGTGTGCGTTCAATTCCAAAGACTTGCGGAATTTAGTCAAAGTTTTCGCATTGAAAGCGGCGCATAAAAACAGTCAGGCCCGCAGGGGTCCGCGGGCCTGATCGTGTCAATTCAACTCGAATTGTTACTTCTTTTCAATCAGATCGT
>JBGSIZ010000173.1:0-7048 GCA_041742255.1 Marivivens sp. | reverse complement strand
ACGATCTGATTGAAAAGAAGTAACAATTCGAGTTGAATTGACACGATCAGGCCCGCGGACCCCTGCGGGCCTGACTGTTTTTATGCGCCGCTTTCAATGCGAAAACTTTGACTAAATTCCGCAAGTCTTTGGAATTGAACGGATGACGCATGTGTCCCTATGCAGGCCCGTGGTCCAGCGTCGTATCGACGTGATATGCCAAAAGGGGTCATTGTGCGAATTTGTGTGATTGATGACGAAACAATCAGCCTGAGCGTAATCAAGGCCGTATTGTCGCGCGACCCGAAATACGAGGTCGAGTGTTTCGCGGACCCACGCGCCGCCCTTGCCCGCTGTGGTCAGGTCACGTTTGACATCGTGTTGGTTGACTACCGCATGACGGACATGAACGGCATCGAATGTCTGGAAAAGGTGCGGCAACTGCGGTCTTATGAACATGTTCCGGTGATCATGTTGACCGCCGACAACGCCCGCGACCTGCGGCTTGCGGCGGTGGAGGCGGGGGCCACCGATTTCCTCAACAAACCCTTTGACCCCGATGAATTGCGCCTGCGGGTGCGCAATCTACTTTTGCTGCGCGAGGCTCAGGTTGTGTTGATGGACCGTGCGCGCCATCTGGCGCACGAGGTGCAGCGCGCCACGCGCAAACTGGCCGAACGCGAAGAAGAATTGATCTGGCGGTTGTCCCGCGCCATCGAAACGCGGGACGGGTCCACAGGCGAACACATTTCCCGGGTCGCGACGCTGGCCGAATTGATTGCGCGCAGTCTGGGCATGGGGCCAGAGTTTTGCCGGACGATTTACCTCGCAACACCGCTTCACGACACGGGCAAGATCGGGATCAGCGACAGCGTCTTGAACAAACCCGGGCGATTGACCGACGCCGAGATGGCCGAAATTCGGGGTCATACGGATATTGGCGCGCGCATTCTACAGGATGGCGAAAGCGAGCTGTTGCGCATGGCCCATGAAATTGCCCTGTATCACCACGAAAAATGGGACGGAACGGGGTACGGAACCGGGCTCTCGGGCGAGGATATTCCGCTCTCTGCGCGGATCGTGGCGGTGGCGGATGTCTTTGACGCGCTGTGTTCTGCGCGGGTCTATAAACCGGCGTGGCCCTTTGATGCGGCCCATGCCGAGATATTGCGTCAATCAGGCCTCCATTTTGATCCAAAATGTGTGGTCGCATTTGATGTCGCGATCGCGGAAATTCGGAAAATATACACTTCTTTGCCAGAGAATATCCCGGAACATCATCCCCGGCAAAGGACCGCATCATGATCCGGCACTTAATCTGCAGCCTCGCAATTTCGCTCGCCCTGACCGCGTCTGTGGTTGGCGCAGACGGGTTGGCGGCGCCCCAAGGGCCCGTCATCCTGACGGTTTCGGGCCAGATTACCCACACAAACGGCGACGGGGTGGCCGAATTTGACCGGGTCATGCTGGACGCCTTGGCGCAACGGACCACGACCACGGCAACCCCGTGGCTGGAAGGTGTCCATGATTTTCAGGGACCATTGGGGGCGGCCATTCTCGACGCAGTCGGGGCCGAAGGCGGAACCCTGCAGGTAACGGCGCTCAATGACTATTTCGCGCTGGTTCCGACACAGGATTTTCTCGACTTTGATGTGATCCTTGCAACCGCGATGGATGGCAACACCTTGTCCGTCCGGGACAAGGGGCCGTTGTTTCTGATCTACCCGTTTGACGAAAACGTCGACCTTTATACCGAAGTCTACTTTGGCAGATCGGTCTGGCAGATCACGCGGATCACCGTGCAGGACTAGGATGTGGGGCAAAACCGCCCGCTGGTTGACAACCCGCGCGATCGGGCGGGTCACGTCGATCCTCATCGTGGTGGGTGTGGTCCTGATCGTGTTGACCACATACCTGTTTTTGGGACTGCGCGACCGCCAGAACGCCATTCAGGAAAGCATCCGCGAAGACGCCATGTGGGCGGTCTTTCAAAACCACCGAGAAGCGTCTCGGCTGGTGGAGGCCATTCTTTGGGCACAAGCCGAACCAACTCCGGCGGCGCTCGACGCGGTCAGTCTCAGTTTTGATCTGATCTACAGCCGGATTACCCTACTGGATTCGGGGGTTTTTGAGGAAAAATTCTCAGGTTCCGAAGACCTTCAGGACCACGCGACACAGTTGCAAGCCACCATTCTCAACCTCGCCACAACGGTTGATGGTCTGGTCGGCGCACCCGATGCGTTTGTCCAAGCGCTCCCCTATCTCCTTGTGACGGCCCGGGATATTCAACGTCAAAGCAACGCGCTGGTGGTCGCGACAAACGAGCGGCTGGGCGCAGAACGGTCGGCGGATCGAAAAAGAAAGATAAACGATTACGGCATGTTGGCGCGGATTGTTGCGGTAACGGGGCTGGTGTTTATGGTGATCATGGCGCTGCAGTTCCTGCAACTGCGGGTCATTTCAGTCACCCAACAGCAATTGCGCGACCTTTCGATCCGACATGCCCAAAGCGCGAAAGCCGCCAAGGCGGCGAACAAGGCAAAGTCGCTTTTTCTGGCAACGGTGAGCCATGAAATTCGCACGCCTCTGAATGGGATTATCGGGTCGATCGATCTGTTGATGGACAGCGAACTGACCCCCGAACAGGCGCGGCGGTCCCTGACGATCCGACGGTCCGGTCATATGCTGTTGGATGTGATCAATGACATCCTCGATTTTTCAAATCTGGATGCCAACGGGGTCACCTATCTGAATGCGCCGGTGTCCTTGCCTGAATTGGGTGCGGTTCTGACGGATGTGTTTCGCTACCGGGTCGTTGATGCGCACCTCTTTCTTGAGATCCAGATGCCCCCGTTCATCGTCACCACCGATGATGTGCGATTGCGGCAGGTCATGCTCAATCTCATCGGAAACGCGATCAAGTTTACGCGCGCAGGCGGGGTCACTGTGCGCGGCACCGTGCGGCACGACAGCATCCTGCGCGTCGAAGTGCACGATACCGGGATCGGAATTCCGGCAGACCAACACGACAAACTATTTCTGGACTTCAGTCAGATTGATACTTTGGCCGCGCGAAACAGTGGCGGGTCCGGACTTGGTCTGGCGATTTCCAAACGGATTGTGACGGGGATGGGCGGCACCATCGGGGTCAACAGCCTGCCTGACCAAGGCAGCACATTTTGGTTCGAACTGCCCGTGACCATTGTTGCGCCCGCCAAGGTCGAGGACGCCGGGGTCGCGGTCATCCCACCGCCCTTGACCCAAAAATACGACGCAGAGGTGCTGCTGGTCGAGGACAACGCCATCAACCGCGAAGTGGCCAAGGCGCTGTTTGAACGGCTGGGCGCGACGGTTCAGACTGCCAACAACGGTCAGGATGCCGTGGATCTACTGGACGTCCAGACGTTCGACCTTGTCGTGATGGACCTGCGGATGCCTGTTCTGGACGGATTGGCCGCAACCCGGGAAATCCGCCGACGGGGCCATACCGTGACGATTGTCGGACTGACCGCCAATGCATTTGACGAAGATCGGACACAATGCATGGACGCGGGCATGACCGCCTTTTTTGCCAAGCCCGTCACGCGGGACAAAGTGGGGGCTATTCTTGCCGAACACGGACGGCCTTCTACCGCACTACAGGGGCGTGACCTCCTCGACATTCAGCAACTGACGTCGGTATTGGAAGACATCGGGGGGGAAATCTACCTCGATTTGCTTACCCAGTTGGATCAACACCGCGATGCCCTTGTGGCCATGACCAATGGGTCGCATCCCCCGGCGCAGGACCGGGCGCAGGACCCCAACTGCGACCATATTCTGCACAGTCTGAAGGGCGCGTCGATGACGCTCGGATTGCGCCAAGTTGGCATCGAAGCGCAGGCATTCCGGACAGCCTCGGGCACGGGACCGGTTGGGTTCGATCGCCTGTGTCAGACGCTCGACTCAAGTGTTGCGGCCGCGAGGGTCGAACTGCAGCGGATAACCGAGAGATGACCGCGATGAGCAACTTGGCTGGCGGCAGTCTTTGCCAGTCAAGGCAAACCAGTTGCTGCCTGTTATCATGCCATATTTTGATCCAGCCCCCAGAAACGATCAAGCCAACGCCGTCTCGTTGCGCCCCTTGACCAGCCGCCACGCCAACGCTGTGGCAAAGGCTGCAGACAGCAGCAGGATAATTGTGGGGGCCGGTGCGGAGGCCAGCCCGAGCGACATATTGTCTGTCGTGGAATGATTTGGAAAAGGCGGCCTTATTTTGGAGCGGAGCGATCGGGCTGATCGGGGTCAGGTTATGCCTCCTGACGCTGATGGTCCAGGCGGCTGCTTTGGATGGTTTGGATTTTGATGCGTCTTCCATCTTTGGGCCAAGCTGGTTTCGCCGCGCCCTGGGTAGTCGTGCGCCTGAGTGAAGTTGCCGATGCTCTCGTGGTTCAGATTGTTGTTATAGTGGTCGAAGAAGGCCGCAATGGCGGCTTCGAGTTCGCCCTTTATGAAGTCGTTTTCCTGCAGGATGCGGTTATTCAAGGTCTGATGCCTTCGTTCCATTTTATCCTCGGCCTGCGGAAGCTGCGGCGCGCCACAGCTTCGCTTTGATAATCATCGCGATGTTCCATCAGCTGCCGCACTGCGCGTTCGCGGAACTCATGTGAATACGGCTTCGCGGTCTCCGTCTTTGATGACTGTTCCATAACGGGCAATTCTCCGCGAGGTTTGCCCTCCAGTAAATCCGGGGCAGTTTATAGTGCCGCAAAGCTTCCAGCCGATGACATACCGCGATTAGTCATCGAGGATAGTGGCTTGGTAAAACCAGCCCCAGCAAATGGCCTTGAGGTAGGTGACATCGGTTAAAGGTGGACAACGGCCCGAAATACATCAGTACCAAGCTGCTGATTTGTGTCGAGAAACGGCATCATCTTCCAGCAAATCCAACCCGGCCAGCCCCGACAGAATGCCTGTATCGAGCGTTACAACCGCACGGTGTTGCATGAGTGGTTCGACCAATTCATCACGAGACCATCGATGACGCACAAGACAACGCAAGGCAATGGCTATGGACCTACAACACAGACCGCCCGAACGTGGGCGTCGGTGGCATGATACCCGCCCAGAAACTGAAAATGGCCACGTAAGTTATATCAACGCACCCCTTCAAACACGGGGAACTACCCCACGATGCAAACAAACGAAATGTGCTCGCTATTGTTTTTTCTTTGTGGGGTTGCGTGTGTGGTATGTTGGAACAACTCGCATTTTATTCAATAAGATCGGGGAGTGATTGGCGGAGAGACAGGGATTCGAACCCTGGGTGGGCTCGCACCCACAACGGTTTTCGAGACCGCCGCATTCGACCACTCTGCCACCTCTCCGCGGCGGGTCTGCGTTGTGGCGTTTAATTGCCCCCGGCGGCTGGCGCAACCCCAAATTCGTCAAGGGCTGCAAGGAGCGGTGCGAGGTCGTCGCGGTAGCGTTCCCAGGCCCGGACCGAGCTTTGATAAATCGGTTGCCGCACCTGTGTGATCGACAATGTCCGCACGTCCCGTTCGGTTTGGTGCGGCGTGAGGGTGGCCGCATCAAAGGGCAGGCCGCAGTGATCCAACAGCGCCCGGATGTTGGTTTCTGGCGCGGCGGTCAGTTGGTCATATCGGACCCGGACAATCCGCCCCGGCAGCATGTCCGACCAAAAGCCAATCATGTCCTGAAACCCCGCATAGACCGCTGCTAAGGCCCGCAGATCCGTGTTGTAGACATGCGCCGTCTTGCGGAACTGGTTTTTATACATCGAAAGCAACGTGTCCCGGGGGTCGCGGTCCAGCACGAGGAAGCGGGCGCGGGGCAGCGCCGCCGCAACCAATCCAAGGTAAAAGAACGTCCAGAGCGCCTTGTCCGCGATCCGGGTTGCGCCGTTGGTTTCGGCCCCGGCCAAGGCGGCATATCGCCCGCCCGCCGCATGCACCGCTGCCGCATCGGGGAACAGGCTCTGGATGGGTCGCCCCTGGCGTCCGCGCATGAACGCTTCGGCTTGCCATTCGGCCTCGCCCACGCCCGTGACCATCGGGTGGCTGGCGAGAATTTGTTCCACCAGCGTTGTGCCGGACCGCGGCATGCCCGTCACAAAGATCGGGTCAAGATCGTGAGGTGATGCCGCCGCGACTGCGGGCAGGTCGAGCCGCTCCGCCTGTTGTTTCATGTCGTCCAGCAGTTTGCGGTGCGCATCGTTGTCAAACGGGAATTGTGCCGCCAGCACATCATTTGCGGGCCGCAGATAGGAAAAAACCCGCGCGTGCTGCCCGGTCTCCTCCATCGCCTTGGCGAGGGCAAACCCAAGTTGAAGACGCCCGTTGGCGCTGGTTGCGGGGTCCGAATAGATCGCTTCCATCCGCGCCAACAACGGGTCCCCGGCCTCGAACTTGTGCGCCCGCGACAAGGCGCGGTAGGCGGCGGGGGCGTGAGGCATCAGTTCGATGGCGGTGCGAAATGCCTCGACGGCCTGCGTGCGGCGGCCCCGGATGTTGTCCACCCGCCCCTTGAGCATCCAGCCTTCGGCCAGATCGGGATGGGCCGTGGTCACATCCCGCGCGATGGTTTCGGCCGATGTTATGTCGTCCGTTGCGAGCTGCGCGTCGCCCAGCAGGCAGAAAAGCGATGGATTGGCGGGCAACAGGTCCACGGCCCGCTGGGCCGGGCCCAGAACCTTGGTCCCCAAATCGGCGTCGCGGTAGGCGGTCGCCAGCAGAAAATGCGCCTCGCCACTGTCCGGCCAAAGCGCGCAGGCCCGTTCAAACTGCCGGACAGCGGATTGTGGCATGTCGAATTCCAGCAAATGCCGTCCGAAATTGAGCCGGATTTGCGGGCTGAGCGGGTCTTGGGCAATGGCGTGCCGAAAGAGCGCGATCGCTTCGGTTTCGGCCCCGGTGAATGCCAGCGCGCTGGCCAACAGGTTGGTAACGATGCTGACGTCCGGGAACCGGGCGTGCAGCGATTGCGCGCGGGGCAGGGCGGCGGGGTCGCGTGCGATCACGGCGCGAATGAGTGCGTCGACCTCGGCTTTTGGCGCGCCCTTGAGCGCGAC
>JBGSIZ010000172.1:0-2202 GCA_041742255.1 Marivivens sp. | reverse complement strand
GCACGGCAATCGCGACGCTAACCACCGCGGAAATGGCAGCCTGCGACACGGTGAACCGCAACGCCGCCAGATCCGCCCCGGTCAACCGGGCAGCCCCGCCCGCCGTCACGGCGACAGCCAGCAGGGCACCCAATATCACCCCGATCACCAGCACCCCCGAAAGGGTGCCGGGCCAGCGAGGCAATCCGGTCACGGGCGACCCCTCGTCATTGGGACAACGCCGCGCGCCATTCTTCGATTGCGACGGGGGCGGCCGTGGTGGCCTCGTCCGCCGTCAAAAGCAGGCTCTGTTCAGGCGCAATCAAGGTGTCAAAACCATCCGGCAACCCTGCCGCCGGGGTGACGACGGGATACATCCAGTTGGTCGTAGGGATCACCGACTGGAACGCGTCGGACACCATGAACGCCATGAACGCGGCGGCCAGATCGGGCTGATCGGTGCCCGCGACGATCCCGGCCACCTCGACCTGCATGTAATGCCCTTCGGTGAACGGCCATGCGACCTTGGTGGCGTCCTCCTCGGCAATAAGGTGATAGGCCGGGGATGTGGTGTAGGATAAAACCGCGTCCGCCTCACCCTCCAGAAACAGGCCATAGGCCTCGGACCAACCGGGGGTCACGGTCACGATATTGTCGGCAAGGTCCGCCCAGATTTGCGGAGCGTCGTCGCCATAGGCGGCCTTGACCCACAACACCAGACCCAGACCGGGGGTAGAGGATCGGGGATCCTGAATGACGATTTTCAGATCACTGGCCGCAAGCGCCCGGAAATCGGTCGGGGCCGGGGCACCGGCAATGCCGACAAAGGCAAACCAACCCCAGTCAAACGGCAGAAAATCGGCATCATCCCATGCCACAGGCAAGTCCAAGGGGGCCGTCACGCCGTGCGGGGCAAACAGACCCGTCGCACGCGCGGCCCCGGTCAACGCGGTATCAAGACCCAGCACGATATCGGCCTGCGTCCGCCCGCCTTCAAGCCGCAGACGGGACAGCAACGCCGCGCCGTCCCCGGCGGTCACGAATTGCAGATCACAGGCACAGGTCGCCTCGAACGCCGATTCGACGGCGGGGCCGGGCCCCCATTCGGTGGCAAAACTGTCGTAGGTGTAGACTGTCAGAACAGGGGTCTGGGCCACTGCGCCAGTGGCGCAAAGGGCAAGTCCTGCGACAGAAAGAAGATGTTTGGTCGTCATGGTGTCATCCTTTTTCATGCGCCGGACGGATGGGGGCATGGGACGATCCCGCTACCTTCCCTCCGCCGGTATTAGCCGGTTCAGGTTCGACGGGTTCGCGCGCGCGCATCTCAGCCCTGATATCAGGGCACCCCGAGGTAGGACAAAGCATAGACCCGGTGGCTCGAATGACAAGAGGGGGCGCTGCCCCCATCGGGCTTTGCCCTCCCCCCCGGAGTTGTTATGGCGAGGTGAACCGATCACTGGCGTTTTCTGGCCCTGTGATGTCACAAACCGGGGTTTCCGTGGGCCGACAGGATCGGTATGAGGATGCCAAAGGGAGAGCGCGCATGTCCTTCAACACCTATGGCCACCTGTTCCGTGTCACCACATGGGGCGAAAGCCACGGCCCCGCGCTTGGGGCCACTGTGGACGGCTGCCCGCCCGGTGTGACGCTGTCGGAAACGGATATTCAACCGTGGCTGGACAAACGCCGCCCCGGTCAGAACAAGAACATGACCCAGCGCAACGAACCCGACACCGTGCGCATCCTGTCGGGCGTGTATGAAGGGCAGACCACCGGCACCCCCATTCAGTTGATGATCGAAAACACCGACCAGCGGTCCAAGGATTACGGCGATATCGTTCAGACGTTCCGCCCCGGCCATGCGGACATCACCTATCACCAGAAATACGGCTTGCGCGATCCGCGCGGCGGTGGCCGGTCCAGCGCGCGCGGCGAAATCCTCGTTGTCCATATCGACACCTTTCGCACCAACGAGCCGATCGACGGCGCGGCGATCCAGATCGATACGTCTGCCGGCAGCCTGACGCCGGTGGCGGTATCCGGGGAGCCGGGCACCTATGCCGTCGCGGCGCCGTTCCTCGCTCGCCCCGGCAAACACGATCTGGCGATCACGATCCAGGCGCGCGACACCGTCGACATTCTGGCGGCGAGCCTGACGATCCCCGAAGCGTCGCAAGTGCCCGGCGAAGCGACGCGCCCCGTTGCGTGGTTCATCGATGCGGC
>JBGSIZ010000171.1:0-3039 GCA_041742255.1 Marivivens sp. | reverse complement strand
GGCTCATCGGCTACGAAACCCGCGCGCTCAACCGCGAGGATTTCAACAACGACCGGGTGGACGCGGGCGAACTGGGGGCCGGGCACAGCGTGACGGCGATCTACGAAATCACCCCCGTGGGCAGCCCCGCGCAACTCTCCGACCCGCTGCGGTATCAACCTGCGGCTGAGGCATCGGACAGCACCGAACTGGGGTTCCTCAAACTCCGGTGGAAGGCACCGGGGGACGACACCAGCCAGTTGCAGGAGACCGCGATCACCGGCGACGGGGCAGCCACGACCGAGGCGACCTTTGCCGCCGCCATCGCGGGCTTTGGGCTGTTGCTGCGGGACGCGCCACAACTGGGGGACTGGGGCTGGGACGACGCCATCGCGCTGGCCAATGCCAACCGGGGGGCAGACCCCTTTGGCTACCGGACCCAAGCGGTGCAACTGATGCGGCTGGGCCAAAGCCTCAGCCAATGACCGGGACAGGTAAGGTGGGTCAAGACCCACCTTACGCCGCCAATCATCCCTACGCTTTGGTCACCAGCCGGGCCACAATCCGGCGGGTGATCGGGGCCACGATCAACACCATGGGAAACGCAATCAGCCAACTGGCCCCCCACGCCTGCACCCACATCACCAACACACCCGGCACCATGCCGCGCGCCATGAACGTGGACAGGCCCGACACCATCAGGGTCATCATCCCCGACAGGATCAGGCCAAACAGGACAGGGGCAAAACGGGCTGGGATCATCGGGGGCACCTCTGCAAATTTCGGCGGGACTATGTCGTGGTCTGGGGCCACGCTCAATGGCCCTTCTGGACATCCCGGGCCAGAAAATCGCGCAAACTGCGGCCCGGTTCGGGGCGAAACCGGTCCCCCACCCGGACGTCGGCCATCCGGTCCACGCGGAACATCCGAAAATCGTCCCGCAATTCGCACCACGCGACACAGGTCCACACGCTCCCCCAGAACCACAGGCCAAACGGGCGGATGGTGCGCGCGGTCTGGGCACCGACGTCATCGCGATAGGACAGGATCAACCGGTGGCGGGCGTTCGATGCGGCCTCGATCTGGTCCAGCAGGGCACGGGTGGCGTCCGACAGATCGGTCCGCGTGATGGCATGCACCTGCACGGCATCGGCGCGGGCACGGGCGGCATCGGGCAACACCACGTTGATCTTGGTCAAGGCCTCCTCGGCGGCAAGGGCCATCTGGGCACCGCCCCACGCCCGGATCATCCGGGCCCCGGCAACAAGGGCGACAATCTCGTCATGGGTGAACATCAGCGGCGGCAAATCATAGCCGTCGCGCATCAGATACCCCACGCCTGCGGCCCCCTCGATGGGCACGCCCGACGCCATCAGATCGGCCATATCGCGGTAAACGGTGCGCCGGGTGACCTCCAACCGGGCAGCGATCTGGTCGGCGGTCCACAAACGGCCGCCCCGCAGATACTGCACGATCTGGAACAATCGGTCGGCCCGGCGCATAGGTCAGGCTCTCATCGGCTCGAACAGGCCGATGCTGTTGCCATCGGGATCGGTGGCATAGGCAAACCGGCCTGGCGGGATGGTGATAACCGGGCTGACAAGGGTGCCACCAGCGGCGGTGCAACGGGCCATTCCAGCCTCCAGCGTGTCAGGAAGGGCCAGATGCACGGTCGGGCCGGTCCCGGCACCGGGGGTGCCTTGATACAGATGGCCGCCAATGGCGGCGTTGTCTGCGTTAAAGTTGATCATCGGCTCGGGTCCGGTGGTTTCATGCACCATTTTCCATTGGAAAACAGTGGTATAGAAAACCTCGGCACGGGCAAGGTCGGTCACGGGAATCTCGGTCCAGACAACGGTGGGGGTCATGTATTTCTCCTTTGGGACAACAGCGTCACAAGGGGGATATGACATACCCCTGCTGACAGCATGATGTCAGCAGTCAGCGGGCCCATGCCAATCCGTCCGCGGTGCGGCCAGCGGGGACATATTCGCCACTGACCAAGCCGTCATAGCCATCGGCGTCCAGCCGGGCGAAAAAGGCGGGATAGTCGATATCGCCGCCCATCGGTTCATGACGACCAGGAAACCCGGCAACCTGCACATGGGCGACAAACGGGCGGACAGCGGCCCATGTGGCGATCACATCGCCTGTGATGCGGTGGGCATGATAGGCGTCAAACTGCAGGCGCAGGTTCGGGGCACCGACCTCGGCCAGCACCTCAAGGGCCAGGTCATAATCCGCCAGAAAATAGCCGGGCATGTCGTGGCGGTTGATCGGTTCGATGGTCAACGCCTGAGCGGGGGCGGTGGCGGCAGCATGGCGCAGATTGGCGACAAAGGTGGCGCGGGCCTCCGGACCATCGGCGACCCCGGCCATGATATGAATATACCGGGCGCCCAGCGCCTTGGCATAACGGGCGGCGCGGCGGAAATCATGGGCAAACCGGGCCTCGGCGCCGGGCACGGCGGCAAACCCCCGCTCGCCCCCGGTATAATTCGGGGGCGGGCAATTGATCAGGGCAAGGGTCAGATCGTGCAAGGCCAGCCGGTCCAGCACCTCGTTTGCGGGATCGTCATAGGGAAACAACACCTCGACGGCGTCGAACCCGGCGGCACGGGCGGGGGCAAACCGGTCCAGCAGGGGATATTCGGGAAACATCATCGTCAGGTTGGCGCAAAATCGGGGCATGGGGCGGGGTCCTTCCTCGGCAGGGGCATACCAACTCCACACCGCTTTGCAGAGAGGCGAAATGCGACACTTGGGCGGGGGCAGCGTCGCAGACCGGGCAGACCGGACGGGGGGACACAGGGACATCTGGGCAACCATCGCAAAGCCCCGCCATGACAGACGCCCCCTTGCCACTCTCGCCCTTGCCCCGCCCACGGTCCAACCTCGCCACGGGCAACGGTCTGGCGATGGGGTCCATGGTGGTCTGGGCGGCGGGCTTTCCTGCGGCGGACGTCCTTCTGGACACATGGAACCCGCTGCCGCTCGCGGCGGCGCGGGTGTTTCTGGCGGTGGCGCTGTTGCTGCCGATCTGGGTGTTGGTCGAGGGTC
>JBGSIZ010000170.1:0-12823 GCA_041742255.1 Marivivens sp. | reverse complement strand
CCGCGTCCGGCGGCGCGCGCATGCAGGAGGGCACCCTCAGCCTGATGCAGATGCCGCGCACAACGCTGGCGATCAACGACCTCGCGGATGCGAAGCTGCCCTATGTTGTGGTGCTGACGGACCCGACCTCGGGCGGTGTCTCCGCCTCCTATGCGATGCTGGGCGACGTGCACATCGCCGAGCCCGGCGCGATGATCGCCTTCTCCGGCCCGCGCGTGATCGAGCAGACCATCCGCGAAAGCCTGCCAAAGGGGTTCCAGCGTTCCGAATTCCTGCGCGAGAAGGGCCAGGTCGATATCGTCTGTGACCGGAGGAAGCTGAAGGCGACCCTGTCGCGTGTGCTCAGCCACCTCCTGCCGGCTGCGCGCCGGCGCGATGACCGTTCCAGCATCATGCTGACACCGCCGAAGACGCATGCGGACAAGCCGCCCCAGCCGAAGGGCGCCGCTGATTGACCGGAAACAGTCCGGCGCTCGACGCGGCACTGAAGCGGTTCGAGGGTCTTTATCCAGATGTCATCGAGCTGTCGCTCGGGCGCATTCTACATGCGCTGGAACGGCTGGGTCGTCCGCAGGACAAGCTGCCGCCGGTGATCCATGTGGCAGGCACGAACGGCAAGGGCTCGACCTGCGCCTTCATGCGGGCGATGGCCGAAGAAGCGGGCTTGTCCGTACACGTCTTTACGTCGCCGCATCTTGTGCGCTTCAACGAACGTATCCGGCTCGCGGGCGAACTGGTGGACGATACGCGCCTGATCAGCTGGCTGGACCGTACCCATGCCGCCATCGGCGACCATCCGATCACGCATTTCGAGGCGACAACCGCCGCTGCGCTGCTGGCCTTCTCGGAAGTGCCGGCGGATGTGCTGATCCTGGAAGTCGGACTTGGCGGGCGGTTTGACGCGACGAACGTGATCGACACGCCCGCGCTCTCGGTGATCACGCCGGTCGACTATGATCACAAGGCCTTCCTCGGCGATGACCTTGCGGGCATTGCGGCGGAGAAGGCGGGCATCATCAAGAAGTCAAGGCCGGCGCTCACGGCGATCCAGCAACCGGTCTGCGCCGAGGTGATTGCGCGAACTGCCGCAGAGGTCGGCGCGCCGCTTTACCGTCTGAAAGAGCATTTCATCAGCGCGATGCCGGAAGACCTGTCGCTTGAAGGTGAACACCAGCGAGCGAATGCGGCGCTCGCCGCGATGGCGATGCAGCTGTTCGGCAACTCGACACGCATTCCGCAGGACGCGATCTTCCGGGGTGCGCAGACGGCCGTGTGGCCGGCGCGGATGCAAAAGCTGAAGTCGGGACCGGTGACCGAGATGGCGGAAGGCCGCGAGGTCTGGCTGGACGGCGGGCACAATCCGCATGCGGGGCGGGCACTGGCGGCCACGCTGCGCCAACAACCGCCCCGGCCCACCCATCTGATCTGCGGAATGCTGAACACCAAGGACATCACGGGGTATCTGCGGCCATTGGCACAGGTGGCTGACAGCCTCACCGCTCTGTCGATCCCCGGCGAGGCGAACACCCTGCCTGCCGAGGTGACAGCCGCCGCTGCGCGCGATGTTGGGTTGCCCGCAACCACAGCACCAGACCTGCAAACGGCGATCCGGACGCTGACACAGGCGCATCCAAACGCGCGAATCCTCATCTGTGGATCGTTGTATCTGGCGGGGCATGTCCTGCGGGAAAACGGGTAACTGCGGCCCAAAACGGCAACAATCGGGGGAAATTTGGGGGAAACCCATGGGGCGGCCCCGCAATTGCGCCCGAATTGTGCCGCAATCTTGACGCAATCGGTTGGGGGCGTAGGGTAAACGGCAGAGTAACCAAAAGGTCTGCCATGTCCTTCCGCCTCGCGCTTTTTGCCTGTATCGCCGTCGGCATGGCCCCTGCGGCACAGGCGGCACAGTTCAATTTCTGCTGGCAGGGCGCGGGCGGCTACACGATGACCGGTGTCATCGGGTTTCCGGACGCGGCACTGTCCAAATCGGTGGTGACCGAACGGGACGTGACGCGATTTGAAATCACGGGCTATGAAAACCTGATCGCGGTCGGGCGCTGGACGCTGGCAGACCGCAAGGCGGGCAGCACGTTCCACGTCCGGTTTGATCCGAACACGCTGACGTTTCCAACGGGGGGCAGTTTTCCGGGGGACGCAAGCCAAGGCTGGAACGCCGATGGCGACGTGACGGATTGCGGGTCCAAGGGGTTCGGGTTCAATTCCGGCAATTATGCGCAGGACATCTGTTTGTATGGGGTCTGGATGGACCGGTCGTCGATCCACCCGGAAACGCCAATGCTGGTGACCACCGGCCCGGTGTCGCCCGATTGCCGAGGCATCGACGCGCTGTCCTAAGGCGGCAAAGGGCGACGCTGTGTTGCCCCCTGCCCTGTAATGTCGGCCTAGCCGAACATGTCCGACGTGATCGCGTCATACCACCCCAGACTTTCCTCATAGGTGGCCTTGCGGGTGGCGGCGTCTTCGCCGGGCTGGCTCACGAACCCTTCGACACTGGCGATCTTTTCCTCGGTCGCCTCATAGGTGGCACCGACCTTGACGCCGTTGTCATCATCCAGCAACGACCAACAGGTGTTGGCATAGCGGGCCGGGAATACGGTGCTGCCGGTCAAGGCACCGCGCACGGCATTGGCGCACACCTTGGCCTGACTGTTGGCCGAAAACCCCGATTTGGGCATGTCACCCTGTGCGGCGGCGTCGCCCAGAACATGGATGTCCGGATCAATCCGCGACGCCATGTCAAAGGCGGACACCGGGGCCCAGTTGCCATCGGTGATCCCGGCAAGTCCGGCAATCGCGCCCGCCATTTGTCCGGGAATGACGTTGCACACGTCAACCTTGGTCACGTCCCCGTCGATGGACACGGTCATCGCCGCAGGGTCAACCGCCACGACATTGCCGCCCATATCCGGGCCGACCCGTTCGATCATCCCCGGATAGGCGGCGGCCCAGGTTTCCTCGAACAACGCCTGTTTCGAGAATGTCTCCTTGGGATCAACCAACAATATCTTGGCGGTCGGGTTCCCGGCGCGCAGCATATGGGCCACCATGCTGATGCGTTCATAGGGGCCGGGCGGGCAGCGATACGGGTTGGGCGGGGCCACCATGGCAAACACGCCGCCTTGCGGCATGGCCATGATCTGGGCCTTCAACAGTTCAACCTGTGCGCCGCCCTTGTAGGCGTGGGGCATGACGGCCTCATTGGCGACGCTCCACCCCTCGACCGATCCTTCGACAAAATCAATGCCGGGGGACAGGATCAGGCGGTCATAGGGCAACACGGCCCCACTGGCGAGCGTGACGGTCTTGGCGTCGCGGTCCACACCCACGGCCATGTCAATGGCAACCGTGATGCCATACTCGGCGGCAAGGGTATCATAGCTGTGTTCAAGGCTCTGGGCCTCGCGGAACCCACCCAGATACAGGTTGGAAAAGAAACAGGTGTGATAGGTCGGGGTGGCGTTCACAAGGGTGACATCCACAGCGCCCGCGCTGTCCTTGGCGATATACCGGGCGACGGTGGCCCCGCCCGCGCCGCCGCCGATCACGACAACCCGTGGCACCGATTGGGCGCGCAGCATGGGCGCGGCCAACAAGGCACCCGTGGCCAATGTGGACCCGATCAGGGCCCGCCGTGTGAGTATGGTCATTTGATATTCCTCCCGGTTCGCCCTTATCGGACGGTTTCAAAATATGCGGCCAGTGCAGCGATCTCCTCATCGCTCAGACGGGCCGCAAGGGTCTGCATCGTGACGTTGTCACGGTCTTTCGCGCGGTAATCGAACATGGCCACAATGAACGGGCCGGTGGGCCATCCGGTGATGGACGGGACGCCGCCGGTCTGGCCGGACAGCTGGTGACAGCCGACACATTCGGATGACAGGTATTCGCCATAGGCCACGTCGCCCTGCATCGCCAAAACGGCGTCCGGAACGCGGGACATGGACATCACAGGGGGGGGCAGGTCCGGCGCGGCGGCCAGATAGGCGATCAAATCGGCGCGCTGACCCGCGTCGGGCAAACCGTCGAAATGCATGGACGTGCCGGGAATATCGGTCGTCGGGTTGGTCAGAAACCGGTGCAACCGGTCGCTGTCCCAAACCCCCGCGCCACGCAGAGCGACAAAGGCGTCGGAATAGTCATAGTCGGGGGTGGCGGCCACACCGCGCGCCACCACACCGGATAACGCGGGGCCAACCAAATGGGCAGCCTCCGGGCTGATATCGTGGCATTGCATGCAATGCTCGGCAAAACCGGCGCGCCCTGCCCATGGCTCCCCCACTGGGCCGGACGCCTCCTCGGACACGGCGGGCAAGGCCCAAAGTGCCAGAATGCCGAAGAATGGAAGGGTTTGCAGCACCCTCGTCCCCCTCTTTCGGTCGTTCGATTTTCGCGCAGGACTCCTCCGTCCTCCCGGGGGAAGGATGCAATCACATATTCGTTTGTGTCAATGCGTTTGTGGACCGGGTCGCGCCCGCGCCGAATTACCCGGCCTTGGCGGCCTCGATCGAGGCTTCCAGAATGTCCAGCGCCTCGGCGAAATGGGCATCGGGAATGGTGATCGGGGCAAGGAACCGGATCACATTGCCATAGACCCCACAGGTCAGCAGGATCAGCCCACGATGCAGCGCCTCGGCCTTGATCCGATTGGTGAAATCGGCGTCCGGGGCCACCCCGTCGGGGGTGTTGAATTCGGCGGCGACCATGAAACCGAGGCCGCGGACATCGACCATCCGGGGGGTGGTGGCGCGGATACTCTCCAACCGCTGGCGCAGTTTTGACCCCAACACATTGGCGCGGTGGCACAGGTCTTCTTCGTCGATAACATCCAGCACGGCATTGGCGGCAGCAATGCCCAACGGGTTCCCACCATAAGTGCCGCCCAAACCACCGGGGTTGGCGGCGTCCATGATGGCGGCACGCCCGGTCAGCGCGGCCAACGGCAACCCGCCGGCCAGCCCCTTGGCCATGGTCGTGATGTCGGCGGCAACGTCG
Source organism: Marivivens sp. (assembly GCA_041742255.1). Lineage (GTDB taxonomy): Bacteria > Pseudomonadota > Alphaproteobacteria > Rhodobacterales > Rhodobacteraceae > JBGSIZ01. The sequence continues at coordinate 7,807 of JBGSIZ010000170.1, read as the reverse complement.
TAATGTTCCATCGCGAACAGCTTGCCGGTGCGGGCGAACCCGGTCTGAACCTCGTCGGCGATCATCACAATACCATGCTCATCACACAGTTTTCGCAGGCCGCGCATCAATTCAGCAGGGGCAGGATAAAATCCGCCTTCGCCTTGGACCGGTTCAATGATGATGGCGGCGACGCGGGCGGGGTCCAGATCGGCCTTGAACAGGGCCTGAATACCCTTCATCGCGGTTTCGACCGTGACGCCATGCAGGTCAATGGGAAACGGGACGTGATAAATATCGGGCATCATGGTGCCAAACCCGGCCTTGTAGGGCTGGACCTTGCCGGTCAGGGACATGCCCATGAACGTGCGGCCATGAAACGCGCCGCCAAACGCGATGACGGCCTGCCGTCCGGTGGCATAGCGGGCGACCTTGACGGCATTTTCTACGGCCTCGGCCCCGGTGGTGACAAACACGGTGCGCTTTTCAAAATCGCCGGGGACAAGCGCGTTCAGACGCTCGGCCAGCCGGATATAGTTTTCATAGGGCAGCACCTGATGACAGGTGTGGGTGAAACTGTGCAGCTGCTTTTCCACGGCGGCGATCACCTTTGGGTGGCGATGGCCGGTGTTGACCACGGCAATCCCGGCGGCAAAGTCGATATAGCGGGTGCCCTCGACGTCCCAGACCTCGGCATTCTCGGCGCGCTCCACATAGATCTGGGTCATCATGCCGACGCCCCGCGCAATCGAGGTTTTCCGGCGTTCGGCGATTTCGGCGTTTTTCATGGCTTGGGTCCGTTCCAGTCTGGGTTGGCGCAATCATACCGCTGTGCCGAAACCCATGCACCCACAAAATGATCAAATTTTTACGGCGCCTCAGGACACAAAAATGATCGGCCTGTTGCACGAAGGCTTGACCGCGAATCATCTGTGATTCTACTCTTTGGCACAACGAACACAGGCGCGCAGGACGGCCAACAGAGCCGCCGCCGCAAGGCCTTGGCAGGGACAGGGGACGGGCACAGCCCGTCCTTTTGTTTTCCAAAGGCCACAAATTTTGGCTGGACCTGCAAAAAACGAATCGGTGGGTTTGACTTGGTCGGGGTCCTTCCACTAAATCATGTATAGCGAATTATCTGCACCGCGCCTGCCAGCGCGATATTCAATATGTGGTGCATTTTTCGGTTGGGGGTGGGGAATGTTGCGTCGGATGTTCTGGACGCTGGGCGGCGTGGGCCTGTTTGTGGCAACGACCACGGCTGCGCAGGACGTCGGGATCACCCGCAACATGGCGTCGGTCACGGTGGTGGTGAACGGCCAGACCCACACGATCACGCGCAATCAGGACCCCGCGCATCAGGTGACAGGTGACGCCGCGCTGACCTCGCGGCCCTGCCCGCCCGATTGTGTCACGCCAATGATCGCAGGCCCCGGCGTGGCAACCGTGGGTGAACTCGAAGTGATCGCGTTCCTCTCGGGCGACGTGAGCGAGGGGCGCGGGCTGTTGCTGGACACGCGCGATCCCGGCGTGTTTGCGGGCGGTGCGGTGCCGGGGGCGGTCAACGTTCCCGTGGCAACGCTTGACCCCGCGAACCCCTACCGCCTGGACATTCTGATCGCACTGGGGGCAACCGCGGTCGGCGACGGGCTCGATTTCACGAATGCGTTCGACCTGATGCTGATGTCGGGCGGCCCATGGGCCGAGGACAGCGTGCAGGCCGTGCGCCATTTGCTGGACGCCGGATACCCGCCCGCCAAACTGTTTTATTACCGTGGGGGATTGCAGGCGTGGCAACTGCTCGGCCTGTCCACCGTGCCGTCTGACGCCGATGGTTGACCACCCCCCGCGCGCCCTTTGCCGCCCCACCCCTTTGCCAAAACCGCCACAGCCCGCCTTGCAAAAGAAAGCCCTGTCATGATCCGCCTCGTCACCGCCTTCTTTGTCTTTGCCGTCGGGCTGTGCGCCTACATCATCTATGCGCCGATGATGGGCAAATCGGCGTCGCCCGACCCGCTTGGGGCCGAGGTGACGCGGGCCGTGACCCTGCCCGATCTCGCGCCCGCATCAGAACCGGAGGCGGCCGAAACAGCACCAGCAACAGCAGCCCCCGGCACGCAGGATCTGGGGTCGATGATTGCGCCTGACATGGGGTCACGGATCCTCGCGGCGAGCGGGGGAACGCCTGCGCGGACCGCACCCACCATCCAGACCGACAGCAGCACGATCGAGGAAACGGCAGCGGCGGTTCTGGCAGGTCTGGGGTTGCAGACAGGGGCACCAGCCCCGGACGGCGGGATGCTGGACATGACGTCAACCGCACTCAGCGGGATCATGGCGGCGACGGGCAAGGCGGGGTCACCGGCGGCACCGCGCACCGCGCTACAAGACCTCGTGGTCGAGGCGCTCAAGTCCGGGGAAACAGACGCAGGCATCGACACCTTGCTCAACGCGGCGGCGCAGGCGGGCGAAGTGGCGGTGCCCGAAATCCTCGTCACGGCGAACGGGCGGGTGGACACGGCGGTTCTGCTGGCCTCGATCATCTCGCAGGCACAGATTGCGAATGGCGGGGCAGCCCCGGCGGTGCCCGCAACGCCAACCGGCAGTCAGGACGGGGTTGAAGTGCGGATCGTGCAAAAGGCGACCGACAGCGAACAATTCCGGTTCTACACGGTGTCGCAAGGCGACAGCCTGGGGTCCATCGCGATCAAGTTTTACGGCGACGCGGGGCGCTATCCGGCGATATTCGAGGCGAACCGGCAATTCCTGTCGAGCCCGGATCAGATCCGGACCGGACAACGGTTGGTGATCCCGGACCTGTAACAGGGAGGGTGGGTCAAGACCCACCTTACTCATTCGGCCCATTCGACACTTTGCATTTCGCGCAACCGGCTGGCGGTGCGTTCGAATTCAAACGTGCCCTCGCCTTCGGTATACAGCAGTTCGGGGGCGGTCGCAGCAGAGGCGATCAGGCGCACGCGGCCTTCATACAAGGCGTCGATCAGGGTGACAAACCGGCGGGCGGCGTTGTAATTCTCGGGGCCCATCTGGGGGATATCCTCCAGCACCAGCAACCGGATGGCATGGGCCAGCGCCAGATAATCAGCAGGGCCAAGCGGGCGACCGCACAATTCATAAAACCCGGCGCGGGCGGCCCCGTTGTGAAACGCCGGGATCACCACATCGCGGCCCGTCACGCGCAAGACCAAGGGCGCGGCGGCCCCATGGGTCAACCGGGTCCAGACAGCGGCGATAGCGGCCCGGCTGTCGGCGTTGATCGGGGAAAACCACGTTTGGGTGCCCGCGATCCGGCCTTGGCGATGGTCGGTGACACTGGACAGTTCGACAACCTCCATCCGGTCCTTGAGCAGCGCAATAAACGGCAGGAACAAGGCCCGGTTCAACCCGTTGCGATACAGATCATCGGGCGGGCGGTTGGAGGTGGAAACAATCGTCACCCCCGCCGCGAACAGCTTTTCAAACAACCGGCCCACCAGCATGGCATCGGTGATGTCGGTGATCTGCATCTCGTCAAAGGCCAAAAACCGGATGCGGTCGGAAATGGCGTGGGCCACGGGGTCCAGCGGGTCATCATGTCCGGTGGCGCGGGCGGCGGCGATACCGGCATGAACGGACTGCATGAAGGCGTGAAAATGCTGGCGGTCCTTGGGTGCGTCCACGACAGAAAACAGCAGGTCCATCAACATGGATTTGCCGCGCCCCACACCTCCCCACAGATACACCCCGCGCGGCGGCGGCGGGGCCTTGCGAAACAGACCACGGGCAGGCGGCGGGGCAGAAAGGTCGGCGCGCACACGCTCCAACGCGGGCAATGCGGCCACTTGCGCCGGATCAGCGGTCAGGCGGCCATCGGCCACAGCACGGCGGTAGGCATCATCAAGCGTCATGGCTGTCGATACCGCGCGGCGCATCGGATGAAAAGACGGGACGCTGCCCCAACGGCGAGGTGGGTCAAGACCCACCTTACCTCCCGCTCATTTCCTCAATTGACGGCCCGCGCGTTCCGGTAAACTGTCGCGCAATGCAAAAATCCGCGCCGCTCCTCACCCCTGTTCTGATCGTCGGCTGCATCATCGTGATGACCGGCTTTGCCATCCGCGCATCGTTCGGGGTGTTCCAGATTCCGATCGCACAGGAATTCGGCTGGGCGCGGGCGGAATTCTCGCTCGCCATCGCGATCCAGAACCTTGCGTGGGGGTTCGGACAACCGATTTTCGGGGCCATGGCCGAAAAAATCGGCGACCGCCGGGCGATCATCCTCGGGGCGCTGGCCTATGCGGCGGGGCTGTTGTTGTCGGCGGGGGCGACAACGCCGGTGGAACATCAGTTCTATGAAATCCTTGTCGGGTTCGGCATCGCGGGCACCGGGTTCGGGGTCATTCTCGCGGTGGTGGGCCGGGCCTCCTCGGCGGAAAACCGGTCGATGTCGCTGGCCATTGCAACGGCGGCGGGGTCCGCCGGGCAGGTGTTCGGGGCCCCCATGGCCGAGGCATTGCTGGCCCTCATGTCATGGCAAATGGTGTTCGTGACATTCGCGGCCCTGATCCTGTCGGTGCTGGCGCTGCTGCCGCTCATGCGCGCGCCCGTAACGGCGACGCGGGGCGAATTGGAGGACACGCTGGGCCAGATCCTCGTCAAGGCGTTCAAGGACCCGTCCTTTACAATGATCTTTCTGGGGTTCTTTTCTTGCGGCTATCAACTGGCGTTTGTGACCGCGCACTTTCCGGCCTTGGTGACCGAATTATGCGGACCGATTGCGGATGGGTCGCTTTTGGCCTCGATGGGGATCACGACCACATCGGCGCTGGGGGCGGTGTCGATCTCGCTCATCGGGTTGGCCAATATCGGGGGCACGCTGATGGCGGGGTATCTGGGGAAACGGTATTCCAAGAAATACCTTCTGGCGGGCATCTACACCGGGCGGACCATCGTGGCGGCGTGGTTCATCATCATGGCGACCACCAGCGGGCTGACCCCGTTGATCGTCATCGTGTTCTCATTGGTCATGGGCAGCCTGTGGCTGGCCACCGTCCCGCTCACGTCCGGTCTGGTCGCGAATATCTACGGGTTGCGGTATATGGGGACGCTCTATGGGTTGGTGTTCTTTTCGCACCAACTGGGCAGCTTTCTGGGCGTCTGGCTGGGTGGGCGGCTTTATGATGTTTACGGCAGCTATACGATGGTCTGGTGGGTCGGCGTGGGGGTCGGGGCGTTTTCGGCGCTGATCCATCTGCCGATCCGGGAACGGCCCTTGGGGACGGCTGCGGCCTGACATCTGGCCTTCGAAAACTGGAAAAACGACACCGCCGCAGTACCGACGGGAAACCGACGCGAAATCAATCCCGCTCGCGCAGGATCGCCCGGACAATTTCGGCGACTTCCGTTCCGTGGGTATAGGGCATCCCATGCCCCGCCCCCGGCACCGTTTCCTGCCGGGTCGCGCGGTTCCATTGGGCCAGAATCCCCAAGGCGCGCAACGGGATAACCCGATCCGCCTCGCCCCAAATGGCAACCACCGGCACCCCAGCCTGCCCCAGCGCGCGATGATCGGCCTCCTGCACCTCGGACAGCATCCCGCGGAGCGATGACAATACGGCCGGGGCAAAGCCTTTGCGGTTGAACTGGGCCTGCTGAATCTTATTGATATCAATAACTTGGGTCGGCTCGCCCGCCACCGCCCGCAAGGCCTTCCGCATCCGCCAGACCCCCAGCGTGGCAAAGATCCAGTCGCCGATCACCGGCAACCGCAGCACCGCCCGGTCCAACCCGGAGCGGTTGATCTGCACCCCCCCCGGTGCCAGCAGGATCACCCGTTTCATCCGGTCCGGATGTTGCGCGGCATAGGCCGTGGCAATGGACCCACCCATGGAATATCCCAGAAGGGTAATATCCCCGGTAACGCCCTGATCCGTCAGCAAATCCTGCAACTGGGTCAGGAAAAACCGGCGATCCTGCGGCCCCGAAACGGTAGCAGAATACCCCCGCCCATACAGGTCATAGGTCAACACGCGATACCCGGCGCGGCCCAGTTCCTCGGCAATCACGGCCCACGCGGCCATCGGCGTGGTCAACCCGTGGATACACACCAAAACCGGACCGCGGGTGGGGCCAACCCATTGATAATGCGTGATCCCTTGGCTCAACCGGACCAATTCACCGGGGGCATTCTGTTGTGCAACAGCCGGGCGCAATCGGTCCCGCAGGAACGGGGCCACGGCAATCACAAGAACACCAAAGGCAAACCAGATCATCGCGCGGTCCATGCATCCAGAATATAGCGGCAGGTCATCAGATCGAGATGCGCGCCTCCGCCATTCTTGAACAGGGTAATTTCGGCATCACTGCGGCGAACAAACGACGGCAGGTCATAATAATCGGCCAAAACGTGATCGGGGCCAATGACGCCAGTCTCCAGCGGGATTTTCAGCTCGCCGATATGCCCCGTCGTGGTGTGGCGGTTGTCCACGAACACGCGGGCGCGCAACAGGGCGGTATCGTCCACCTCGCGCATGTCGGGGCGATAGGCCCCAATCAAATCAATGTGTTGGCCCGGTTGTAACCAGTCGCCACGGATGACGGGTTCGGTGGACATGGTGGCGCAGGTCACGATGTCGGCGGCCCGCACGGCGGTTTCCAGATCGGCGGCCACGGTCACACCGGGACAGGTCGCGGCAAACCGGGCGGCGCCGTCGGTCGTGCGGTTCCAGACGGTAAACCGGGCATTCGGGAACGCCGCGCCATACGCCTCCCACAGGCTGCGGCCCACGGTTCCGGCCCCCACGATCAGAATTTCGCGGGCGTCCGGACGGGCGAGCCGGGTCGCGGCCAACAGGCTGTCACCGGCCGTTTTCCACTTGGTCACCAGATGGAAATCAAGGATCGCCTCCAACGTGCCGTCGTCGTCGGAAAACAGGGTCACGGCCCCGCCGATCATCGGTTTGCCCATGTCCTTGTTGCCGGGAAACACGGTGGCGGCCTTGACCGCGATACCCATGCCCGCGATCCACGCGGACCGGTTCAACAGGGTGCGACCATTGGAATACAGGAACACATCCTCGACCTGCGCGGGGGGGCGGGCGTGACCTGCGGCCAAGGCGCGGGTCAACGCGATCCAGTCCAGATGCGGTTCCGCGTCGGCCTGTGAAATCGTGACGGTCATTGGGCGTCCTCCTTGGTCAACAGACCCTCGGACACCAGCCGCGCGGCCCATGGGCCGGGACCATCAAACAAATGGGTCTGCCAGCCGCGCGCACGGGCGGCGTCGATGTTTTCGGGGCGGTCGTCGGCAAACAAAAGGGTATCAGGGGGCAGGCCGCAGTCGTCCTCGACCATCTGGTAAATCTGCGGATCGGGTTTGGTCACACCCATATGGCCGGACACATAGGCGCGATCGAACTCCTCCAGAAACGGATATTCGCGGCGGCCGACCTCGAACGTCTGAATGCCGAAATTTGTGAGCGAGAACACAGGGACAGCGGCCCGGCGCAAGGCGCGCAGCAGCCGTACGGAATGGTCGATGGCGGGGCTGGCCATGTCAATCCAGCGGCTGTGCCACAGGGCAATCTCGGCGCTGAAGTCCGGATGGGCGCGGGCACAGTCGGCCACGGCGGTTTCCCAATCCGCCCCCTTGTCCACGGCGTCATTCATCGCGTGCAGGTTCACGGCGGCGAACATCGCGCGGCGACGATCCTCGCCCACCACGCGATCATAAAACCGTTCTGGCTGCCATTCGATCAGAACATTTCCGATGTCGAAAATCACGGCATGGATGGTCATTTACACGCTCCCTATCCCTTTTGCGCAGCAT
>JBGSIZ010000169.1:0-5530 GCA_041742255.1 Marivivens sp. | reverse complement strand
CAGCCCCGAAATGCCGGCCCCCGGCCAATACACACCCGCCCGCAGCAATGGGGCGGCGGCAGCGGGGCGGGGGCCGCCGTCCACCAACGCCTTGGCGTAGCGCAGGAAATTCGTGGTGTTGTCCGGCCCGCCTTCCACCAGATACGACCACAAGGCGTCGTAATCGGCGCCCTTCACTGTGGACAGGTCGCGCAATTCGGGGTCCGGTTTGTCATCACCCGGCAGCGCGGCAAACGGCACCCCGGCGGCGTGAAGATGGGCGGCATATTGCACCAACCCGTATTTCCAATACCCGGCCCCGCCCAGAACGCGGGCGATCACCAGCCGGGATTTCGTGGCGCAATTGTCCAGATGCAGGTCAACGGACATCGGGTGTTGCAGGTGCATCAGGCTGGCCAGCCGCAGACCGGGCGGGTCCGCCATTTCGGCGCGCGCGGCACTCAACGCGGCCAATTCGGTATCGGCGGCCGAGATCACAACGACATCTGCGGGCGTCTGTCCCAGATCGACAGGATCACCGCCATCGTCAATCTGTCCGGGGGTCGCGGCCAACAGGTGCATCACACCGCCCCTTGTGGCAAAGTGCGGTTTAAGGCATTGCAGCGGCAAACCCGGGAAAGGGCAACATCATGGACTACAGCAAATCCGGCAGCGCCAAGGGCGGCCGCCACGAACCCAAAAACGCCTATGACAAACCGCGCGGCGCGCCGGGCGGCTATGGCCGCGACGCCGATAACAAGGCGGCATTGTTGGCCAAGATGAAGGCGAACGCAGAAAAGGCCAAAGCCGACGAAACGCCCGACGACAAAGCCGACGAAAAGTAAGGCAACCCTGCCGCGCCGACCCGTCACACCAGCGCCTTTTGCATGAACAGGCTGCTGGGGTTTTCGGTGTAATCGCCAAAGACGCCACAAGGCTCGAACCCGTGCCGGGCATAAAGCCTGTGCGCGGCATGCAGCAAATCGCCGGTTTCCAGCCGCAACAGGGGCAAGGACAGCGCGCGCGCCTGATCTTCGACTTGCCGCAGCAACGCATCGGCGACGCCGCGCCCCCGCGCGGTTTCGGCGACAAACATCGACTTTACCTCGCCATAGCCGTCCTTGACCTTGATCGCGGCGGTGCCCAGCAGGGTGTCGCCGTCGCGGGCGACATAGAAATGCACGTCCGGGGCGCTCAGCGCGTCAATCGACAGGAAATGGTTGTCCTCGGGCGCAAACAGGCTTTGCATCAATGCATGGGACGCCTGCAACAGGGCCGTGGCCTGCGGATCGCGGGGGTCGCCGGGTTGAACGATGATCATGCCTGCAACGCAGCCTCGATTGCGGGGCGGTCCAATCCGGCCTCGCCGATCACAACCAACCGGGTAACGCGCGGCCCGGCAAAGGGTTGATCGAAATAGGTATCGACCCGGGGGCCAACGGCCTGCAACGTCAGGCGCATGGGCTTGCCCGTCACGGCCACGAACCCCTTGAGGCGCAGAATGTCATGGTCGCGGATCACGGCGGCGACTTGGGCGGCAAACGCCTTTGCATCGGCCACTTCGGGGCGGGTCACCACGAAACTTTCGAATTCATCATGACCGTGATCATGATGATGGTCGTCGTCCTCGTGGTCGTCGTCCTCATCGTCGTGATGGTGATGATGGTGGATTTCATGGCGGGCCTCCATGTCGGCCTCGGCCCCAATCCCCTGACCCAGCAGCACATCAACGGGCAGGGCCCCCATGGCCGCACGGACCACCTGCACGCCGTCGCGGGCCTCGGATTTCAGCCGGGCAACCAGCGCCCCTGCTTCTCCTTCGGTCAACAGGTCGGTCTTGTTGACGACAATCATGTCGGCACAGGCGATCTGATCCTCGAACAACTCGGACAGCGGGGTTTCATGATCCAGACTGTCATCGGCGGCGCGTTGGGCATCCACAGCGGCGACAGAATGGGCAAACCGGCCTTCGGTCACGGCCTTGCCATCCACCACGGTCACCACACCGTCCACGGTGACGCGGGTGGAAATGCCGGGCCAGTTGAACGCGCGGACCAACGGCTGCGGCAAGGCCAGACCGCTGGTTTCGATCACGATATGATCGGGGGGCACGTCGCGGGACAGCAACCGTTCCAGCGTCGGAATGAAATCATCGGCCACGGTGCAACAGATGCACCCGTTTGACAGTTCGACAATGTCATCCTGCGTGCAGACCTCGGACCCGCACCCCTTTAGGATATCGCCATCGACCCCCAAATCGCCGAATTCGTTGATGATCAGGGCAATCCGCTTGCCCTTGGCATGGGTCAGCATGTGCCGGATCAGGGTGGTTTTTCCGGCCCCAAGGAAACCGGTGACGATGGTGGCGGGAATCTTTGCGGGCATGTGCTGGCTCCGGTATGGGTTGCGGATGTGTGGCCCAACAGGGCGGAAAAGGAAAGCGATGGAGACGAAAATCACCATCTGTAGCGGGTGCCGGGCCGGGGATGAACCGGCGCGCGGTTTTGGTCTGGCGGACCGGCTGCGCGGCCTTGTGGGGTCCGGGGTCGATGTCGGGCTGACCGACTGCATGATCGTCTGCGGCCAACCTGTGACAGTGTCATTCCGGGCACCGGGCAAGGCGGCGTATCTGTTTGCCGGGGTGGACCCGGACACGATGGCGGACAACCTCGCGACCTTTGCGCGGCTTTACATGGCGTCCCCGGACGGGATCGTTGACGACGTGCGGCCCTGCGGGGACCTGCGGTTCCGGCTGATCGGGCGCATCCCGGCCTAATCCATTTCGGCCCAGAATTTACCAGCCACGGCCCCCAACACGGCCCAGACCACGGCGGCCACCGCCAGCGACCGGGCGGCGAACATGGCCCCCAATTCGGCTGGACCCACACCAAAATAGGTGTCCAAACGGGGGGCACCGATCACATGCGGGGCAAGGATCAGCGCGACACCGGCCAGCCAAACCCACCACGCCTTGCCATAGCCCAGCAGGGCCAGCCCGGCGATTGTGGCGGCCACGCAGCCGGTCCACCAGATTTGGCGGACGTCCACCTCGCTTGCGATGGTTCCGGGCAATTCGGGGGGCAACCCGATTGCAGGGGCCAGATGAACGGCGGCAAACCCGGCCAACCCCCACAGCAACCCGGCGCGGGCATCCACTCGGTGTCCGGCACGGCGGGCAAGGGCAAACCCCGCGACCATGAACATGGCAAACCCGCAATAGGTGATGATGTTGAACCCGAACGTGCCCAGATGGCGCATCGGTTCGGTCCAGATGGTCGGGAACCCGGCCTCGGACTGGGGCGACCCTGTGGCGCTGAAATGGACCCTTGCGCCGGTTTCAAACAACTCCCCTTCCAACAGGACGGGCAGCACGAAAAAGAACTGCAACACGGTGGCGACAACCCCCGCGCACAGACCAGCGAACAATGCGCTGGCCAGCAAATGCTTTGTCATGGTGTGGTGCGCTGCGGCCTAGTGGCAGGGGAACGCGGTGGCGTGACGGGCATCATGGGCCACATCATGCACGCCGCCAGCCTGGCTGAACCCGGCCACAAAAATAAGGCCGACACCCAGAAGAACGGCAAAGGCGACGGGGGCCAGATCGGACATCCGGTCGGTTGCGGCGGCGCGGACGGCGGTGATTGTCTTGGTCATGTCTTTACTCCTCTCCCGTCCACCCGACGGGATCATGGTTTCAATCATGCAAGGCCGGTCTCCTGGCTTGCGGGTCATCACGGTCTGCCTGCCTTCCCGGTGTCCCAGTGGCCTGATTGACAGACCGCTCTCCGCATACAGTCGCGGGGGCGGCTGCGGTTTGGGGCCTCCATCATGGATCGGCCCGTCCGCATTCCCATTTCATCCCCAGATGCTTTGCACCGATCAGGGGAACCATGCCCGTCCGTTGTGCGCCGTGGGGCGGGGCGGGGTCAAGGCCGAACTGCGACACCACGGGGACCATCTGCGGCGGGAACCATTTGATCTGTGCAAATGTCACACTAGGTTTTGAGGCCTGAATAAGGGGGGCACATCCATGACACTCACACGGCGCACCATCCTCACCGGGGCCTTGGCCAGCATGGTCGTGCGCCCGGCATCGGCACAAACCCTCCAGACCAGCGGGCCGGTGCAATATATCGCGGCCTTGGGCGACAGCGGGGCCACCTCGGGCACCGGGGCGGAAACATGGGGGCTGTGGCCCGTTGATCCGGGTCCGCGCGGGGTCTGGACGCGGGATTATCCCGCGATGGCGGCCAACAACAACGTGGCCCCCGACGGCTGGACGTTCGATCCCGCTGGCTGGTGGGTCGAAGAATACGGGCGCATCATGGAGGCTCCGGTGTTCCCCTTGCCCCCCGGTCGCTACGTCGTGACCGGCGGGCGAGAGGTCACATCGGTTCTGACCATCAACGCGCCAGACGCCGCCGGGGCGCAATCCTGGACCCTTGCCGACGGGGCGAGCGTCTATGACGTGACGCATTTGCGGTGCCGGGCGGCGCTTTATACCGCCCTTGACGGGCTCGCCTGCACCCCTGCGGCGATTTCCCCGCAATCGTTTCCGGTGCGGCCCGGTGATGCGATGCCCGCCGTTCTGGGGTGCAACAAACGGGATTATCAGGTGTTGATCGTCGTGGGGATGTTGGTGGACGCCTGACGGGCACAGCCCTGTCACGGCGGCCATTAAGGGCAATATCTTGTGGATAACCGCGAAACCCCGCCTATATCCGGGGGGTTTTCGTTGACATACCCGCCCCCGCTGCCCCAAATTGGCAAACCAACGGACTCAACCGGGGCAGCACCGTGCGTTTCACCAAACTCCGGCTCAATGGCTTCAAAAGCTTTGTAGACCCGACCGATCTTCTGATCGCGGACGGGTTGACCGGGGTTGTCGGGCCAAATGGCTGCGGCAAATCCAACCTGCTGGAGGCGCTGCGCTGGGTCATGGGGGAAAACCGGCCCACAGCCATGCGCGGCGGCGGGATGGAGGACGTGATCTTTGCCGGGGCCGCAACCCGGCCCGCCCGCAACTTTGCCGAGGTGGCGCTGCATATCGACAACACAGACCGCTTGGCCCCCGCCGGGTTCAACGACGCCGACACGTTGGAAATCGTGCGCCGGATCACGCGGGACGCAGGCAGCGCCTACAAGGTCGGCCCCAAAGAGGTCCGCGCCCGCGACGTGCAAATGCTGTTCGCCGATGCGTCCACCGGGGCACATTCGCCGGCCCTTGTTCGGCAAGGGATGATCTCGGAACTGATCAACGCGAAACCCAAATCGCGGCGGCGGATACTGGAGGAGGCGGCAGGCATCAGCGGCCTGTATCAGCGCCGCCACGAGGCTGAACTGAAACTGACCGGGGCGGAAACCAACCTGTCGCGGGTCGATGACGTGATCGAACAACTGGCGGCGCAACTGGCGCAATTGGCGCGGCAGGCCCGACAGGCGGCGCGCTACCGCGAAATCGGCACCCAACTGCGCAAATCTGAAGGCTTGCTGCTCTATCGCCGCTGGAAAGAGGCCGAGGAGGCCCGTCTGGCCGCCGTCACCCACCTGC
>JBGSIZ010000168.1:0-6290 GCA_041742255.1 Marivivens sp. | reverse complement strand
CTCCACGGCGGGCACGTCCTCTTGCATCGACGGGGGCGGCGGGGTGGTATCGCGGCGCTGTTCATAGGGTTTGGGGGGACGGGGCGCGCGGGGCGGCGGGGCCAGATCGGGGGCACCGGGCAACTGCCGCAGCGACAAATCGCCATCCAGCGTCATGCCCGCGCCAATCGCACGGGTAAATCCGACCACATCGCCTTCCTTGATCTCGACAAAACTTTCGTTGGCCTGAATCCGGATGGCACCGATGGAATCCTTGGTGATGCCGCCAGCCTTGCACAGCAGGGGCAGCAACCACCGGGGTTCAGCGCGCTGTTCGCGGCCCACGGACACGGCAAACCACACGGACGGGCCAAAGGGCGTGCGTTCGGTGCGTTCCGGGCGGGCGCCCTTGTCGCCGGGGTTCATCAGGTCTTCGGGGGCGGATTTGGTGCTGCGCAACTGCCGGATCAGGGCAAGAGCCAACTGCGCCGGGCTGAACGCCTGCGCCAGACGGTCGGCGAATTCCTCGCCCTCGGCCTGCGGATCGGACCACATGGGATCGGACAACAGGCGTTCTTCGTCGCGGGCGTTGACCTCTTCGGCGGTGGGGGCAAAGGCCCATGTGGCGCGCAGCTTGGCACTGCCCAGCAGGCGTTCGGCCTTTTTGCGGACCTTGGGCGGAACAATCAGAACGGACGTGCCCTTGCGGCCCGCGCGGCCCGTGCGACCAGACCGGTGCAACAGGGTTTCATGGTTGGACGGCAATTCGGCGTGGACCACCAGATCAAGATTGGGCAGGTCGATGCCACGGGCGGCCACATCGGTGGCCACGCACACACGGGCGCGACCATCGCGCATCGCTTGCAGGGCATGGGTCCGCTCGGCTTGGGTCAATTCGCCCGACAAGGCCACAACCTGAAATCCACGGTTGGAAAACCGGGTGGTCAGACGGTTGACGACGGCGCGGGTGTTGGCAAACACGATCGCATTGGGGGCCTCATAATACCGCAGCACGTTGATAATGGCGTTTTCGGCATCGGCGGGGGACACGTCATAGGCCTTGTATTCGATATCGGCGTGCTGGCTGGTCCCGGCCTGCACCTGCACGCGGACGGCATCGCGTTGATAGCTTTTGGCCAGATCGGCAATGGCCTTTGGCACGGTCGCCGAAAACATCAAAGTGCGGCGGGTGTCGGGGGCTTGGCCCAGAATGAATTCAAGGTCTTCGCGGAACCCAAGGTCCAGCATCTCGTCGGCTTCGTCCAGAACGATGGCGCGAATGGCGGACATATCCAGCGATCCACGCATCAGGTGGTCGCGCAAACGACCCGGCGTGCCGACAACCACATGGGCGCCCCGGTCCAGCGTGCGACGTTCGTCGCGCATATCCATGCCGCCCACACAGGATGCCAGCGTGGCCCCCGCCTTGGCATAGAGCCAATCGAGTTCGCGTTTCACCTGCAACGCCAGTTCGCGGGTCGGGGCCACGATCAACGCGAGCGGCTTATCGGCCATGCCGAACGTCTCGGCGCCGTCCAGCAGGGTGGGCGCAATGGCAAGCCCAAAGCCCACCGTCTTGCCCGATCCGGTCTGCGCGGACACCAACAGGTCGGCATCGCCCAAGGCGGGGTCAGTGACCGCCTCTTGCACCGGGGTCAGCGTTTCATAGCCTCTTTCGGCCAAGGCATCTGCAAGCGTCGCAATCATCGTGGTTTCGGTATCGGTCTGGGATTCGGTCTGGTTCACTGGGGGCGTCTTTTCGGTCTGGAATAATTGGTTTCGCCCGCGCTTACGCCCAATGAACCCTGATGTATATGGGCGATTGCGCGGCGTGGTTAGGATGCAGGGGCTTCCGCCACGACACAGCGGCCCACAAAACAACGGGGCACACGGCGAATTGTTCTGGTAAAACGAACGGTTCCCTCATGCGCACGGCATGCTATCGTGCGCCCGAACCGTTTGTTGGAGTGTCCGATGTTCAAATCCCTGTGCGCCGCCTTGTGCCTGTTGTCCGCCCCTGCCCTTGCGGCGACGTGCGGCAATGACGCGGGCGGCTATGCCGCGTGGAAACAACAATTCGCCACCGAAGCCGCCGCCGCAGGGGTTGGGGCGGCTGGGCTTCAGGCGCTCGCAAACGCGCAATATTCGCAATCCACCATCAACGCCGACCGCAACCAGCGGGGGGTGAAATACGCTCTGAACGATTTCATCCGCATCCGGTTGGGGTCGCTCGACGGGTTCGCCAGTCAGGCGCGGCGGGTCAAGGGGCAGAATGCGGCGTTCTTTGCCTCGCTTGAGGCCGCGTATGGCGTGCCCTCCGGCGTGTTGCTGGCGATCCACGGCATGGAAACCGGGTTTGGCAACAACATGGGCAATACGCCCGTGATCGACAGCATCACAACCGTCGCCTACGATTGCCGGCGGTCCGAATTTTTCACGCCCCACGCGCTGGCGGCCCTTGTGATGGTGGACCGTGGGGCGCTCAGCGGGACAACGCGCGGGGCGGCGCATGGCGAACTGGGGCATACCCAATTCCTGCCGGGCAACGCGCTACGCTACGGGGTGGATGCAGACGGCAACGGGCGGGTGGATTTCTACAACATGGCCGACGCGCTGGCCTCGACCGCCAATTTTCTGCGGCAAAAAGGCTGGCAACCGGGGCAACCCTACCAAGAAGGTAGCGCGAATTTCCGGGTCCTCAACGACTGGAACGCAGCGACGGTGTATCAACAGGCCATCGCCTTGTCCGGGGAACGGATCGACGGCTAGGCGCCGTCGCGGTTACAAATCGACGGCTAAGCGCCGTCGCAGTTGGAGATCGACGGCTAGGGGCTGTCGCAGTTGGAGATCGACGGCTAGGGGCTGTGTGCCCAACAAATTTGGTACCCGCGGCCGGACTCGAACCGGCACGGCCTTGCGGCCAAGGGATTTTAAGTCCCTGATGTCTACCATTCCACCACGCGGGCCCGTTTGCGCATGCCTGTCACGGGCGTCCCCTTTCCTATGCGGCGGGACGGGCAACGGCAAGCGGGGGCGTGTCAGATATCCTTGCCCGGCACCGGCACCAGCAACGCGCGTTCCTTGAGCCACGGGTTGATGGCGACGGCCTGTCGCAACACCGCCTGCGCCTCGTCGGCGCGGTCGAGGGCGATCAGGGTCAACACCTTGCCCGACAACGCGCCCAGATGGGTCGGGGTGATGGCAAGGGCGGCATCAATATCGACCAAGGCAGCGGCATAGTCCTGCCGCAGAAAACTGGCGAACCCGCGTTGATTGTATCCTTCGGCATAGCCGGGGCAGTATTCGATCAGCGTATCGAACGTGTCGCGGGCCCCCAGAAAATCATAACCGTCGCGCTGTCGCATCCCCTCGTCCAACAACCCTTGGGCGCGGGCATCGGGGGCGGTGGTCCACATGCGCCACAGGTCATCGGTCAACATCCGGGCTTCGGCGTCGTCGCGGGCCACGCGCAGGCTGTCGAACAATGCGGACATTTGGGCGCTGCGATCGGGGCCGGCGGGGCACACCGGGGTATCCTGCGCCATCGCAGGGCCACACATCAAGGCAAGGACCAGAACCAGTTTCATGATCCGAAAAATGGCACGCCGGCGGCACAGGTCAAGTCAGGTCTGCACAACCACCCCGGACGGGGCCACGCCTTCTTCTTTGACGGCCTGCATGGCGACATAGGTAGACGTGTTGGCCAGATGCGGCAGGGTCGATATTTTCTCTGCCAGAACAAGCCGGTAATCCGACATGCTCGCCGTGCGGACCTTCAACAGGTAATCGAACGCGCCCGCAATCAGGTGGCATTGTTCCACCTCCGGAATGCGCAACACGGCGGCATTGAACGCGGCAAGGGCGGTTTCGCGGGTGTCGGTCAGCTTTACCTCGACAAAGGCGACGTGGCTGCGGCCCAACTGGATCGGGTCGAACAACGCACGATAGCCGCGGATGATCCCGGCATCCTCCAGCCGTTTCAGACGGGCTTGGGTCGGGGATTTGGACAGGCCGATCCGGCGGGCCAACTCGGTCACGCTTACCCGGCCCTCAACCGCCAGTTCATCCAGTATCTTGCGGTCGAACCGATCAAGGTCTGTCGTGCGTTCGGTCATAAAACCCTCTGGAATTCGGTCCAATCGACCGTGTTGGGCGGCAATAGCAGACCAAATGGTTCCTCTCAATAGGGTATCATAGGCCAACCATTCAGGAATCAGATATGCCCAACGACCTGCCCCACCTCCTCCGCGCCCAGATCGACGCCGCGATGTATAGCGACGAACACGCGGCCCTTGACCGTCTGGTCGCCACGGCTGCGCTGTCGGATGCGGACCGGGCGCGGATCGGGGCACGGGCCGCCGACCTTGTCCGGGCCATCCGGGCCACCGCCAATCCGGGCATGATGGAGGTGTTTCTGGCCGAATACGGCCTGTCCACCGACGAAGGCATCGCGCTCATGTGTCTGGCCGAGGCCCTGTTGCGGGTGCCCGACGCCGATACCATCGACGCCCTGATCGAGGACAAGATCGCGCCCAGCGACTGGGGCAAACATCTGGGGCATTCGGCCTCCAGCCTTGTCAACGCCTCGACCTGGGCGTTGATGCTCACGGGCCGGGTTCTGGACGACGACCGGGGCATCGCGCAACCGCTGCGGCGGGCGATCAAACGGCTGGGCGAACCGGTGATCCGCACCGCCGTCGCCCGCGCGATGAAGGAAATGGGGCGGCAATTCGTTCTGGGCGAAGACATCGGGGACGCGATGAAACGCGCGGCGGGCATGCAGGCCAAAGGGTTCACCTACAGCTATGACATGCTGGGCGAGGCGGCGCGGACCGAAGCGGACGCCCGGCATTACCACCTTGCCTATTCTCGCGCGATTTCGGCCATCGCCGCGCATTGCACCCATGGGTCGGTCGCGCAAAACCCCGGCATTTCGGTCAAACTGTCGGCGCTGCACCCCCGGTATGAGGTCGCGCAATCGGCCCGCGTGATGGAAGAACTGGTGCCCCGCGTTCGGGCGCTGGCAGGTCTGGCGCGGGCGGCGGGCATGGGCTTTAACATCGACGCCGAAGAAGCAGACCGGTTGTCCCTGTCGCTCGACGTGATTGACGCGACCTTGGCGGACCCGACCTTGCGCGGCTGGGACGGGTTCGGGGTCGTGGTGCAGGCCTACGGGCAACGCGCGCCGCTCGTGATCGACGCGCTGCACGCCATGGCGACCCGGCTCGACCGCAAGATTATGATCCGGCTAGTCAAAGGCGCCTATTGGGACGCCGAAATCAAGCGCGCGCAGGTCGAAGGAATGCCCGGTTTCCCGGTCTTCACCGCCAAGGCGCATACTGATGTCAGCTACATCGCCAACGCCCGCAAACTGCTGGGCCTCACCGACCGGATCTATCCGCAATTCGCCACCCACAACGCCCACACCGTCGCCGCCGTTCTGGACATGGCGCAAACGATGGGGCGCACCCCGGCACAGTTTGAATTTCAACGGCTGCACGGCATGGGCGAAACGCTGCACGGCATCGTTCTGAACGCGGAAAAAACCCGCTGCCGGATTTATGCGCCTGTCGGCGCGCATCAGGATTTGCTGGCCTATCTGGTGCGGCGGTTGCTGGAAAACGGGGCGAATTCGTCGTTCGTGAACCAGATCGTGGATGAAACCGTCCCACCCGAGGCCGTGGCATCGGACCCGTTTGCCGCCATTGGCACCCTGCCCGCACTCGCCACCGGCACGGACCTGTTCGCGCCCGCGCGGCGCAACAGCCGGGGTTGGGATCTGACCCATAGCCCGACGCTCGCGGCGTTGACCACGGATCGGGCGACTTTTCAAAATACGATGTGGACGGCGGGGCCACTGACCCTTGCAGCCCCCGAGTTGACAAATTCCAATCTTGGGACCGATGTGCGCAATCCCGCAAACCCGGCAGACCGGGTCGGAACCGTCGTCACCGCCCGGCCCGCCGACATCGCATCGGCACTCGCCACCGCGCGGCCATGGGATGCCCCCGTGGCCGACCGGGCCGCCTGCCTTCTGGCCGCCGCCAACGCGTTTGAGGCGAGCTCCCCCGAACTTTTCGCCCTTCTGGCGCGCGAGGCCGGCAAAACGCTGGGCGACGCGGTGGGCGAAGTGCGCGAGGCGGTCGATTTCCTGCGCTACTACGCCACAATTGCCGCAACGGGCGATGGCCCTGCACGGGGCATCTGGACCTGCATCAGCCCCTGGAATTTCCCGCTCGCCATCTTTACCGGGCAAATCGCGGCCGCACTGGCGGCGGGCAACGGGGTGCTGGCGAAACCCGCCGAACAGA
>JBGSIZ010000167.1:0-1692 GCA_041742255.1 Marivivens sp. | reverse complement strand
CTTTGCGCCCCGTCGCGCGGCCCTGATCCGTTAGACCCCGCGGGCCTTGCGCCGCTGTTCGCGCCACAACGTGAACAGCCCAGCGCCCACCACAATCGCGGCCCCAATGGCGACATTCGCCCGGATCGTTTCGCCAAACACCGCAATCCCCAAGGCCGAGGCAAACACCAGTTGCAGATAGGCAAAGGGTTGCACAGCGCTGGCCTCTGCCACCTCATAACACTTGATCAATAGAAAATGGCCCAACGCGCCTGTGACGCACAGCAACGCCATCCAGCCCCAATCGGGGGCGGTCATCGGTTCCCAGTAAAACAGGCCCACGGCGGTCATCGCGACGGCCCCAGTGACGCCCGTCCAGAAGAACGATGTCGCCGCACTGTCCTTGCGGGCGACAAACCGGGTCAACAGGCCATACAGGGCAAACATCAACGCGCTGGCCAGCGGGAACAGGGCGGCGGGGGCAAATACCGTGACGCCCGGTTGCAGGATGATCAGAACGCCCACAAACCCCACGCCAATGGCGGCCCACCGCCGCCACCCCACAACCTCGCCCAGAACCGGACCGGACAGGGCGGCCACCAGCAACGGATAGGCCGCGAAAATGGCGTGGCTTTCCACCAGCCCCAACAGGGTGAACCCGGCAACCATGACGCAAATCTCACCCGCCAGCAGCAGGCCCCGGAAAATCTGCACGCCCGGTTGGGCGGTGGCCGCCGCCGCCCGGACAGACCCCGATTTGCGGGCGGCCACGGCGATCACGAACGCGGCAAAGAACCAGTAGCGGATCATCACCACCATCAACACATTGTATTCGGCGGCAAGGTGGCGGCTGATCCCGTCCTGCATCGCAAAGACAAATGTGGTGGCGATCATCAACCAGATGCCAAGACGGGTGTTGGATTGCATCATGCGGGCTTTCTGGCAGTGGTCATGTGACGTTTGCGGGCATATCCGGGCAGGCGCGCCACCTCAAGCCCGGCAGCGGCCAGTGCCCGGCGCACATGGCCCGCCGCGGTATAGGTCGCGAGCGACCCGCCCGGAACCATGTGCCGGGCGACCTGCGTCAACACATCCGCGCCCCACATTTCGGGGTTCTTGGCGGGGGAAAATCCATCCAGATACCACGCATCGGCGGCGCCGTCCCACCGGGGCAGGGTGTCGCGCACATCGCCGGGGACGATCTGCAACGTGATCCCGTCAAAATCCAGCGGGCCTCCCGCCTCCAACGCCGCCAACAGGCGGGCGGCATAAGGGGCGACAGCCGGAAACGCGGCCAAGGCGCGGCGCATGTCGGGCAGGGCCATCGGATAGGCCTCGAACGTGGTGAAATGAACGGTGCTGGGCCGCCCGGCATCCGCCCACGCGGCCCAGGTGGTCAGAAAATTCAGGCCCGTGCCAAACCCCGTTTCGGCGATGCAAAACCTGCCCCCAAATCGTTCACCAAACCGTTCGGGCAACCCATTGCCCGCAACAAACACATACGTCGTTTCGGCCAACCCGTTGTCCAGACTGAAATACGGATCGTCAAACTGGCGCGACACCGGGATGCGATCGTCCCGCCAGTCTATCTGCGCCGTCTGGTCCATGGCCCCGATCCGCCCTAAGTGCAGGGGGACACTGGGCGAGGACGCGGGAAATGGCAACGCAGGACGTGACGATCCGGGGGGCGGGGGTGTTTGGCCTGTCGGTGGC
>JBGSIZ010000166.1:0-22129 GCA_041742255.1 Marivivens sp. | reverse complement strand
AGCGCGCCGAACACGGCGACCAAGGCGACAGTGGCGGCAAACGACATCTGAAATCCCGGCCCCATCACCTCCTCGGGCTGGAACACCAGCACGATGATTGCGGCCATCGCCACAGCCCGCAACGTCAACGCGCGGCGGTCTAGTAAAACGGCCCCGAACATCACCGACACCATGAGGAACGCGCGTTCCGTCGCCACGTTCATCCCCGACAGCGCCAGATAGGCGGCACCAGCGGCCAAGGCGGCCACAGCAGCCACCTTCTTGACCGGCCAACCAATCGTCCAGCGGCCCACCGCCACCAGCATTAGGCGCACCGACACAAAGATGAACCCGGTCAACAACCCCATATGCAGCCCGGAAATGGCCAGCAAATGCGCAAGGTTGGACGCCCGCAGGTCCGCCAGCGTATCCTGCCCCATACCAGACCGGTCGCCTGTAGTGATTGCGGCGGCAAACGCGCCCACCTCGCCGGGCAACGCCTCCTGCATCGCGCGCGACAGGGTCATCCGGGTGCGATACACCCATAACGCGGCGGCACCGTCCCCTGCTGACAACGCCAGAACGGGGGTGCGGGTATAGCCCACCGCCCCCAGTCGGTCGAACCACGCGTTGCGTTGAAAATCGAACCCGCCCGGCTCCACTGGGCCAGACGGGGGCGACAAGTGCCCGGTCAGGATCACGGTCATTCCGGGCACCGGATCCACGAATCCCTGATCCCCGTGCAAGGCCACGCGGATCCGGTCCGGGGTGCGGTCCGGGCGCACCCGGTCCAACCGGACACGGTCCAGCGTCAGACGCACGGCGTCCGATACAGACCGGTCAATCGCCACGACGCGCCCCTCGATCGGGCCGTAATACCGGAACGTGATAACCGTGGCGGCCACATTGTGCGCGCGCAATCCCGCCAGACACACGCCCACGGCGACCAACGCAAGGGCCATCGCGACAGGCCGGATCGCCACCGGCACCCAGCGGCTGACCATGAAAATCAACCCGGCCCCGCCCGCCAAACCGGCATAGACCCCCGGCCCCGGTTCCCCCTGCAATCCGAAATACACACAAATCCCGAACCCCAGACACACCGGCACCCAGCCAAACAGGAACCCGCGCTGCGCAAGGCTGATATCGGCAAGGATCAAAAGCGGCCGCACTTGTTCTCCGCGCCCTGTCAAAGTATCCCGACCGCACACATCCCGGCCATCCAGACGGACCCTACCCGTCTCTTGGTTAGCGAAAGGTTAATCCGCCATGTCAACGCCCGCCCCCGTCGTCACCCGCATCGCGCCCTCGCCCACGGGCTACATGCACATCGGCACGGCCCGCACGGCGCTGTTCAACTGGTTGTATGCGCGAGGCCGGGGCGGCAAATTCCTGCTGCGGATCGAGGATACGGACCGCGAACGGTCCACGCCCGAGGCGACAGAGGCGATCTTGCGCGGCATGGCGTGGCTGGGTCTCGATTATGATGGCGACGCGGTGAGCCAGTTCGACCGGGTCGCCCGCCACGCCGAAGTGGCGCATCAAATGCTGGCATCCGGGCACGCCTACAAGTGTTTCGCGTCGCAAGATGACATTCAGGCCTTCCGCGATCAGGCCCGGTCGGAGGGAAAATCAACCATCTACCGCTCGCCTTGGCGGGACGCCGATGCGGCCAGCCACCCCGATGCGCCCTACGTCATCCGGGTGCGGGCACCGCTGGACGGCGTGACCGTGATCCGGGATCAGGTCCAGGGCGACGTGACGATCAAGAACACCGAACTGGACGACATGATCGTGCTGCGGTCGGACGGCACGCCCGTCTACATGCTGGCGGTGGTGGTGGACGACCACGACATGGGGGTGACCCATGTGATCCGGGGCGATGACCACCTCAACAATGCAGCCCGGCAAATGCTTGTGTATACGGCGATGGGTTGGCCGCTGCCGGTCTATGCCCATATCCCGCTGATCTTCGGGCCAGATGGCAAGAAACTGTCGAAACGACACGGGGCAACAGGTGTCGAAGACTATCAGGCAATGGGGTATCCGGCGGCGGGGATGCGCAACTACCTCGCACGGCTCGGATGGGCGCATGGGGACGCGGAATTCTTCACCGACGCGCAGGCAACCGAATGGTTCGACCTGCCGGGAATTGGGCGGTCGCCGGCGCGGTTCGATTTCAAGAAATTGGAAAACCTGTGCGGCCAACACATCGCGGCCACCGACGATGCTGCACTGCTGCATGAATTGGAGGCGTTTTTGGACGTGACCGGGGCAGACGCCTTGACCGACCAACAGCGTGATCTGCTCCTCAAGGCCATGTATTGCCTCAAGGAACGGGCCAAGACATTCCCGGAACTTATTGAAAAAGCACACTTTCTTATGGCATCCCGGCCACTTGATCTGGACGACAAGGCGCTCGCGGCGCTTGACCCGGTGTCCCGTGGTATACTGGCGGAATTGACGCCGCAGCTGCAAACTGCTACGTGGGATCGTAACACACTGGAAGATATCGTGACCAAAGTGGCAGAGGCGCACGACACCAAACTTGGCAAACTCGCGGGGCCGCTGCGGGCGGCGCTTGCGGGTCGGTCGGTGTCACCCAGCGTCTTTGACATGATGCTCGTGCTTGGGCGTGACGAAACGATGGCCCGGCTGACAGACACAATCGCCTGAAACAGTTTCGTCATGACTTGACGCTAACAGTGTTCCGGCAAACGACTGAAACGACCGGGGGCCGCACACCGCGACAGCATCCGGGACCAGATGGGGATGACCATGGCCGACACAACCAAGATCGCGACGCTTACCATTGACGGGGTCAGCTATGACCTGCCCATCCTGTCCCCCACTGCCGGGCCGGACGTCATCGACATCCGCAAACTCTATGCGCAGGCCGGGGTGTTCACCTACGATCCGGGCTTTACCTCCACGGCGTCCTGCGACAGCACGATCACCTATATCGACGGTGATGTGGGGGAATTGCTGCACCGGGGGTACCCGATCGACCAACTCGCCGCGCAATCGCATTACCTCGAGGTGTGTTTTCTTCTGCTCTACGGATCGCTCCCGACCAAGAACGAACTGACCGCGTTCGAAAACCTCGTGACGCGGCACACGATGATTCACGAACAGATGCACTACTTCTTCCGGGGCTTCCGGCGGGACAGCCACCCGATGGCCACCATGGTGGGCGTGGTCGGCGCAATGTCGGCGTTTTATCACGACAGCACGGACGTCAACGACCTGCATCAGCGCGAAGTGGCGTCCATCCGGTTGATCGCCAAGATGCCGACGATTGCGGCGATGGCCTACAAATACTCCATCGGGCAACCGTTCGTGTATCCGCGCAACGACCTCGATTATGCGGCCAACTTCCTGCACATGTGTTTCTCGGTCCCGGCCGAAAAATACGAGGTGTCGCCGATCCTCGCGCGCGCGATGGACCGCATCTTTACGCTGCACGCGGACCACGAACAAAACGCCTCCACCTCGACAGTGCGGCTCGCGTCGTCGTCCGGGGCCAACCCGTTTGCCTGCGTGGCGGCCGGGATCGCCTGTTTGTGGGGGCCGGCGCACGGCGGGGCCAATCAGGCCTGTCTGGAAATGCTGCGCGAAATTGGCACGGTGGACCGCATCCCCGAATTCATCGCCCGCGCCAAGGATAAAAACGACCCCTTCCGGCTCATGGGCTTTGGGCACCGGGTCTACAAGAATTTCGATCCGCGCGCCAAAGTCATGAAAGAAAGCGCGGACGAAGTGCTTGATCTGATGGGGATTCACAACAACCCCACGCTTCAGGTCGCCAAGGAACTGGAAAAGATCGCGCTCGAAGACCCCTATTTCATCGAGAAAAAACTCTATCCGAACGTCGATTTCTATTCCGGCATCATCCTTGACGCGATGGGCTTCCCGACCTCGATGTTCACCCCCATTTTCGCACTGGCGCGGACCGTGGGCTGGATTTCGCAGTGGAAAGAACAACTCTCCGATCCGCAGTTGAAAATCGGGCGGCCCCGGCAGTTGTATTTGGGCGATACCACCCGAGACTATGTCGACATCGCCGAACGGTAACATCATCGGCGACAGGGCATGACCCTCCTGACCTCTGCGCGGCTGACCTTGCGCCGGCCGCGCGCCTCGGACCTCGCGGCGTTCCACGGCATCATGGGCGACGCGCGCGCGATGCGGTATTGGTCCACCCTGCCCCATGCCACGCCTGCGGTCACACAGGCCTGGATGTCCTCCATGCTGGAGGGCGGGCCCGATTGCCTTGATCTGGTGATCGAACGGGACGGGGTCGTGATCGGCAAGGTGGGCAGCACCCGCCTGCCGGACATCGGATATATCCTGCACCCCGACCACTGGGGGCACGGCTATGCGACCGAGGCGTTGCAGACGATTATTCCCTACATCTGGGCACAAACGGACCATCCCGCGCTCACAGCAGACATCGACCCGAACAACGTCGCCTCGCAGCGGGTTCTGGTCAAATGCGGGTTCCGACAAACCGGATCGGCGGCCCGCACCTACTGCTTGGGTGGGGTCTGGGCGGACAGCCTGTATCTACGGCTGGACCGCCCAAACGATTGATCCCGTTCAGGACACAGTCCAACCGAACCGGGCCGATTGAACCAGAAATCCCAGATACACACTGGGTCGTTAACCAACAATTTGCGTGCCCGCGGCGGCTGTGCAAAGACATCGGCATACCATTTGGGGGTTTGTCATGATTGCCGTCTATCTTCTTCCGCTTCTCCTTGGCATCGGCCTGATCGGCATTTTCGCATCAGGCGGCGACGACTCCCCCGATGACACGCCCGACACCACCGACGACGACGTGTCGTTGTCAGACGGGTCCGATATATTCGATGCAGGGGCCGGCAACGACCTAGTGCGCGGCGGCAACGGGTTCGACGACATCAACGGCGGCAGCGGCGACGACACTCTTTCTGGTGGCAACGGCAAGGACCTGCTGCAAGGCGACGGCGGCAACGACACGCTGAACGGCGACGCATGGGTGGACGGGCTGTTCGGGGGCAATGGCAACGATGTGCTGAACGGCGGAAACGGCGATGACCTCTTGGTCGGCGGCACCGGAAACGACATTCTGAACGGGGGCGACGGCGCGGACGTCCTGCTGGGCGGGGCGGGCGATGATGATCTGTTCGGCGGCGCGGGCGACGATCTTCTGGTGTCTTCGAACCTGTTCAACCGCGACCTGACGGCGGCCGACTACGACGTGATCCGCGACGGCGGCGATCTGGACATTCTGGCCGACCTGCGGCTTACCGGAACAGACCCCGACACCGGCGGCGCGGTGCATGGCGGCGACGGCAACGACATTCTCTTTATCGGCAATTCCAACGAGGTTACCGGGGGGGCCGGGCTGGACGATTTCTTTGTCGGCCCGTGGATCACCCCGGGCGGGGCCTCCACCATTTCGGACTTCAACCCCGCCGAGGATGTTATCGTTGTGTCCTACACCGGGGCAACCGCACCAACGCTCGAAATCCGGGGCGACGGGGTTTACGAAACCGGCAGCGATACGGCCTATGTCTTTGCGGCGGGCGTCACGCAAGCGCAGCTTTTGGTGGTCCAGATCGCCAGCTGATCGGTTCAGCGGCCCTCGAAAACCGCCGGACGTTTCTCCAGAAATGCCATGACGCCTTCTTGGAAATCGCGGGTTTTGCCACAGGCCCCCTGCAACCGGGCCTCAAGCGCCAGTTGCTCGTCCAGCGAATTCTCGAACGACCCGCGGATCGCCGCCTTGACATAGGCATAGGTCTCGGTCGGCCCTGCGGCCAGATGGGCGGCACGGGCGCGCCAATGGGCCTCGAACAGGGCATCGGGGCGCCATTCGTAAATCATGCCCCAATCGCTGGCTTGGCTCGCGCTGATCTTGTCGGCGAACAGGGCGGCGCCCATCGCCTTGGCGGTCCCCATCTGACGGGGCAACCAGTATGTGCCGCCCGCATCCGGGATCAGCGCAATCCGGGTAAAGGCCTGCACGAAATAGGCGCTCTCGGCGGCCAAGACCACATCAGCGGCCAACGCAAGGTTGGCACCCGCGCCCGCCGCCGGACCATTCACAGCGGCAATCGTGGGGATGCGACAATCGAAAATCGCACGCAGCATGGGCACATATTCATCGCGCAACACGCGCTCCAGATCCAGATTGGCGGCATTGCCCCCATCGCCCAGATCCTGCCCGGAACAGAACGATTTCCCGGTCCCGGTCATCACCAACGCGCGGGCGGCCTTTTCTGCGGCCTTGACCGCATGCGTAATTTCGGCACGCATCTGGGTGTTGAGGGCGTTCATCTTGTCCGGACGGTTCAACGCCAGAACGGCGACATCCGCCTCAATCACCAAAGCAATGGTTTGATACTCCACGGCGTCGCCTCCCTAAAATTGATTGGGCACACCCTACCCGGCCCGTCCCCCACGCCAAGAAGAACCGCGCGTCACGACCGCAGGATTTCCTGCACGCGGGCCTGTTCTTCGGGGGTCAGGGTGTCGTCGGCGGGCAATTTGCGGCGCAACGTGGCCCACCCGATACCAAGGGCCGCAATCAACATGCCCGGTGCAGCCAACCACAAGATCAGGTTCACGCCTGTCGCGGGGGGGCTGAGCAATACAAACTCGCCATACCGGGCCACGATGAACGCGACCACCTCGGCGTCGGATTTTCCGTCAACCAACAGTTCGCGCACCAGAATCCGCAGTTCCTTGGAAATCGGCGCGTTCGATTCGTCGATGCTTTCGTTCAGACACACCGGGCACCGCAACCCAGCCGAAATGTCGCGGGCGCGGGCCTCGAGTGCTGGATCGTCCAGAATTTCGTCCGGTTGCACGGCCCACACCGGGGACGCTATCAGACACAGGATCAGAATGAACCGCTTCATTCGGCGGGCACCGCACCGGGTGCCACGCGGCGCGCCCCCGCCGCCACCCGCAACCGTCGATCGGTCAGGGAAATGGCACCGCCAAGCGCCATCAACATGGCACCCCCCCAAATCCAGTTGGCAAATGGTTTGATATAGGTCCGCACGGCATAGCCGCCGTTGTCCTGCGGATCGCCGATGACCAGATACAGGTCGCGGAACACGCCGTTCTGGATGGCGGCTTCGGTCGTGGGCATCTGGGCCACGGGATAAAACCGCTTTTCCGGGAACAAAACGGCGACTTCGGCGCCATCCCTGTAAACGCCGATTTCTGCCATGGTGGTCAAGTAGTTCGGACCGTTTTGCCGTTCAACGCCGCGCAATTCCACCTCATAGGCCCCCACGGCAAACCGTTCGCCGATCTGCGCAGTGCGGATGTCCTCTTGTTGCCACGCGGTCAAGGCGGCAATGCCAAGGATGGTAACACCCAACCCAGAATGGGCCATGACCTTGCCCCAATCCGCGCGGGGCAACCGAACCAGTCGGGCGATCCGTCCGCCCAAGGCCCCCCGCCCGGTGCGCTGCCATGTGTCAATGGCAGCACCCGAAATCACCCAAACGCCCAGGGCAACGCCCAGCGGCCCGGCGGCGGACCGCCCCGTCTGCATAGCAAACGCAAGGGCGGCCACCGCAACGGTCAACATCACGGCAGGCCACAGCGGCGCACTGGCCTTGGCCAAGGTCCCGCGCTTCCACGCGATGATCCCGCCAATCGGCAGGACCAGACCAAGTGCGATGAAAAACGGGGTGAACGCCGCGTTGAAAAACGGCGCGCCGACCGATACGGCGCGGCCCGTCGCCATTTCCATGCCGAGCGGCCACAACGTGCCCACAAACACCACAAACGCCGACACCGCCAACAGGATGTTGTTCAACACCAACGCGCTTTCGCGGCTGACGGTCGAAAACACGCCTTGGCCCTGCATCGCGTTTGCGCGGGCGGCAAACAACGTCAGGGCACCGCCGGTGAACAGGGCCAGGATCATCAGGATGAACACACCGCGTTCGGGGTCATTGGCAAAGGCGTGAACGCTGGTCAAAACGCCGGACCGCACAATGAACGTGCCCATCAACGAAAATCCGAACGCCAGAATGGCCAGCAGAATGGTCCAGGCTTTCAGGCTCTCGCGCTTTTCAACTACAATGGCGGAATGCAGCAGGGCGGTGGCGATCAGCCACGGCATGAACGACGCATTCTCGACCGGGTCCCAGAACCAGAACCCGCCCCAACCCAATTCGTAATAGGCCCACCAAGACCCAAGCGCGATGCCGATGGTCAAAAATACCCACGCGGCCAAGGTCCACGGCCGGACCCAGCGGCCCCAAGCGGCGTCAACGCGCCCTTCGATCAAGGCGGCAACGGCAAACGAAAACGCCACGCTCAGACCGACATATCCCAGATACAAGAACGGCGGATGGAACGCGAGGCCTGCATCCTGCAACAACGGGTTCAAATCCTGCCCGTCAATCGGCGGGACCTCCAGCCGCAAAAACGGGTTCGATGTGAACAGGATAAAGGCATAGAACGCCACGCTGACGGACGCTTGGACGGCCAAAACCCGTGCGCGCATGGTCGTCGGCAAATTGGCCCCGAACCAGCTCACGCTCGCGCCAAACAACGTCAGGATCAACACCCACAGCAGCAGGGACCCTTCGTGGTTGCCCCACACACCGGCGACTTTATACAACAACGGCTTGGCGCTGTGGGAATTCAACGTCACCAGCCGGAGCGAGAAATCCGAGGTCACAAAGGCAAAGGTCAGCGCGGCAAACGAAAACCCAACCAACACAAATTGGACCGTGGCGGCATGATCCCCCACAGCCATCCAGCCGCGCCACCCCTTTTGCGCGCCTACCATCGGCACGATCATCTGCAACAGACCCACGGCAAACGCCAAAATCAGGGTAAAATGTCCAAGCTCTGTGATCATGGGGTGCTTCGCCTCCGCTACCGTCTGCACGGTATACCGGATGTTGGCAGCGATCCCAATCACTTCCCGCACAGCGTGACGCGGTGACGCGGATTTGCAGAAAATGGCTGGGCAGCCTACCCCCCGGCCAACGCCAAACCGCCATTCAGCGCATAGGCGACCCCGGCCATGATCAACGCGCCCACCACCAGACGCAGCAGCCAACTCAGCGAATCTTCAATGGATTTCAAGCGGTTCTCGACGTTCATGCGGTGAACTTCTTCCACGGCACTGCGGGTTTCCAGCGCGTGTATGCGTTTTTCCAAGGCCATACCCCAGTCATCCATGGGCCGCCCCCCGCCATTCGGCCAAGGCCGGATTGTCATCTGCCACAAGCGGCACCGGCACTGGCACGGGCACCACGGCGGCCCCTGCCCCCAACGCCTCAATCGCGCGGACCCGGCCCGCGACGGCGACGGCTTGGGTCGCAGTATCGGCCACGGATTGCTGAAATTCCTGCGTCTTGGCCTGATGGCGGGCACCGAAATAGAAACTGACGATGGCCCCCATCAACCACCACAGCGGTTCCGGAACCAGCGCAATGCCCTGCATCCGGCTGGCAAACCAGATCGGATTAACCATGGCGGTCACAAACAGGCCGATGGTGCCAAACGCCAGCATCGGACGCGGCAACCGGTTCAACCCATCGATGACGCGGTCAAAAAGCCCCTTGCGCGGATGGGCAAATTCGGCGGCAAACTGGGTCAGCGCCTGTTGTTTGCCTTGCGCCTCGCGCACGGCACCCGCCTCGGCGTTTTCGCGAAACACGCCCACGGTTTCGGCAATGACATTGCGGCCCCCGCCAAACAGGAACCCAAACAGATCGGGGATCAATCCCATTGTGCGGTCCTTTCGCGATGCTGGGAGTCGGTCAGATGAAACCGGGGGGCGATGAATTCCTCGGCCCGCAGGATCCATCCCCCCTTGCCGCCGCTGCGGGTGCGGGCAAATTTCCGGCTCGTCGGGCGAACATCGGCAAGGGCATAATAGTAGTTGCGCCGCGCGATGCCATAAGCATCGACAAGATGATCCGGGGCGGCCTCGATCGCTTGCGTGGCGGCGGCGGCGGTGGCGGGGCCAATCACGCCGTCAACCGCAACAACGATCCGCATTTCATTGAAAAGCCGTTGTAAAATCCGAACGGCATGCACCCCGGAATTGACGTACATGTCAAACACAGACGCCTGCAGCGGTTCGGGCAACAGGTTGATCCGGGGGGCGATGTAGTAGTGATCGACGAAAATCCGGGCGGCCTCGCGCCGCCCCAACGCCTGCACATCGCGGGCCGTGATCCGGCCATCGCCCGTCAGATCGCGCCCATAGGCCTGCATCGTGGCCAGCGTGACACCATGGTTTGTCGGGCCACCCGGATCGTCCGGATCGTTCACATACCCACCCTCACGGGCCACAATCGCTTCGGCGATGTCCTGAACTGTCGGCATTGCGGCCCCCAAATATCTGCGGGGTCCAGCATTTCGGGTAAGCGTTAATTTGTGGCGTCAGCACCGTCCGGGGCAACGTAAACACCTTGTTCCTTCAGCGCGTCAATGACCTCTTTGGGCATATAGGTCTCGTCATGTTTTGCAAGGATTTCAACAGCCTCGAATGTGCCGTTGATGTAACGACCCTGTCCGACCATGCCTTGCCCCTCGCCAAACAGGTCCGGCAATATGCCCTTGAACGTCACGGGCACTGACGCGCCGCCATCGGTCACGCGGAACGAAATCACATCGCCTTGCCCGCGCAGCAGCGTGCCTTCTTCGACCAATCCGCCGATGCGGAACACTTCTGTTTCGGGCGGCGGGGCTTCGGCGATTTGGCTGGGCGAGCGGAAAAAATTGATACCGTCCCGCATCGCATAACCCATCATCCCGGCCGACAGGCCAAGCGCGACAAACGCCAACACGATCACCTGCACCCGGCGGCGTTTTTTCAGCGATTTCAATCCAGCCATATCACCCTCACGGAAATACAGGGGCGAGCAGCAGCCCCTCGGTTTCGGGCAGACCCAACATCAGGTTGGCATTCTGCACCGCCTGCCCCGATGACCCCTTGTTCAGATTGTCCAGCGTGGACACAACCAACGCGCGGCCCGGCTTGCGGTCGCCTGTCACCCCGATATGGCAGAAATTCGACCCGGCCACGGCACCCGTGCCCGGCATTTGGCCGAACGGCAACACCACGATGAACGGCTCTGTGGCATAGCGGACGTCAAGGGCGGCATGGATCGCTGCGGCATCACCCCGAACGTAACAAGACGCCAAAATCCCGCGCGACATCGGCACCAGATGCGGGGTGAACTGTATCTCGACCGGGCGACCGGCAATCCGCGAAAACTCCTGATCGAACTCACCTAGATGGCGGTGTTTTCCGCCTTGGGAATAGCCCATCACATCGGTGGCGCGCTCGGTAAACAGCATGTTTTCCTTCAGGCTGCGACCTGCCCCGGAAATCCCGTTTTTCAGATCGCAAATGATCTCGTCCAGATCAATCAACCCTTCGGCGATCAAGGGCCGAAGGGCAAACTGCACCGTGGCGGCATTGCACCCGGTGCCCGCAACCAGCCGGGCACCCTTGATCTCATCCCGGTAGAACTCGGTCAGGCCATAGACGGCGGTCTTTTGCAGGTCGGTGGCCACATGCGGGGCACCATACCATTTTTCATAGGCGGCGTGATCACGCAGCCGGAAATCCGCACCAAGGTCCACAACCTTGACCGTGTCCGGCAGGTCGCGCACCAACGCTTGGCTCAACCCATGGGGTAAGGCGGCAAAGCACAGATCGACCTGCGAAAAATCAATCTGGTCAATCGTGCACAGCACAGGCAGGTCCAGATGTCGCAACTGCGGATAGACGGACGCCATCGTCTGCCCGGCCTTGCGGTCGGCGGCCAAGGCCACAATGCGCAGCGACGGATGGGTCGCGATAATCCGGACCAACTCTGCCCCGGTATATCCAGAAGCCCCAAGAATTGCGACGGTATAGGCCATGATCACCCCTGATTGACGACGCCCCGTTTTGCGTCGGTTGCGCAGACGATGCAACCCTTCTGCGCCACCCATCGTATCACATGGCCCCGCGGACCGGACGGAACAAGGGCGCTTGGCCCCCGGCCCCGTCGCAAATCCTCAGGCTGCCTGAAACGTGATCTTGCGCCGCAGAAACCGGGTCGCCCCGTCCGACACCTTCTGCGGATTTCCCGATGTCAGAAACGCCGCCTCGGTCCCGGTACCCAGCATTTCCGGGCGGCGGGCCAGATAATCGGCAAGACTGTCGGCGACCAACGTCGCCTGACTGAACACCTTGACGTTTGGCCCCAATGCGTCCTGAAACACATCCTGCATCAGCGGGTAATGGGTGCAGCCCAACATGGCAGCGTCCGGTTCCGGCATCTTGCGCTTGAGCGCATCGACATGCGACCGCACCAGCGCCTCGGCCAAAATCATGTCGCCATCCTCGATGGCATCGACAACACCGCCACAGGCCTGGGCCTCCACATCGACACCAATCGCGCGAAACGACAATTCGCGCTGAAAC
This sequence comes from Marivivens sp., assembly GCA_041742255.1. Classification (GTDB taxonomy): domain Bacteria; phylum Pseudomonadota; class Alphaproteobacteria; order Rhodobacterales; family Rhodobacteraceae; genus JBGSIZ01. Next base: position 9,696 of record JBGSIZ010000166.1, on the reverse strand, counting down.
GCGCGGCTGCGCACGGTGGCGGGGGTGGCGAACAAGGCGACGTGTTTGACAGCAACCTCGCGGGGGGGGGAATTGTCGCCCCATTTGCGCTCGGTCAAGGCCTCGATCAGGGGCACAAACACACCCAGAACGCGCTTGTCCTTGGGCACCCACACCTCCTGCATCCGGCGCAACGCGGCAGCACTCGCGGTGTTGCAGGCAAGGATCACCAGATCACAACCGGCGGCAAACAACCGGTCACAGGCAGCGGTGGTCAGGTTGTAGATGTCGTCAGCGGTGCGCACGCCATAAGGGGCGTTGGCGCTGTCGGCATAATACACAAACGGCACCTCCGGCATTTTGGCGGTCAACGCCTCCAGCACCGTCAAACCGCCCAACCCGCTGTCAAATACCCCGACTGCCATCTGCCTTGCCCTCACCCTTTTTCTTTTTCTTGGTTTTGTATTTTTCTTCGAATTCGTAACCCAGACGGTCCGCAGGCACCGGAACCGGGCTCAACTCATAGGTGGATTTGCGCAAAAACTCCATCAACCCCTTGGGATCGGACTTGAACCGGGCCAGATCGGCAATCGGGATCGGAGCGCCAATGACAACACGGACCGGAGTGCCCACGCGGGCGCGAAACTCGCGGATCAACATGCCCATGCGCAACGTGCTGTGCAACCGGCTGGCCAGTTGGAACAGGCGGCTGTTGGCGCCCTCGAAAAAGATCGGGACGACGGTGGCATTGGATTTGGCGACCATCTTGGACGTAAAGGTGCGCCAACCGGGGTCCATCGGCGGGTCAAACCGATTGGCGGCGGTGGACACGGTGCCGCCCGGAAAAATCCCAATCGCGCCGCCCGCACTCAGATACCGCAACGCTTCGGCGCGGGTTTCGACGTTCAACTTGGCGGCGTCCTTGGTATCATCAAACGAAATAGGCAGGATGACCTTTTCCAGATCGGCAGATTTGCGGAAAATCCGGTGGGCCAAGACCTTGAAATCGCCGCCCCGCCGTTCGGACAGGATGCGGCCCATCATCAACCCGTCCAGAATGCCATAGGGGTGGTTGGCCACCACAACCAACGGCCCCTCGGCCGGGATATTCTCAATCGACCCGCCCGTCACCTCAAGGCTCAGGCCATACCGGTCCGTGATGACCTCCCAGAAGTCGCGCCCCTGCGCCACTTCCTCGGAATATCCCTTGGCCTTGCGGATCAGTTTCAGCCGCCCCGTGGCGTTCTCCATAACCCGCACCAGCGCACGGGCGCCGCGTGACCCCACCGCACTGGCATAGGAAATATCGCGGGCAATCTGACGTTCGTTCATGCGTTCAACACCCCGGAACCTGTCGCGTTCCATAGTGATACGTCATTCGCAAAATGATATCCAGCACCCAGAATATCGGGCGCGGATCATTCGGCGGCGATGGCTGGGGCCGGTCTAGACACCTCATCCATCAAGCGGGCGGCGGTGATCCGGGCCTCGGTCATAGCCTTGGCCTTCACCGGACCAAACCCGCGAATGTCCATCGGCAGACGGGCACGGGCAATCGCAGCGGGACCATCGGACGCCGCGCGCAGGATCACCTCCATGTCGCGCTCGTATTCCACGATCAACGCGCGTTCGGCCTTGCGTTCGGCGCTGTATCCAAACAGGTCAAAGGGCGTGCCGCGCAACACCTTCTTTTTCGCAAGAACGGGCATCAATAGCTTGAAAAGACGTTTGAATTTCCGCTTTTTCGGACTGCCATCCGGACCCATCCGGGACACCAGCGGCGGGGCAAGGTGCCAGGTCAGCGACAGATCACCATCAAACATCGCGCGGGCCTTGGCCTCGGTTTCCAGATGCAGGCGGGCGACCTCGTATTCGTCCTTGTAGGCCAACAGTTTGTGATACCCGTCGGCCACGGCAGCCTGCATCTCGGGATCGGTGAACCGGGCGACAAATTCGGTATATCGCCGGGCAAGTGCGGCATTCTGATACGACGTCAAGTGATCCGCACGAAACGCTATCTTTTCGCTCAACGTCAACGGCTTGGAAACCACACTTCCGGTGATGATCCGGTCTACTTCGGCGGGATGCAAAACAGCCCAGCGACCAATTTCGAACGCGCGCAAATTGCGCTCCACTTGCGCCCCGTTCAACCGGATCGCGTCGCGGATCGCGGCCCCGGACAACGGCACGCCGCCCATCTGCCACGCGGCCCCAAACACCATCATGTTGGAATAGATGCTGTCGCCCATCAGGCGCAGTGCAAGGTCGGACGCGTCGAACAACGCCACCCGGTCCTGTAGCCTCGCCTCAAGAACAAGGCGCAACCTTTCGGAAGGAATACGAAATTCCCGGTCGCGGGTGAAATCCCCGGTCACGATGTCATGCGAATTGACAACCGCACGGGTGCGGCCCGCCGCCGTCAGGCCCAGCGTCTTGGCCCCGGCACTGACCACCAGATCGCCGCCGATCAACACATCGGCCTCGCCCGTGGCAACACGGATCGCGCTGATATCCTCGGGGCGGTTGGCCAAACGGCAATGGATATGCACGGCGCCCCCCTTTTGGGCCAGACCCGCCATCTCCATCATGCCCGCCCCCTTGCCGTCGATATGGGCGGCCATCGCCAGAACGGCCCCGATGGTCACAACCCCGGTGCCACCAACGCCCGTGATCACCACATTGTGGGTGCCCCGGATCTGCGGCAGCGTCGGTTCGGGCATATCGGGCAGGTCAATCTCGGCGGTCGCGGCCTTCTTTGGCTTCGCCCCCTCGATCGTGACAAACGACGGGCAAAACCCTGATAAACAGGACAAATCCTTGTTGCAGGCAGATTGGTCAATCGCCCGTTTGCGGCCCAATTCCGTGTCCACAGGCACAATCGCCACACAGTTGGATTGGACGCCGCAATCGCCACAGCCTTCGCATACATCGGTGTTGATGAACACGCGGGTATCGGGATCGGGAAACTGGCCCCGCTTGCGGCGGCGGCGCTTTTCGGCGGCACAGGTCTGCACATACACAATGGCGGATACACCGCTGACCTTGCTCAATCTTTCCTGAACCAAGGGCAGGTTTTCGCGGCTGTCGCGGCTAATGCCATCCGGGAACAGCGACAGGTCGATGCCTTCCTTTACATCATACACCAACGCCACATCGCGCACCCCCATCGCCAGCAATTCGCGGCAGATACGGTCGGCGGTCAACCCACCATCGTTGCCTTGGCCACCCGTCATGGCCACGGCATCATTGAACAATATCTTGTAGGTGATGGTGGTGCCCGCCATCAGGGCGAACCGGATCGCCTGCACGCCCGAATGGTTATAGGTGCCATCGCCAAGGTTCTGAAACACATGGGATCGGGTCGAAAACGGGGCCTCGCCCACCCAATTGGCACCCTCGCCGCCCATCTGGGTAAACCCGACCGTCTCGCGGTCCATCCATTGCACCATGTAATGGCAGCCGATCCCGGCATAGGCGCGGCTGCCTTCGGGAACCTTGGTGGATGAATTATGGGGGCATCCGGCGCAGAAATACGGAACACGGGCGGCTATTTCGGGCTGGTTGTCGGCCTTTTTGGCGGCGGCAATCCGGGCCAGTCCAGCAGAAATACCGTCGGTCCCGCACCCTTCTTCGATCAATATCCCGCCCAGTTTCTCGGCGATCCACACAGGGTCCAGCGCGAACCGGGTCGGAAACACCTCCTCGCGGCGGCCTTCGGAATGTTCATCGCCCTTGTGCCAGCCATAGACGCGGCGGCCCGCGCGGTCGTCAAACAACGCTTCCTTGACCTGCACCTCGATCAACTTGCGCTTTTCCTCGACCACAATAATCAGGTCCAGACCCTCGGCCCAGTCATGGAACCCGGCCATGTCCAGCGGCCACACCTGCCCCACCTTGTAGGTCGTCAGGCCCAACCGTTCGGCATCCTGCGCGTCGATCCCCAGCAGCGACAACGCATGCACCAGATCAAGCCAGTTCTTGCCCGCCGCCACAAACCCGATCCGGGCACCGCGCTGCCCCCACACCCGTTTGTCCATCTTGTTGGCGCGGGAAAACGCCTCGGCAGCGAACCGTTTGTGGTCGATCATCCGGGCTTCCTGCGCCACAGGGGTATCCACCAGCCGGATATTCAACCCGCCCTCGGGCATCGGAAACGACGGTTCAACAAACTGCATCCGGTGCGGGTCGGCATCGACCACGCTCGTCACCTCGATGGTGTCCTTCATGGTTTTCAACCCAACCCAAACCCCGGCAAACCGGGACAAGGCATAGGCATACAATCCGTAATCCAGAACCTCCTGCACACCCGCAGGGCTGACAATCGGCATATAGGCATCCACCATCGCCCAATCGGACTGATGCAACGTGGTGGAACTTTCGCCGGTATGGTCGTCGCCCATCGCCATGATGACGCCGCCATGCGGGGATGTGCCGGCCATATTGGCGTGGCGCATCACGTCGCCGGACCGGTCCACGCCGGGGCCCTTGCCATACCACAACCCGAACACGCCGTCATATTTGCCCTCGCCGCGCAACTCGGCCTGCTGACTGCCCCACAGAGCTGTGGCGGCCAGATCCTCGTTCAACCCCGGCTGAAACGTCACCTGCGCGGCGGTCAGATCGGCGGTGGCCTTGGTCATCTGCATGTCCACCGCGCCGAGCGGTGACCCGCGATACCCCGTCACATAGCCCGCCGTGTTCAGCCCGCGCGCAGCGTCCCGGGCGCGCTGCATCAACATCAGACGCACCAGCGCCTGCGTGCCGTTCAGCAATACAACCCGTTTTTCAAGGTCATAGCGGTCCTGAAGGGTGATATCCTGCCTGCTCATTGCGCACCTCCCCGTACGAATGGTCATTTCCGGGCACTATAGGTCAAAAATACTGACCTACAAAATCATAAATCCAAGACACATATGATTGCATAGGTCATAGTGGGCCACGTAATAAAACCGCGTGCGTGAGCGGTAACAATTTCAGGTTGGACAACAAATGGACTGGGACAAGCTAAGAATCTTTCACGCAGTCGCCGATGCGGGGTCTCTGACCCATGCGGGCGACACCTTGCACCTGTCCCAATCGGCCGTGTCCCGCCAGATCCGCGCGCTCGAGGAATCGCTCAACACCACGCTTTTTCACCGTCATGCGCGGGGACTGATTCTCACCGAACAGGGGGAACTCCTGTTTGACGCGACCAAATCCATGAACAAACGGCTGGATGCGGCGGCCGCGCGCATCCGCGACAGCGAAGAAGAAGTGTTCGGTCAGTTGCGGGTCACCACAACCACCGGCTTTGGCACGCTTTGGCTGGCACCGCGCCTGCCCAAACTTTATGAAAAATACCCGGACCTGAAAATCGACCTGATGCTCGAAGAACGGGTGCTGGACCTCCCCATGCGCGAGGCTGACGTGGCCATCCGCATGAAAGAACCCAGTCAGGCGGACCTGATCCGCAAACGGCTGATGTCGGTGCGGATGCGGCTTTATGCCAGCCAGACCTATCTGGATCAGGCGGGGTCGATCAACGATCTGGACGACATCAGCAATCACCGCCTGATCTGTCAGAACCCCAATTCATTTCAGGTCAGCGCGGGGGCCACGCTCGTGCAGCACCTCTTGACCTACGAACCGGCCAGCCTTCTGACGATCAACAACTACTACGGGGTCTTGCAGGGGATTCACAACAATCTGGGGGTCGGCATCCTGCCCGACTACCTGACCGAGGATTTCCCGGACCTTATCCGGGTTCTCCCGGAAATCGAATCGGGCGAAGTTCCGGTGTTCCTCGCCTACCCGGAAGAATTGCGGCAATCCAAACGGATCGCGGCCTTCCGGGATTTCGTGCAAGACGAGATTTTCAACCACCGGCGTAAAATCAAAGAGTTGGCAGAAATCGCCTCGGCCTGACCGGGAACCTGTGCCAGACCCATGCGAAAAACGCATGGCGGGGTTGTCACTCTGGCACGGTCATAGGGCTTGATCGACCAATCCCTGCCACTTAACTGATCACGTGACGGCGGTAATGCTGCAACGCTTATCGCTTTCATACCTCCCTGTTGGACTTGCCGGGCCTCGTGCCCGGCATTTTTTTGCGCAATGCACAAATCAGTGGCCCAGCCGCGCGGAAATTCTGCCCCCCAGCCCCGTCAGGCCCCATCTCCTGTCGCGCTGTCACCGCTCAAAAGCCGCTTGCGCCGGGCAATCAGAAACGCGGCATCTTGCGGGCTTGCAGCTTGGTCAATGGCGCTGTCATAGGCGGCCAGCGCCTCGCTCACGGCCCCCGCCTTTGCCAGAATCGCCGCTTGCGCCGCGTGAAAGGGCGGATAATGCGCCAGCTCCGGTGCGATCTCTGACAACACCCTGCGCGCCAACGCCACATCGCCGCTTTCGGCCAGCGCAACCGCCAGATTGAGCCGCACAACGTCGGTCGGTTCTGACCGTAACAACATGCCATACAGCAGGACAATCTGTGGCCAATCGGGTGACTGTGGCATGACATGACTGGCGGCAATTGCGGCCTTGATTTGATAAGGGCCAAGCGCGTGACGGCGCAACGCGGTCTGCACCAGCCCCTCGGCCTCCATCAGCATTGGCATCTCCCACAACGTCCGGTCCTGTTCTTGTGGCGGCACGGTTTCACCGTCGGCACTGACCCGCGCGCGCCGCCGCCCGAACGACAGCAACATCAAGGCCAGACAACCTTCGATTTCCGCCTCACCCGGGCGCAAGGTGTTCAGGATCCGCGCCAGAAATATCGCCTCGGCGCACAGGTCGCGGTCCGCCAGCGGGCCGACCGTATAACCTGCGTTATAAATCAGGTAGATGACCGCCAGAACCGCCTCCAGCCGGTCGCCCCAATGCTCCGGGTCGGGCACCGAAAACGGGATGCCGGCGGCGGCGATCTTGGCCTTGGCGCGGCTCAGACGCTGACCCATCGCGGGTTCGGCGTCCAGAAACCCCTGGGCGATTTCGGTCGTGGTCAGCCCGCAAACCGTGCGCAGCGTCAGTGCGACCTGGCTTTTGGGTTCCAGCGCGGGGTGACAACAGGTAAAAATCAGAGACAGGCGGTCATCGCGGATACGTTCGGGTTCCATTTCGGCGGCTTCCTCGTGCGACAGGCGGGCCAGTTCGGCGGCTTTGCGGGTTTCGCGCGCGCCGGACCGGATGCGGTCGATCGCCTTGCGCAACGCCACTTTCAGCAACCAGCCCTGCGGAGAGGCGGGCACGCCGTTGCGGGACCAATGGGTGACTGCCGAAATCGCGGCCTCTTGCAGCGCGTCTTCGGCCAATTGGAAATCGCGCAACCGCGCGATCAAGGCGGCCATCAGCCGCCCCCGGTCATCGCGCATCAGGGCCGTTATGGCCTTGGTTGCGGCAATGGCCTGTGGGGCGGCTGACATGTCTTATTTCTCGGCAGGGTTATAGGTCATCAGCGGGCGCACCTCGATCGTGCCGAAACCAGCCGAAGGGATCAGGGCCGCATAGACAAGGGCGGCATCCAGATCCGGCACCTCGATGATATAGTAACCGCCAAGGTGTTCCTTGGTTTCCGCAAACGGCCCGTCCATAGTTTCGACCTTACCACCGCGCAGGCGCAGCGATGTGGCGGTTTCGATGCCTTGCAGCCCTTCGCCGCCACGCAGCACGCCATCGGCCTTCATCGTTTCGTTGAGGGTAAAGAACCCGCCCATCATCGCGTCAAACGCCGGAGTGCCATAGGCCGGTTCGCGGGCGGGGTCGTTATAGATCAGAAGCATGTATTGCATGATATGTGTCCTTGGGGTTGGGGTTGGATCAGAGGCCAAGAAGGTTGACGCCAAGGCAGACCATGGCATTGACAGTAGCAAGGATATTGGTGCCATTGCCGACATAGCGCAGCGGGTGGGCGGCGTTATCGACTTCGACAAGACCAAAGGGATGCGCAATCCGCCCAATCAGCAACAGCGCGCCGGAAATATGCAGATACAGCGCGGGCGCCCCCATACCTTCGGCAAGGATCATCAGGATCAGGACAAAGACGGTCCATTCGACAAAATTCCCGTGCTGCCGGACGCGCCGCAAAAGTTCGACATTGCCGCCATCTCCAAACGAGATTTTGGTCGCGGCCCGCACACCGCTGATGCGGAACCACAAGATCAGATAAATCGCCGCCAGCGGCAGAGCATAAAGAGGAGTAACTGCAAAAGTCATCGTCGTTTCCATTCGTTAGGCCTTTGTGTTTCAGGTTTCGATACCCCAAGGACGCCGCCACATTGCCGATTTCGACATCGGGCGGGAAAAATATTTGTAAAAATCGCAACTTTCTTCAGTTTAGTGCGTTATTTCGGTCCAACCCACTGAACAAAAACGCTTTTTCTACCACGCCCGCCGCGAACACGGGCTTGCACCCATCGGGTCAGGCCTCGCGCATGGTCGCAATCTGGCGCGGCCCCCCTCTCGGCTTCAAACCTCGCCTTTGGAACGATGGCTCACTCGTGATCCGCCACGCACCCTTTTCCTTGGGCCACGCATCGCCTAAAGACCTCACAACCGTTCTTTGCACCGCGAGGCACCATGACCGATCCCGCCATCACGCCCGACCTGATTGCCGCTCATGGCCTCAAACCCGATGAATACGCGCGGATCCTGCAAATCCTGAACCGGGACCCCACGTTCACGGAACTGGGCATCTTTTCGGCGATGTGGAACGAACATTGTTCCTACAAATCCTCCAAGAAATGGCTGCGCACGCTGCCCACCACCGGACCACAGGTCATCTGCGGCCCGGGTGAAAACGCGGGCGTCGTGGACATCGGCGCAGGCCCGGACGGGCAGAAAATGGCGCTCGTGTTCAAGATGGAGAGCCACAATCACCCCTCCTACATCGAACCCTACCAAGGGGCGGCAACGGGTGTGGGCGGCATCCTGCGGGACGTGTTTACAATGGGGGCGCGGCCCATTGCGGCGATGAATTCGTTGTCGTTCGGGATGCTCTCGCACCCCAAGACACGGCAACTGGTGAACGGGGTCGTCGAGGGGGTCGGCGGCTATGGCAACTGCTTTGGCGTGCCCACCGTGGGTGGCGAGGTCCGGTTTCACCCCTCCTACAACGGCAACTGCCTTGTGAACGCCTTTGCGGCAGGCCTCGCGGATGCGGACAAGATTTTCTATTCGGCGGCGTCCGGCGTGGGCATGCCGGTCGTGTATCTGGGGGCCAAAACCGGGCGCGACGGCGTCGGAGGGGCCACCATGGCCAGCGCGGAATTTGACGACACGATTGAGGAAAAACGGCCCACCGTGCAGGTCGGGGACCCCTTCACCGAAAAACGGCTGATGGAGGCGTGTCTGGAACTCATGGACACCGGGGCGGTGATCTCGATCCAAGACATGGGGGCTGCGGGTCTGACCTGTTCGGCGGTGGAAATGGGGGACAAGGGAGGCTTGGGGATCCGGCTTAACCTCGACAATGTGCCGCAACGCGAAACCAACATGACGGCATATGAAATGATGCTGTCCGAGTCTCAGGAACGGATGCTCATGGTTCTGCGCCCGGAAAAAGAGGCGCAGGCGAGGGCGGTTTTTGACAAATGGGATCTCGATTTCGCTATCGTCGGCGAAACCATCCCCGAGGACAAATTCATCATCCTGCACAAAGGTGTGTGCGTGGCCGACCTGCCGCTGGCCACCCTCGCGGGATCGGCGCCGGAATATGACCGGCCGTGGATCGCGACACCCGCCGCC
>JBGSIZ010000165.1:0-1907 GCA_041742255.1 Marivivens sp. | reverse complement strand
TCGCCGTGTTCGGCGCGCTGCGCGGGCGCGAGGCCGCGTGGTTGCCCCGGTGGATGCGCCCGGTTGTGGCTGTTGTGGCGTCGTCCCTGATTGCCGGGTTGGGTACCGCGCCCTTTGCCGCTGCGCATTTCAATCAAGTGTCCCATTATGGATTGCTCGCCAATGTGTTGAGCGTGCCGGTGATGGGCACGGTCGTGATGCCCGCCGCCGTTCTGGCCGCCTGCCTTGCCCCCCTTGGGCTAGAAGGGGTGGCGTTGTGGGTGCTGGACCGTGGACTGCGGTGGATTTTGATGATTGCCCACTGGGTGGCCGGGATGGAGGGCGCGGTGAGCCATGTGGTTAGCCCGCAAGGGGTCGTTTTGCCGATCCTGACCCTTGGCGCGCTGTGGCTGATATTGATCCAGGGGCGGGTGCGGTTTGCTGGTGCGGTCGCGGTCATGGCAGCGTTTGTGGTGTGGACCGGGGCCGAGCGTCCTGCCCTGTTGGTGTCGGACAGTGGCGGGTTGATGGGGGTCATGTCCCCCCAAGGCCGCGCCTTGTCCCGGGACAAGGGCGACGGTTTTGCCGCCGACAGTTGGTTGGAAAATGATGGTGGCCCGGTGGGACAGGATGTTGCCGCCGCCCGGAGTGGGTTTTTTCGGGATGGCAAGATGGTCCGGGTTGATGTTGCAGACGTCGAGGTTCTGATGGTCACAGGCAAGACAGCGATTGCCGGTTTGGAGGGGTGCGCCGGGGCTGATGTTCTGGTGACGGATCAGCGGGACCTGATGGCCGGGGATCGCCCCTGCGCCGTTTATGATGCGGCCCGATTGCGGGAAACCGGGTCGCTCGCTTATTGGGTCAAGGACGGTCGCGCCACCTTGCGCACGGCGCGCGATGTGACTGGGGACAGGTTGTGGAACGGCGGCATGCCGCCCCGGACGGGCGACACCGTGATTGCCCGGGGCACAGCCCCGCTGGATCAGTAGGTGCGGATCAATCCGACCAGACGCCCCTGCACCTTGACCTGATCATCCCGCAACAGGCGGGGTTCATAGGCCGGATTGGCGGCGACAAGCACGATCATCCCGTTTTCGCGTTTGAAATATTTCAGCGTCGCCTCTTGGTCTTCGACCAGTGCCACGACGATATCGCCATTGTTCGCGGTCGAGGTTTCGCGGATCACGACAATGTCGCCATCGTTGATCCCGGCCTCGATCATCGAGTCGCCTTTGACCTCGAGCGCGTAATGTTCGCCCTTGCCCAGCATGGATTGCGGCACGGCGATGTTGTGCGACACCTCTGAAATAGCCTCGATCGGGACACCGGCGGCGATCCGGCCCATGACGGGCAATTCGACCGACCCGAGCGTGTCCACCGGCATAGCCCCACGCGGTGTGCTGGCGGGTTTGTCGCCTTCGATCACGCGCGGCGTGAAACCCGGTGCCTTGCCCCCGGCGATCATTGCGTCGGGCAGTTTAAGGATTTCCAGCGCCCGCGCCCGGTGTGCCAGACGGCGGATGAAGCCCCGTTCCTCCAGCGCGGTGATAAGCCGGTGAATCCCCGATTTCGACCGAAGATCGAGCGCCTCTTTCATCTCGTCGAATGAGGGCGGCACACCGTCCCGTTGCACCCGGGTGTGGATGAAGTTTAGAAGGTCCAGTTGTTTCTTGGTGAGCATTCGGGAAACCCCCTTGACTATCCAGCCCAAAATCGGCCGCGTTTGGTCTATGTTCTATGCATGTTCCCGTTTTGTGTCAACAGTTGGATGACATAGGACCTACAGCGGCAGGATATCCACAGTATCGCCTGCGAACCGGGGCGGATCGTTTGGCGCGCGCACGATCAGACAATCGGCGGCGGCCAGAACGGTCAGAAGCGCGCTGTCTTGGCTGTCGAACGCGGTCACGCCGTTGGCATCCCGTCGC
>JBGSIZ010000164.1:0-2465 GCA_041742255.1 Marivivens sp. | reverse complement strand
CTTGCGCTCGATCACGCCCTGCACGCGCTGAGGCAGCATCCCGGCCCACGATTGGGCCAGCACCCACGCCTCCAGCAATGACGCGCGGTCGCCTTCGTCTTTGCACCAGACCTCCTCGAATTGCATCATGATGTAATCCAGAACGGGCTTTGGCAGATGGCGACGGTCGGCCATGAACGGGGCACCAAAAACGTCCATGACAATCTCGTAGGATGGCCAGTAGAACACTTGTCCGCCGCCCGCACGGGCGCGCAACACGTCGTCAATCGCCACGCGCAGGATGGATTTGGACACAGCGTTGGCGCTGATACAGGACGTGTCGCGGAATGTGGCAATCAACGGGACGGGGGACAGCGTCAGGATCACCTTGGCATCCGGGCGATGGGTCCGGATCAGGTCACAGATGGCGTCGATATTGGCGCGGTTTTCCTCGACCGTGGACACCCGGAATTTGTGGCGGGCGGGGTCATAGACATCCTTGGGCACGGTGCGCCAGAACACATTGCCCGTCACCTCGTCATACCACACCTCGGACAGGCCAAAGGTCAGAATGAAAACATCGGTATCGTCAAACAACGCGCGGGTCTGGGCCTGCACATCCGCGTCATATCCGAAATCCTCGGCCTTGTAGCCGTGCCACAGGGGTTGATCGAACGTCCGGCCTTCCCACGCCCATTCAAACTGCTGGCGAATGACGAACGAATTGACCATGCCTTCGCCAATCCGCACGACATAGGCCTTTTGAGCGTTTTCGTCCTTGGCGGACACGCGATAATTGCGCTGACCCAACCAGCTCGAGATGTTGGCGGCAAAACAACTGCCAAAGGCGGTGATCTTGGTGGTCCGGTCAATCACCGGGGCATCCGGCATCCAGCCCAGCAACACATGGTCACGCACAGCAGTCACATCGGTCAATTGGGCCAGCGACGGGGCACGGTTGATCTGATCGCCGCGAAACCATTCGCGATAGCGGGGGACGCCATCCTGATAATTCTGATGCTCCAGAATTTCGGTGCCGATGTTGTTGGCCTTGTTTCCCGCCACCAACCCGTTTGGCTGTGCGCCCGGCGCCTTCTTTTTGGCCATGCTCGCTGCTCCTGCGCTGCCTGATGCCGGGTCATTCAGGCCCGATCGTTGGACAAAGGCTACCATGCCCCTGCCCGCCCCGCACCTTATTTCGACGGGTCAGGGGGCAATCATCGGGGCATCCCGCGCCCGGTCGGCCCTGCATCCAGCAACCCCACCAACGCGCTCAGAGTATTCAGGTTGCGGGCGGTCATGGTCGCCCCGCGCAACACCTTTGGCATCTTTTCGGCCAGTTTCGACCGGCCTATGCCTTGCGGCGCATGCAACCAAACCACCCAGCCTGCGACCGACAGTTCCTCATCCGGCAGGCGCAGCGCCTCAAACAGCGGCCAATCGACGTCCGGCTCCGACCACAGGAAAAACCCATGAACATGCTTGGCTTCTACCGGGTCAAACGGGCACCGAACCACCGCCGCATGAAATTGCAGCCCCGGTAGAACCAGAACCTCAACACTCAACCCGAATTCCAACCGGATCACCTCTTGCAACTGACCCGCCAGATTGCCGGGGCGGGCGTGAAACACCAGATTGCCGCTGGCAATATAACTGCGCACGTCCAACCACCCCAGCGCAGCGCAACCAGCGCGCAAAGGGGCCATGGGCACCGTGTTGGCACCCCCTACATTGACCCCGCGCAGCAAGGCGACCCATGGGGTCATATCTGGTTTTTGATCTGCGGCCATGCGATCAACAACGGTATGTCCCGCGCCTGTGTCAACCTGATGTGTGGAGCCCCGGCCAAACGGGGCAAAAGCCGGCGCCGTCCAGCCGGATCATCTGGACCAATTCGGCCCCCCGGGACAATTCCGCAATAAACGCCCGAATTTCGGCGGCAGGACCCATGGGAATCACCTATGGTCGGGTTATGTTGCACCTTTTACCCTCCTCGGATGACCTTTACCGCGCGCTCGTGAACCGGGACGCCGCCCTTGACGGGCGGGTCTGGGTCGGGGTCACCAGCACGGGCATCTTTTGTCGGCTCACCTGCCCCGCACGCAAACCCAAACCGGAAAACTGCCGTTGGTTCGACACCATCGGCGGATGTCTGGACGCGGGGTTCCGGGCCTGCAAACGGTGCCAACCGCTCGGGCATCACCAAGACGCCGACACCGTCACGCTTCTTGCGGCACTCGACGCAGACCCCGGGCGGCGCTGGTCCGAGGAGGACATCACAGCATTGGGTCTTGACCCCTCGACGGTGCGGCGGACGTTCAAACGGCACTTTGGCAGGACGTTTCTGGACATGGCGCGGGACCGTCGGCTGGCGGCCGGGTTCACCACGCTGGCAGGGGGCGGGGCGGTCATCGCGGCGCAACTCGATGCGGGCTACGGCTCCGGATCGGCCTTCCGGCAGGCATTCGCGGGCTGGCTCGGGCTGG
>JBGSIZ010000163.1:0-5381 GCA_041742255.1 Marivivens sp. | reverse complement strand
CGAGGCCGTCACGCTGGGGGTGATTGCCCGTGCCGTTCCCCCGGACGCCTTGGACGCCGCGATCGAGGCCGAGGTTGCCCCCTATTTGTCCTGTGCCCCGGGTGCCGTGGCGCAGGCCAAGCGGCTGGTCCGATCGTTGGGTCCGGTGATTGATGATGCCGTCATCGAGGCCACCATTGCCGCCTTGATCGCCCGCTGGGAAAGCCATGAGGCCGCCGAAGGCATCGCCGCGTTTTTCGACAAACGCCCGCCCGGATGGGTGTGACCCCCGTGACGCCGAGACATATTGGCGCGCTGTCCGCTGGTCCCCGTCAAAACCGCGAGATTTGCGCCCCTGCGACCCCGCCTTTGGTTGACCCTTGCGCGGGGCAGCGGTAAAGCCATGCCAAGGTGACGGGCCAGCCTGCCGGAGGCGTGGCCCTGCGTGAAAGGATATCCCTTTGGACGACATGCTTCGCGAATATCTGCCGATCATCATTTTTCTGGGGCTGGCCATCGCGCTGGGCGCAATTCTGATCCTTGCTGCCGTGATCGTCGCCGTGCGCAATCCCGACCCCGAAAAGGTGAGCGCGTATGAATGCGGGTTCAACGCCTTTGATGATGCCCGGATGAAATTCGACGTCCGGTTCTATCTGGTGTCCATCCTGTTCATCATTTTCGACCTAGAGGTCGCGTTCCTGTTTCCGTGGGCCGTCGCCTTTGCCGATGTAAGCATGGTCGGGTTCTGGTCGATGATGGTGTTTCTGGGCGTGCTGGCCATCGGATTTGCCTATGAGTGGAAAAAAGGGGCGTTGGAATGGGAGTGATGACCGGAACCGCTGTTGGCCCCGACAAGGAGGTCGCGACCGACGCCCTGAACCGCGAGTTGCAGGACAAGGGATTTTTGGTCACCTCGACCGCCGATATCATCAACTGGGCCCGCACCGGGTCGTTGCACTGGATGACGTTCGGATTGGCCTGTTGTGCCGTCGAGATGATGCACACCTCGATGCCGCGCTATGATCTGGAGCGGTTCGGCACCGCCCCCCGCGCCAGCCCCCGCCAGTCCGACCTGATGATCGTGGCCGGCACCTTGACCAACAAGATGGCCCCGGCGTTGCGCAAGGTTTACGACCAGATGCCCGAGCCCCGCTATGTCATCAGCATGGGATCCTGTGCCAATGGCGGCGGGTATTACCACTACAGCTATTCCGTCGTGCGCGGCTGTGACCGTATTGTCCCCGTCGATATCTACGTTCCCGGATGCCCCCCCACCGCCGAGGCGTTGTTGTATGGGATCCTTCAGTTGCAGCGCAAGATGCGCCGCACCGGCACGATTGTAAGGTGACACCGCATGTCTGATGCCCCCTTGAAAACCGATGCCCTGTCCGAACTGGGTGCCCTGTTGAACCACAAGCGCCGCGATTGCGTTTTGTCGTGGGCCGTGGCCCATGGCGAATTGACCGTGGATGTCGCCCCCTCCAGCCTGACCGGGTTTGTCGAATTTCTGAAGACCGACAGCGCCTGCCAGTTTTCCACCCTCGTTGACATCACCGCCGTGGATTACCCCGGCCGCGCCAAGCGGTTTGATGTGATTTATCACCTGCTGTCGATGTATCAGAACCAGCGGATCCGCCTGCGCCTGTCAATCCGCGAGGAGGACATGGTCCCCTCCATCATCGACACCCATCCCAGCGCCAATTGGTTCGAGCGCGAAGTGTTCGATATGTTCGGCATCCTGTTTTCCGGGCATCCCGACCTGCGCCGCATTCTGACCGATTACGGGTTTCGCGGGCACCCCCTGCGCAAGGATTTCCCGACCACCGGATATACCGAAGTGCGCTATGACGAGGCCCAGAAGCGCGTCGTGTATGAACCCGTCACACTGGTTCAGGAATACCGTCAGTTTGATTTCATGTCGCCCTGGGAAGGCGCCAATTACATCCTCCCCGGCGACGAGAAGAAGGACGCTGCGAAATGATGGACGGCTCCAAAGGTTTTGACGACGCCATGACCGGCGAACAGAAAATCCGCAATTTCAACATCAACTTTGGTCCGCAGCACCCGGCCGCCCATGGTGTGTTGCGTCTGGTTCTGGAATTGGACGGCGAGATTGTCGAACGCTGTGATCCCCATATCGGGTTGCTGCACCGTGGCACCGAAAAGCTGATGGAGAGCCGCACCTATCTGCAGAACCTGCCGTATTTCGACCGTCTGGATTACGTCGCCCCGATGAATCAGGAACACGCCTGGTGTCTGGCCATCGAAAAGCTGACCGGCGTGCAGGTCCCCCGCCGCGCAAGCCTGATCCGCGTGCTGTATTCCGAAATTGGCCGCATCCTGAGCCATTTGCTGAACGTCACCACGCAGGCGATGGACGTTGGCGCCTTGACCCCGCCGTTGTGGGGGTTCGAGGAACGCGAAAAGCTGATGGTGTTTTACGAGCGCGCCTGTGGTGCCCGGTTGCACGCCGCATACTTCCGCCCCGGTGGCGTGCATCAGGATCTGCCCGATGCCTTGCTTGAAGATATCGACGCCTGGGCTGTCGATTTCCCCCGTGTCATGGCCGATATTGACGGTCTGTTGACCGAAAACCGGATTTTCAAGCAGCGCAATTGCGACATCGGCGTGGTCACCGAAGACGACATTCAGGAATGGGGTTTCTCTGGTGTCATGGTCCGCGGGTCCGGCCTTGCGTGGGATTTGCGCCGCGCCCAACCCTATGAATGTTACAACGAATTCGAGTTTGACATTCCTGTGGGCAAGAATGGCGACTGCTATGACCGCTATTTGTGCCGGATGGAGGAAATGCGTCAATCCACGTCCATCATCCGCCAAGCCATTGCCAAGCTGCGCGTGGAAAAGGGCGATGTGCTGGCCCGGGGCAAGATCACCCCGCCCGCCCGCGCCGAGATGAAAACGTCGATGGAAGCGTTGATCCACCATTTCAAGCTGTATACCGAAGGGTTCCACGTTCCCGCCGGCGAAGTGTATTGCGCCGTTGAGGCCCCCAAGGGCGAGTTTGGTGTGTTTCTGGTGGCCGATGGCACCAACAAACCCTACCGCGCCAAAATCCGCGCGCCGGGGTTTCTGCACCTGCAAGCCATGGACCATATCGCCAGCGGCCACCAATTGGCCGACGTCGCCGCCATCATCGGCACGATGGACGTGGTGTTTGGCGAGATTGACCGGTGACCTGCCCTGCGGCGGCATGGCCCCGGTGCCCTGTCGCCTGTGTTGACCAAAGCCAGCGTTTGCGGTCCCATATGTCTCGCGTTCTGGCCCTGACTGCTCCCGCTTGCGGCGTTGCCGTGGGCCCCATGACCAAAGGTTCGTTCTGATGCTTCGCCGCCTTTATGCCGATCAGCCTGCTTCGTTTTCGTTCACTCCGGCCAATCTGGCGTGGGCGCAGGGCCAGATTTCGAAATATCCCGAAGGCCGTCAGGCATCGGCCATTATTCCGCTGTTGTGGCGCGCGCAGGAACAGGAAGGGTGGCTGACCCGCCCCGCCATCGAACACGTCGCCGAAATGCTGGGCATGGCCTATATCCGCGCCCTAGAGGTCGCGTCGTTCTATTTCATGTTCCAGTTGCAGCCTGTGGGCAGAGTTGCCCATATTCAGGTTTGCGGCACCTTGTCCTGCATGATTTGTGGTGCCGAGGATCTGATTGCCGTGTGCCGCGACAAGATCGCCGCCGATCCCCATGCCTTGTCCGCCGATGGCCGGTTTTCGTGGGAGGAGGTCGAGTGTCTGGGGTCCTGTGCCAACGCCCCCATGGCTCAGATCGGCAAGGACTATTACGAAGACCTGACCGCTGCCCGGTTGGCCGAGATCATTGACGAACTGGCCGCTGGCAAGGTCCCTGTTCCCGGTCCGCAGAATGGCCGCTATGCCGCCGAACCTCTCAAGGGGTTGACCAGCCTGACCGGCCACGAGAGCGGCCGCACCCAGTATAATGCCAGTGTGCAGTTGGCCACCGATTTGGGCGATACCATCAAGCGGATTGATGGCACCGAAGTGCCGTTGTTGACCCCGTGGATTGTCGGGTCCGCCAAGGCGCCCAAGCCTGCCGCGCCCAAGCCTGCCCCGAACGTTGCCGCCCCCATGGTGGCCCCGCTTGGTCCTGCGGCAGGTGTGGCCGAGAGCGCCCCTGTCACGATGTCCGCCCCCCGCGCCACCGGTCCCGATGACCTTAAGCGGATCAGCGGCGTTGGTCCCAAGTTGGAGCGTTTGTTGAACGACTTGGGGTTCTGGCATTTCGACCAGATTGCCGCATGGACCCCTGCCCAGATTGCGTGGGTCGATGCTCGGTTGACGTTCAAGGGCCGGATCGAGCGAGACGATTGGGTGGCGCAGGCCACGGCGTTTGCCGGAGAAAAGTAAGTGTCCCACGATTTCACCGACATGTTTGATGCCCATGACGGCAGCCGGGACAAACGCCGGGCCAATTCGGAATATCTGGCGGAAATTCTCTGGCGCTACTATCGGCCCAAATCGGTGATTGATGTTGGCTGTGGCATGGGGTTTTTCCTGCGTGCCTGTGCCGCACGCGGTGCCAGTGTGACCGCCGTTGACGGTGAATGGGTTCGCCCGTTGCAGGTCGAGATCGACAAGGACGCCTATATCTTCGCCGACCTCAATCACCCGTTTGCTCATCCGGACCGGTTTGACATGGCCGCCTCGATCGAAGTGGCCGAGCATATCGAGCCGGAGCGGTCCGAAGCCTTCGTCGAAGAACTGTGCGCGTTGTCTGATGTCGTTCTGTTTTCCGCAGGCATACCGGGGCAGGGCGGGGCCGGGCACATCAACCTGCGGTTTCAGGACGATTGGGCCGAGATGTTCGCCGCGCGCGGCTATTTGTGCTATGACCCGTTCCGCCGCAAGATGGCCGGCCACGCCGATGCGTTCCCATGGTTCACGCAAAACACGCTGTTGTTTGCCAAACCGGGGGCCAAAACGCTCAAGCTGTTGGACGAACACCTGATTGAACCGCGTGCCGCGGCCTATATCAGCAAGATTCAATACAACCGCCGCGTAAATTCATTTAAGAAGAAAGTTGCCTACTGGCGTCAAGAAGGCGCCGGGAAAGGCGTGAAAACCGATACGGGGGATAAAGAGTGATGACGACCCAACCGAACAAACTGAGCTGTATTTTCACCTGCTGGGCGGTTGCTGCTGCCTTTGGCGTGGTCGCGACCGTTGTGGCCCGGGTGATGATCGAGATTTCCTGGCCCGGATCCGTGTTTTGCGGGATACTGGTGGCCGCCGTTCTGGGCCTGTTGCTGAGCACGTTGTTGTGCGGTGGGTCCACGGCCCCGCGGTATGTGCAGAAAGCAGCGGCGGCACCGGTTTCGACGGCCACGGCTGCGCCGACTGGGCCGACTGCGGCCGCCCCGGTTGC
>JBGSIZ010000162.1:0-13373 GCA_041742255.1 Marivivens sp. | reverse complement strand
GTTCAGGATGTGATCGATCTCACGCTTATACGTTTCAGCCACAACACCTGCGATTTTCTCGGGGGATGGGCGCGTTACCATCTTGGCCACTACGGTTTCCACCGCGATCACCGTTTGCCGAAGCCATTCCATGTCGATGGTTGAGGGCTGCATCACAACCACCCCTTCAAGCAGCGACGAGGCGGACACCTGGTAAAGCTGGGCCAGCCGAAGCAACCGCGTTGTGGTGACAGCCGAGAGACCAGCTTCCATGCGGCTGAACGATGCGCCCGAGATGCCAATGTGACTGGCCGCATCCTCCTGGGACATGCGAGCCCACTCACGGGCTTCTCGTAGAGTTTGATGGATGCGCATGATGCTACGACCGCGATGAGGATGTGTGATTTTTGCATAAAACGTAAGACCATAAAACCCCTTGATCATGTATGTTCTTGCATCAATCTTACGAAAAACGTAAATCGTAAATATGAATCTGCACAGCTACCTCAAACAAAACCAGCTTTCGATCTCGCAGTTCGCCACCGAAGTGAAGTCCTCTGCGGGCACGATCAGCCGCGTGGCCGATGGTCTGGTGGTGCCGCGACGGGCGCTGATGCTGCGCATCTATGCTGCCACAGGTGGGCGGGTGAGCCCCAATGATCTGGTGCGAATCGGTGCAGAGATTGATGACGTTGAGGGAGGGACCGATGACTGATGAACCCAACCAGCCTTCTCCGATGGTATCCGACCTCATCCCGTGCCCGTCCTGCGCCCACCAAATCAGCGTGGATGCCGTGTCGTGTCCACAATGCGGGCGTGACAATACCTGGCGGCACCCTCTGTTGGTTCAGGTTATCGCCCACCTCGAAACGCTGGATCGTGTGACCCTTTACGAGGGGCGGGGTCATACCCTGCGACTTTGGGTGACTGATCAGAATACCCGTCAGAAGATCGGGACATTTCTGGTGGCGGTGTCGGTGGTCTTTTTGATTCTGGGAATGTTCATCCCGTCCTTGCTCGGCCTGTCAGTGTTGTTGATGACGGTAGGAGGCGCAATGACGGCGTTCGGGTTAAGCTTTCAGAACCACCACGAGTTGAACATCGATCTGCGGACACCGAACCGGATAGTGGGTGTCCACGATGCCGAATTCTGGGCTGATGTGATCGGGATCGTTCGGCGCGGCGATGGTCCGCATTCAACGGGGTGACCCGAACCGTCAACCGGGCGAACGCGACATCGTTGGAACTGCCGGTGTTCGAGCATGACATCAGCAGGCAGCTTGATCATTCATGGAGGTTCATTCTTGACGAAAAAACCGGAACAGTGCCCCGTGGAAAACCCGCCCGCAGCTGTGGATCGACAGACGATCCTTGAAACTTTGTGGAAACGAAGCGCCATCCGTCGGAAGTTGGGAATGCCACCACTCGATATCGCTCGGTTCTACCACCACCGAATCCATGGCATTTCGCGCCCGACGACCAAACCTAAACCGGTCTCGAACGTGGTCTCGTTTCGGGATGCCCAACATGGTGGAGTCCAATGTGATGCCATCATCGACACCAGTTCATAGGGGGCCGCCATGATGAGAACGGCGACACATATTATGACAACGATGGTGGTGGCCCTGTTCCCCACGATAGGGGCCGCACAGAGCTTTGATGGGTATTACATGCCTGTGTCTGCCCCACCGGGATCATGGCGCTGTAATGCCGATTTCCTGGGCTCTGACGGCGGTTCTGTCGGGATTATCGGGGACACGTTCTTTGGCGTCGAAAACACCTGCACGATGTCCAACCCCCGGCCCGAAAATGGGGGCATCCGATACGACACGGCATGTGAAGCCGAAGGGGAAATATCCCGGTCCAGCATCCTGATCCGTCAAACTGCCGTGGGGATCACCATTCTTCGTGGCAGTGAGGTGATCGAATGGCGCAGGTGCGGTGCCGCTGATGCCCGAGCCTCCAATCATCGGTGGGTATCCGGTTTTGCCATGGGAGTGTCAGAAGCCTCTACCCGGGATGCGAACGGCAACGTGGTGACGTTCTCCTGCAACGGGGGCTTGGATGGCGAGTTGTTCATCGAGCTTGGTGGCAGACCGGTCCCCGGTGGTCCGGTGGAGATCGAGGTCGATGGTCGGGCGTTCAGTATGACGGCCTGGGCCCAAGGTGGATCGATCAACACCGAATGCTCGGTTTGTGCTGACGCCTACAACAGCCTCTGGCAGGCAGTAGCAGCGGGGAACACGATGTCTGTTACAGCCGGTGACATGACGGCGATGTTCGATCTGGTTGGATCATCGGCAGCACTTGGGCCGATCCCCTGTGTGCCAGTGGGGCAATCGAACTGAATGACGATTCGACAGTATCTGCAATGTGGTTCCACCAGCATCAGATCGCATTGGTATGTCACGAGTCGTCATCTTCCACCTCGTAGAATATCTGGTGCCAGTAGTCAGATATACATTCTTCCAGAATCGCACCGATTTCTCGGCGTTCTTCGGCTCTGATATCTGCCAGCATTTTGATGGCGTCCTGGTTCAATTTACGGATCGAGTATCGTCTAAACATCATGTGTCCTCCTGACATTATTTAGTCTTTGGGGACCAGAGTAAGACATGGGTTCCAGAAACTGCGCCGATCCTGAAGCGGTATGACCGGAGTCTGACTAAATACGGTGGCTCCAACTGGAGGATGGATGTCGAGGCTGGTGAGGGCTTGATCAGCAAGTGTTCACTTCAACGACTATTTCCCTATCTTCCTTTGGTTGCCCCAAAAGTCATAGGAGAATAACATGACACGACCAACAATGCGCACTATGGGTAATGCCCTTGACGCTGTTCAAATCGGCACAAGTGGTTTGGCCGCCGATCAGTTTCGGAAACGACGAATTCTGACACGTGAGGCAAAGGCGACATCGGATATCACAATTGTATCCGTCTTGGCCAACCAGGATAAGGTGATCGCCCGGACCAAGGCTGCCATCCAGCATGGAACCCCCAAACGAAAACACACAAGATCAACTAAACGTCGTCGGCGAAAGGATTTCAAGTCACCGGTGGGGTTCACCATCTGTGGGTTATCCTATGGAAGATCATACTCTAGCCTAGCCGGTCAGCGCATGGAAATGAAGCAGGCTGGATTTCCAGATGTCATGCGTCACCCGACCACCATCCACCTCATGCCGGTGCCATTGTACGGTGATCTCAACGATGCTGTCGATCTTTGCCGAACAATGATGAGAGCTTGCTTTGGGATGTTTTCGGATGGTGCGCAGATCGAGGGTCGATTTCAAATTGCGATGAAGACCGCCGCCGAGCTTGCCGCCTACTTTCCACCATGTGAATTGCCCTCCTTTGTCGATCCGATCAATCGACCTGATGAGGTCTTCGCACTGCTGCACTGGCACGGCATTGTCGCGGACCCTTTTCTCACCAAGAAACAGGTGCGAAAAATTCTCCGCAAAGACTTCCCTGGAAGTCATCGTGTTTGTGTTCAGAAGGTCCAACCGGAACGAATCAATAAGGATGGCGAAATCACCCATGGCGCTCAAGGGTTTTTCGAATATTCAGCTTTGGACAAGGCAGAAGTAAAATTTGATGATGTCGAGCTAACCGTAGAGGCAATTGTTGGCTTGGCCAAACTTTCAACCACATGGAACAAGCGCAACCGTTCCTTCTCTATGGGCAAGTCTTTGTCAGTGACAGGTGTCCAGATCGACCCAAACCGTGTGATTGAACTTCAACTCATGGAACGGTTGGATGCTGTGAAGAAAAACTGGGGCAAGCTTAGTTATGCAGAGCAGTTCATCCATCTGTGGTTCTCGGGCATGATTGCATTGATTCGTAAGCCTCTGTCGTGGTTGAAACATGGCATTTCCATCAAGGATCGGTTCCTTCAAGCTCTCACCATAGTAAAGAACTGGTCAACGGATGATGACGCGCAAGATATTGATTTTATAGACTATGTTGCGCCCCTTCGAGAATAGTTAGCTTTACAACGGTTTGATTGCCCAAGTCTGGGCCAGATCGGAGACGATACGACCATTTCGGCTGCATGATTGGGAGATTTTCCACCTGAATCGTCTGAAGAATGGCCCGAGCTTGCGAAAATTACATCGGTGTCGCGCCGGTGATCGATAGAACTACGCCAAGTTTCAGTCCAAAGACCCGAGTATAAGCTTCAATCCAAGACGTGTATTCAGGTCCGTCACACCTCGCAGATCAGCATCTCTTATGGCTATTAAAGGAACAGGTCTGTTCCTTTCCGGGTTCCGATTTCCTCGATCAACTCGATCCCTGATGGACCGTTATTACCGCGATGATCCGGGCAACCAGCGATAAAGGGTTGGGATGGAAACTGACAGCGCCTCGGCCACGTCCTTGACCGGAAGCCCGTTCGACAGGAGGCTACGTGCGGCCTCGACCTTGTCATCGGTCATCCGACGTGGTCGCCCCCCGATACGCCCCTTTGCCTTCGCAGCCGTAAGCCCATGCATGGTCCGTTCCCGGATCAGATCGCGTTCGAACTCGGAAATTGCTGCCATCAGATGGAACAACAGCTTTCCCCCGGGTGTTGTGGTGTTGATCTCTTCGGTCAGGCTTTGGAACCCGATGTCACGGGCCTTCAACTGATCCATCACCATCAACAGGTGGGGCAAGCTTCGTGCAACACGATCTAGCTTGAACACCACAAGCACATCAGAGGGTCGCAGATAGTCCAGGACCTCGGCCAGCACTCGACGTTCTTTCTTGGCCCCCGAGGCGGTTTCAACGAACACCTTCTCGCACCCGGCGGCTTCCAGGGCGAAAACCTGACCATCCACTGACTGGTCAGTTGAACTTACGCGTGCATATCCGAGCCGCATCCGACCTCCTTCTCGAAACTCATCGCGATGATGCCGGGATCACTGATTCGTTTCAATAGGGGTTTTTGATAATTCGCATCTAGCTGGACAGGATGGTTTACCCCACGATTGTGGTGTGACCATCAACAGCGAATCACCTGGGTTGCGAGAGATCGAAAACGACCGATTTCGAGCACCCCCGCTTTCGTTTCGATCCACATCAAATCGCTATTGGAAGAAGACACACTCGCAGAGTCCTTCGATGGGCATCATGACGGCCCCCATGGGCATCACCGGGCGTCCGCATTTCAGGCAACGTTCACCTTCCCAGGCATCGAGGTCGGATGTTTTGGTCATTCTTCATCTCCCTTGGGGTGAAACTCCTTGATCAACGGTTGTCTCCCAACCGCGTTGGCTGGCGAACCCCTTCGCCGTGGCTGACCAGAGTTTATTCTCTGGATAAGCCCATTCTGCCGACTACGGACCGACAAGCTATCGCCGTTGTTTGACAGGTGAGGCTGTCCTGGCCGGGTGGTTTGACAAGCTCAGCGGCAAACTGACAACTTGCAGCATACGAACAGAAGCTGATCCAGAATCAGTTTGCTGGACAACAGATTATCTGTGTCCCGTCCTCTGCTGCTGCATCAGTGCGTGGTTCTATGTTCCAAGTAGTGATCCGTTTCCAGCAGCAAGCACTTCGACCAAAGCGGTGTTTTCCAGTAGATGCGTTCGGCCAACCTGTCATCGCTGGCCCGTGTTTCAACCAGGAACCCGATCCATGTCAGGGGGCGCAGGACGTTCGAGACAAGGAACCACTTGTGGTTCTGGAAATCTCGGTCAAACGGGTCCGTCGTCGGCTTAATGCTATAGAGGGTTTTCACCAGGTGGGCTTCGGTCAGACCATCTTGGGCTTCGACGTTGATGATGTTCAAGAAGGTTTGCCAGTTGCCGGGCGCGGTGAAGTCCGAGCGACTGAACCGGTTATGGTTGTAACGGAACAGGAAGTGCTCGACCAACGCCACGAACAGCTTACCCCGGCTGGTGTTCAAGGTGGTCAGGCTCTTCGATAGCTTGAACACCCCTTTGGTGTGCCGTCCCCACTTGGCGATGGTCAGCACATCGTGGATCACGGCCACTGGTGGCACATCCCACTCGTTCAGCACCTTCTGTATGCTCAACAGCCTGTCTGTGGAATATTCCGGCCAGTCAAAGTTGGCAGCGGCCCAGTGGGCGAATTTTCGATTGAACGCCTTGGTCTGTGTCAGACCGATGCCACCATGTTCATCAGCATATAGGATGGTTTGGCGAAGTGCGTGCAGCAACCTGGATTGATCCAATACGGAGTCGTCGTCAGTGGGTGTGTTCAGTTTGATCATAGGTTCGTCATCACCAGTATTTCCAACTCGATAGTCAAGCCATAGATAGTGTTCCCTCCCACCAGCGTCCGTGTTGTTCGATGACGCCTGTTCAAGCCAAAGCCAATCGCGACCAGTTCCATGGAAGTAGGGAACGTCATTCGATCCGCGCTCGTCATCGGACCCCTATACTTGGTTTGACTAAGCCCTTTCAGGAAGCATTTCTACACAGTCTTGGACACAATTTCCCGTTTCCTGGACACAATAGCGGACTTCCGTGCCCGGACGAAGTTGTTAACATATTGAAGTTGCTCCTGCATTTTTCTTGATCCATCAGAAGCTACATCGATTCCAGGGTCGCCCACCATTCCTTATCCAATCACGTATGATCGAACCCTTGCGGGTCGTCCTGCGCCGGGATCACAGACCCGGCCTGCCTGTTTATTCACCATTCGGCGCAAAAGCGACGGGAAAACAGGCGACGTGATCTTGGGTCGGGCCAATTGACCCACCGCCCCTTTCAGACGCCCCCGCAACCCTGCGATGGGGAGGCGATGCAACCCGGTGACCCGCCTATGAAACTGCACATCGTCATTGTTGAACCTGACGAGACCCGCGCCCGGCTGGTCATCGACGGCCTGCACCCGCTGGGCCACCAGATCACGGTCATCAGCGAAGGCGCGGGGCTGGCCCGGCGTGTGCGCGACCTGAACCCCGATATCGTGTTGATCGATATGGCCAATCCGTCCCGCGACACGCTTGAAGAAATGGCGCTGGCCGCCGGACCCATGGATCGGCCCGTCGCGTTTTTCGTGGACCGGACCGACCGCGACCTGACCCAGCAGGCGATCGAGGCCGGGGTGTCGGCCTATGTGGTGGACGGGCTGCAGGTGGACCGGGTCGCCGCCATCATGGACGCCGCCATCGCCCGATTTCAGGTATTTCAACGAATGCGCACCGAACTGGAAACCACCCGCCGCGCGCTGGAAGAACGCAAACTGATCGACCGCGCCAAAGGCATCCTGATGAAGGCGCGTGGCATCTCCGAGGAACAGGCCTATGCCCTGTTGCGCAAAACCGCGATGGACCAAGGCCGCAAGGTGGCCGAGGTCGCCAGCGCGCTGGTTACGGCGGCGGGGTTGTTGTCATGACGATGCCGTTGGTGCGCGTGGGGTTCGTGCCCTTGCTGGACATGGCCCCGCTGGCGATTGCGCATGAATTGGGATTTGCCGCCGCCGAAGGGATCATGCTGGACCTTGTCCCCGCGCCGTCATGGTCCACCCTGCGCGACATGCTGGTCTGGAACAAGGTCGAGGCGGCCCAGATGCTGGCCCCTGTCCCTGTGGCCGTGGCGCTGGGTCTTGCGGGCGACTTGCCCCGGCTGGATATTCTGCAAAACCTGTCGATCAATGGCGATGTGATCGGGGTATCGGCCCAACTGGCCGAAACGCTGCGCGATGCCGGGCACGATTTTGGCTTTGCCGATGCCGCAGGCGTGGCGCGCGACATCGCTGGCGTCACACAGCGGCGCTTGCGGATCGGCGTGCCCTTCCCGTTTTCCACCCATGCCGAACTGGTCCGGTATTGGTTGCAAGGAACAGCACTGGACTATGACCTGTGCACCATTCCGCCCCCGGACATGGCGGCGGCACTCGCCCACGGCGATATTGATGCGTTTTGCGTTGGCGAACCTTGGGGATCGGTGGCGGTGGAACAGGGGGCCGGGGCCTTGGTCCTGCCCAGCCGGGCCATTTGGGCCGTGGCCCCGGAAAAGGTATTGGTGGCCCGCAACGATTGGGTAGATACGAACCCGGTTTTGACCGCACGCCTGATGCGGGCGGTCTGGCGGGCGGCCAAGTGGTTGAGCGTGGCCGAAAACCGTCTCACCGCGTCGGAAATCCTGTCGGGCCCGGCCTATGTCAACACATCCGTTGATCTGCTGGAGCGGGCGCTGCGCGGTGAAATGGTCGTGTCACCTCGGGGCGAGGTCCGCCATGTGCCCGATATGATACGGTTTTTCGACGGGGCGGCGACGTTTCCGTGGCGATCCCAATCGGCGTGGTTTGCGGCCCGCATGGCGCGGCGTCACGGGTTGGATGTTGCGGGCAGCATGGCCATCGCCAAGACGCTGAACCGCACAGACCTCTATCGTCAGAACCTGCGAAGTGCGGGGGCCGACCTGCCCGGCGCCTCGGAAAAGCTGGAGGGGAGCTTGCACCACCCGACCGCCGTCGCGTCCGAACGGGGCACGATGATTCTGGCCCCCGATGCTTTCTTTGACGGCCATATTTTCGACTCGACCACCACCAGACGCTGAAAGAACAGGCAGTTTTATGCTGCACCTGCAAAAACACCGGCCCAAACCGCCGCCCATGTTGCAGGTGCAGCAAATTGGGCGAATGGTGATCCCCACGACGGGCGGCAATGGCGCTGCCCTGATCCGGAACCGGGTTCACTGACGAACCCCCACGGGCACAGCCGCCTGACCATGTTGCGCAAAACTGCGCACATCGTCGGCGGCTTTTTTGTTTTCAGATCCGGCACCCCGAATGGAGAAACCACATGCGCAACCTGTTGATCGCCACCACCACGATTGCCGCCCTTGTGTCCGGCATGGCCACCGCCCAAGGCGCGCCCGAGGTCGAGGATCTGACCCTTGGGTTCATCAAACTGACCGACATGGCCCCGCTCGCCATCGCCTATGAACGCGGCTATTTCGAGGATGAGGGCCTGTTTGTCACGCTCGAGGCACAGGCAAACTGGAAGGTTCTGCTCGATGGTGTGATCGACGGCAATCTGGACGGGGCGCATATGCTGGCAGGTCAACCGCTGGCCGCGACCATCGGGTTCGGCACGCAGGCGCATATCGTCACCCCGTTCGTGTTCGGTCTGAACGGCAACGCCACCACCGTATCGAACGAGGTTTGGGACCTGATGCGGCCCGCCGTGCCGTCGGACGCGTCCGGCCTGCCCATGCATCCGATTTCCGCCACGGCCCTTCGCCCCGCAATCGAGGCATTCGCGGATGAGGGCCGCCCGTTCAACCTTGGAATGGTGTTCCCGGTGTCTACCCACAATTTCGAACTGCGGTATTGGCTGGCGGCAGGGGGCATCAACCCCGGTTTCTATTCCGCCGACAACGTCACCGGCCAGATCGGGGCCGAGGTGCTGTTGTCCGTCACCCCGCCCCCGCAAATGCCCGCCACGCTCGAGGCCGGGACGATCAACGGCTACACCGTGGGCGAGCCGTGGAACCAGCAGGCGGTGGCGATGGGCATCGGTGTGCCCGTTGTGACCGATCTGGACGTGTTCCCGATGCGCGCCGAAAAGGTGCTGGGCCTGCGCGCCGATTTCGTCGAACAGAACCCCAACACCGTGCGCGCGCTGACCCGCGCCTTGATCCGGGCGACCTTGTGGCTCGATGAAAACGACAACGCCAACCGGATGGAGGCGGTGCAGATCATCAGCCAACCCAACTACGTGGGGGCCGACCCCGCCGTTCTGGCCAATTCGATGACCGGCACCTTTGAATTTGAAAAAGGCGACGTGCGCGCCGTGCCGGATTTCAACGTGTTCTTTCGCTACAACGCCAACTACCCCTATGCGTCCGATGCCGTCTGGTATCTGACCCAGATGCGCCGCTGGGGGCAAATCCCCACTGCCCAGACCGACGACTGGTTCGCCCAAACCGCCGCATCCGTGTTTCTGGACGACCTGTATCTGGACGCCGCCCAATCGCTGGTGGACGACGGATTGGCCCCTGCGGACGCCTTCCCCTTTGGGTCGGACGGCTACCGCGCCGTGACGGCGGACGCGATTGACGGCGTGCCGTTCGATGGCCGTACCCCCAACGCGTATATCGACAGCCTGAGCATCGGCCTGAAGGCCGGGCAAACGGTCGTCGGAACCGAGATCAAGGGCTGAAACGCCCCCCCTTTGTGCCTATCCCACAGGAGACCCCCATGACCGCAATCGACCCTGCCCATACGACGGCACAAAGTGCTGCAAACCGCCGCGCCCGGGTGTTCACGACGATCAACCGGCTGGACGGATGGTTTCAGGTGCTGGGCCTGTCGTTCATGACGCCGCTGTTGCGGGCCATTGCGGGCGACAATCCGCGGGCACAGGCCGGGCACATCTGGCGGTTGCTGGGCGTGCCGTTGGTGTCGATCGGGTGTTTCCTGCTGCTTTGGGCCAATCTGGCGCCCATGGTGCAAACCTCACTTGGGGCTATTCCGGGGCCGGGGCAGGTGTGGGAACAGGTGCAGGTTCTGCACGGTGAACATGTGGCGGAACGGGCCAAGGCGGTGGACTTCTACGCCCGGCAGGACGCTCGCAACGCCGAAGTGCTGGCCGCCGGGCAACCCGATCAGGTGCGCGACCGGGCCTATACCGGATCGCCGACCTACTACGCGCAAATCTGGACCTCGGTGCGAACGGTGTTCTTTGGGTTTGTGATTGCCACGGCGGTTGCGGTGCCTTTGGGCATCATGGCGGGGCTGTCGCCCACTGCAAATGCGGCGCTCAACCCCTTGATCCAGATATTCAAACCGGTGTCGCCACTGGCATGGCTGCCGATTGTTACGATGGTCGTATCGGCCACCTATGTCACGCAGGATGGGCTGTTTTCCAAATCGTTCCTGACCTCGGCCATCACGGTGACGCTGTGTTCGCTGTGGCCCACACTCATCAACACGGCCCTTGGGGTGGCGAGCATCGACCGGGATCTGATTTCGGTAAGCCGGGTGTTGAAGCTCAACACATGGACCAAGATCACGCGGCTGGTGCTGCCCTCGGCGCTGCCGCTGATCTTTACCGGGTTGCGGTTGTCATTGGGCGTGGGCTGGATGGTTCTGATCGCGGCGGAAATGCTGGCGCAGAACCCCGGTCTGGGCAAATTCGTGTGGGATGAATTCCAGAACGGATCGGCCAACAGCCTCGCGCGGATCATGGTGGCGGTGTTCACCATTGGGATCATCGGCTTTCTTCTGGATCGGCTGATGTTCGCGCTGCAATCGCTGTTCACCTTTAGCAATGCGCGGTAACCCCATGAACATCCTAGAATTTGACAACGTCTGCAAAGGCTTCGGAACCGCGCCGAACCGGTCGGAGGTGTTGAAAAACATCACCCTGACCGTGGCCGAAGGCGAATTTCTGGCGATCCTTGGGTTTTCCGGTTCGGGCAAAACTACGCTCATCAACCAGATTGCGGGGCTGGACCGGCCCGATACCGGGCGGGTTCTGTTCCGAGGCGAACCGATCACCGGGCCGGGACCGGACCGGGGGTTGGTGTTTCAATCCTATTCCCTGATGCCGTGGCTGACGGTGGCGGGCAATGTGACGCTGGCGGTGGATGCGGTCCACACCCGCGCGACCCGCGCCGAACGGGCGGCCATTGTGGCCAAATATATCGGCATGGTCGGGCTGTCTCATGCGGCGGGCCGTCGTCCTGCCGAACTGTCGGGGGGGATGCGGCAACGGGTGTCGGTGGCGCGCGCGCTGGCCATGAACCCGCAGGTTCTGCTGCTGGATGAACCCCTGTCCGCACTGGACGCGCTGACCCGTGCCAACCTGCAGGACGAGATCACCCAGATATGGCAGGCCGACCGCAAGACGGTCGTTCTGATCACCAATGACGTGGACGAGGCGATCCTGATGGCCGACCGGATTGTGCCGCTCAACCCGGATGGCACCCTTGGGCCGGATTTCCGGGTGGCCCTGCCCCGGCCCCGTCTACGCACCGCGATGAACAACGATCCGGCGTTCAAGAAACTGCGGGCCGATGTGACGCGGTATCTGATGGATGTGGGGGTGGCCGCCCGTGTCGCCGACACCCGCACCCTGCCCCAGGTGACGCCGATCCACGGCACGCCCCGCGCCTATGCCCAAGCCGCCCAAAGCCCGTTTGACGACAAATATCTGGAATTTTCGCAACTCTCCAAGGTGTATCCGACGCCCAAGGGGCCGCTGACGGTCGTGGACCGGTTCGACCTCAAGGTGAAAAAGGGCGAATTCATCAGCCTGATCGGCCATTCGGGCTGTGGCAAATCCACCGTCCTGACCATGGCCGCCGGGTTGACCGACATATCCGGCGGCGGCATCAAACTGGACGGGCGCGAGGTCAAAGGGGCCAACCCCGAACGCGCCGTGGTGTTTCAGGCGCCGTGCCTGTTCCCGTGGCTGACGGCCAAGGAAAACGTGTCGATCGGGGTGGACCGGGTGTATCCGCGCGCCACGCGGGCGGAACGGCAGGATGTCGTCGAATATTATCTGGAACGGGTCGGTCTGGGCGACAGCATGGACCGGCGGGCCGCCGATTTGTCGAACGGCATGAAACAGCGGGTTGGCATCGCGCGGGCCTTTGCCTTGTCGCCCAAACTGCTGTTGCTGGATGAACCCTTTGGGATGCTCGACAGCCTCACGCGATGGGAATTGCAAGAGGTGCTGATGGAGGTTTGGTCGCGCACCAAGGTGACGGCGATCTGCGTCACCCATGACGTAGACGAGGCGATCCTGCTGGCCGACCGGGTGGTCATGATGACCAACGGCCCACAGGCCCGCATCGGCAAGGTTGTGGATGTCAACCTGCCCCGTCCGCGCACCCGCAAGGCGCTTCTCGAACATCCCGACTATTACGCCTACCGCGCCGAAGTTCTTCAATTCCTTGAGGATTACGAACACGGCGCCCAGAAAAAGAAGGACGCAGCGTGATGAAAAAACGGTTGGTTGTGATCGGGGCCGGGATGGCCTCGGGGCGGGTTCTGGACCATCTGCTGGCCGCAGAGCCGGACGGCTGGGACATCACGATATTCAACGCCGAACCGCGTGGGAACTACAACCGGATCATGTTGTCGCCGGTGTTGTCGGGCGAAAAAACCTATGACGATATCGTCACCCATGACGACGACTGGTATGCCCGGCACGACATCACCTGCCGGTTCGGCGAAACCGTGGTGCGGATCGACCGGACCCACAAGGTGGTCTATTCCGCATCCGGCGGCGCGCCCTATGACAAGCTGTTGATCGCCACCGGATCGGCCCCGTTCATCATCCCCGTGGCGGGCAAGGATTTGCCCGGCGTGGTGACCTACCGCGACCTTGACGACACCAACGCCATGATCGCGGCCAGCGCCACACCGGGGGCCAAGGCGGTGGTGATCGGCGGCGGTTTGCTGGGGCTGGAGGCGGCGGCGGGG
>JBGSIZ010000161.1:0-4894 GCA_041742255.1 Marivivens sp. | reverse complement strand
ACCAGCGGCCCGCGCAACGCCGCCATTGATCTGGCCGCCGCCGCCGCGCGCGGGATCGTTGTATCGGGCACCCAAAGCCGCAAGACCACGACCGCCGAACTGGCGATCCTCATGATCCTTGCCCTGAACCGCAGCTTGCTGCCCGAGGTCGCAAACCTGACCGCAGGCGGCTGGCAAACCGGATTGGGCCGCGATGTGGCCGGGTTGCGGTTGGGTCTGATCGGGCTGGGCACCATCGGCGCGCAGATGGCCACGATCGGACGCGTGTTGGGTATGGAGATCTGCGCGTGGTCACAGAACCTGACCCCCATGCGCTGTGAGGAGGTCGGGGTAGAGAGGATGGACAGCCTGCCTGCCCTGATGGCCGCGTCCGATGTGTCATCCGTGCATCTGGTGTTGTCGGACCGGACGCGGGGATTGGTGGGGGCCCCGGCATTGGCCGCCGCCAAACCGGGCCATGTGGTCATCAACACATCCCGCGGCCCGATTGTGGACAGTGCCGCCCTGATCGGCTGGTTGCACCGCGACCGGACGGCGATGGCGGGGTTGGACGTGTTCGACGTGGAACCCTTGCCCCACGCCGACATCCTGCACGACGCGGATCTGATGGCACAGGGGCGCCTGTTGTTGACCCCGCATCTGGGATACACGACGCAGGCCACGTTTGCCCTGTTTTACACCCAGACCGCCGAAGCCGTCCGGGCATTTGCCGCAGGCGCGCCGGTGCGTGTGCTGGGTTAGCCCAGAATGGCCGGTTCTTTTTCCCGTTCCGCCATCATCGCAGTGTAGGCGGGCCGCGACTGGCACGCCCGCAACCATGCATCGACCGCCCCGAACCGTTCGATCACCCCGTTTTCGGCTTGGGCATAGCGCAGGACCTCGGCCATGTTGATGTCGGCCACGGTGAACCGGTGCCCGATCATGTAGCTGTGGGCGGTCAGATGCGCCTCCAGTGCCTTGAGCGGCCGTTCCAGCGCCAGAACATGGGTGCCGATTTCCGCCAATCCTTCGTTGGTGTCCCGCCGTTTTTCGGCGTGAACATAGAGGATCGGCAAGGTGTGCGGTTCCATCGCCGTCATCGCATAGAGCGCCCATTGCACCATCTGCGCCTCTTCGCCGTCGGTTTGGGCGGCCAGCGGCCCCCCGGCCTTTTTCGCCAGATAGAGGTTGATCGCCAGCGATTCGGACAACACCAGATCGCCGTCCCGCAGCACTGGAATGGCCCCGGCGGGCGACATCTCCAGAAATTCGGGCGACCCTGTGTGCATCGGCGCGTCGGCCGCCGCCGGATCGCGCAGGCGGTAGGTTTGCCAGACCGGCACAAGGTCGAGCGTGACGCCCAGTTCGGCCGCCGCCCAAAGGTTGCGGGTGGCGCGGCTGCGGTAGGTGGCGAATAGCTGCATCTGAGGCTCCGTTGATTGGTCGCGCAACGCTAGCGGGTCGCTTTGGGGATTGCCAGTGCGCGCGCGCGGCCCATTATTGAGACCAAACAGGAGACAAACATGCGCATCATCTTTACCGGCGGCAGCGGCAAGGCCGGACGCCACGCCATCGCCTATCTTGTGGCTCAGGGTCATCAGGTGACCAATCTGGATCTGGTTCCCCTTGGGATGGAGGGTGTTCCCGACCTGATCGTGGACCTGACCGACGCGGGGCAGGTGTTCAACGCGCTGCATGCCTATCGCTGGTTTGATGAACTGGACGCTGGCACGGGCGTGCCGAAATATGACGCCGTGGTGCATTTCGCCGCCGTTCCCCGGATATTGGTCGTGCCCGACAATGAAACCTACCGGGTCAATGTTCTGAGCACTTACAACGTGCTGGATGCCGCCGCCAAATTCGGCATCCCCAAGGTGATCTTTGCCAGCTCTGAAACCACCTATGCCGTGTGTTTCTGGGACGGGATGAAGTTGCCCGACTATCTGCCCGTGGACGAGGATCACCCGACCGTCCCCCAGGACAGCTATGCCATGTCCAAGGTCGTAAACGAGGTCACCGCCCGGTCATTTCAGGCCCGCACGGGGGCCGATGTGTATGGGCTGCGCATTAACAACGTCATAGAACCACATGAATACGCGCAAAATTTCCCCGCCTATGTCGCCGATCCCGCACTGCGCCGCCGCAACATATTCGCCTATATCGACGCCCGCGATCTGGGTCATATGGTGGACCGTTGCCTGAAAACCGACGGGCTGGGGTTTGAGATATTCAACGTGTCCAACAATGATCTGAGCATTGGTTTGACTGCGGCGCAAACCATCGAACAGTTCTATCCCGGTGTTCCCGTGACCAAACAGATGGGCGAACATGAGACGTTCTATGCCAATGACAAGGCCAAGCGGCTGGTGGGGTTTTCCCCCAAACACGGGTGGCGGGACGGGTTGGCATGACGTTCCCCGTCTTTGACCTTGCACAATTCGAACAATCGACAGGCCCGGATCGGGTTAGCCTTGCCCGTTCACTTGATGAAATCTGCCGCGACACCGGGTTTCTGGTTCTGACGGGTCACGGCGTGCCGGACGATGTGATTGCCGATCAATGGGCAGCGGTCCGGGCATTTTTCGCCCAGACCCCGGCGGAAAAATCCGCCGTGGCCGCCCCCTATCCGGGCTATCCCTATGGTTGGCTTGGTCCCTTGTCCGAGGCTCTCGCCCGGTCCAAGGGGGCCGACACGCCCCCCGATCTGAAGGAAAGTTTCAACGGCGGGCCGCTCGCCGTGCCCGCAGGCATGACCGATCCCGATGCCTTGGCGTTTTGTTATCAACCGACCCTGTGGCCCGAAGTTCCGGGGTTCCGGTCCGCCTGGACCGCCTATTACACGGCGATGGAGCAGTTGGCCGCGCGGATCATGGCCGCCTTTGCCGCCGCATTGGGCCTGCCCGCCGACCACTTTGCCCCCTACATCGCCCGGCCGATCTCTGCCCTGCGCGCGCTGAACTATCCCGCAACGACGCAGGCCCCCGAGGCTGGGCAGAACCGCGCGGGCGCCCATACCGACTATGGATCGCTGACCATCCTGTTGCCCCAACCGGGATCGCGGGGATTGGAGATTTGCGCGCCGGATGGCAGTTGGGTCGAGGTCCCGGCCCCGCCCGGCGCGTTTGTCATCAACATCGGCGACCTGATGGCGCGCTGGACGGCGGATCGTTGGGTGTCCACCTTGCACCGGGTCGTGGCCCATGCGGGCCAGCCGCAACGCCAAAGTCTGGCGTTTTTCCATCAACCGGATTGGGACGCCGAAATTGTGCCGCTGGACGGGTCGGACGCCTATGCGCCGGCGCGGTCCGGTCCGTATCTGATGGATAAATTCAAGGCCACAGGTGCCTGATGCGGGGGCCTAGGACGGGGGCCTGAACCGTCACGCCCGCGAAATGGTTTGCAGCAGGTCGATCACCGGCGCGAACGCCCGGAACGTGGTCATCAAATCGTCTGGCAGGCGCGCGCCCACACCGATGTCCCGCGATCCCACACAGCGTTTCATCCGCAAAAACTCGCCCAGCGGATGGTCTGCGGGGTAGGGGGCAGGCACCTTTTTCAACTCTGGGTCCCAGAACCCGAACCCTTGGGCCACGGCCCCGGTCAACACTGGCCCCACCCGTTTCACGTCCAGCCCCACGAAGGTGCGCCAGTCGTCCAGCATGGGTTTGTCAAACCCCATGATCCCGCCGCCTGCCGTCACATAGTCAGGCGCGATGCCAAAGAAGAACGCGGGGTCCTGCCGTCCGCCAGCCTGAACCGTCCACATCATGTGCAAATGCGTGTTGTAGGGCGATTTGTCTTTGGAAAACCGCACATCCCGATTGGGCCGGAACAGGCGAGGGACCACAGGCGCCCAGGCCAAGTCCGACAGCGGTCCCACCAAGGCATCCAGCAGCGCGAGCGCCGGACGATTGAGGCCCGTGTCATAGGTGTCTTTGTGCGCCAGCCACCAATCCCGCGTGTTATTGGCGGCCAAGCGCGTGTAAAACGTCTGTGCGGTCGCGATCAGCGTGTCAAAATTCATGGCCGTTCCAGATGGCTGAGTTTTGCGCAGGGTAGATCAAATTCCGCGTCTGTCCATTGCCCGCGCGGGCGGCGGGTTCTAGGATACCCGGCATGACACAGACCCCGTATTCACGCACCCTTGCCGCCTGCCTTGTGACGTTTGGTGCCCTTTGGCCCGCCGCCACAGCACAGGCCCATCCGCATGTGTTTGTCGATGTCCGCCTGTCGCTGGTTTATGACGGTGCCGGTGCCTTGGCCGGGGTGCGTCTGGGGTGGGATTATGACGAGTTTTTCACCCTGATCCTGACCGAGGATCTGGGGCTAGATCCCGATGGCGACATGGTTCTGACCGACACCGAGCAGGCCGCGCTCGAGGCCTATGTGTTCGATTGGCCCGCCGATTATGACGGCGATCTGTATCTGACCAAATCGGATGCCCCGCTGGCCCTGTTGCCGCCGCAGGATCACGTCATCAAGATCACCGAGGGCCGTTTGCGCGAAAGCCATTTTCGCCCGCTGGCCACCCCGTCCGACCCCACTGCACTGGTCACCGTGCAGGTGTATGATCCGGGGTTTTATCTGGCCTATACCCTTGTGGGCGAGATTGGCGTCGAAGGCGTCACCGACTGCGTGCATCGCTATGCCCCCGCCGATCTCACCACCGCCTATGCCAAATCCGAGGAAATCCTGCTAGGCCGCCCGGCATCCGATTTCGGCCCGGACGAACAATTGCCAGAGGTGGGCGTCTTGTTCGCCGATACTGTGACCGTGTCATGCACCGGATCGTTCTGATCCCGCTTGCGGCCCTGTTGGCCCTGTGCGGCTGGCTGTGGCTGATGGGCGGTGCCGATGTGGTTGTGGCGATGGCCGCCGATGCCCAACGGACCGCCCAGAACGCCATGGCCCGCGC
>JBGSIZ010000160.1:0-5712 GCA_041742255.1 Marivivens sp. | reverse complement strand
CGATGGCCACGATATCGGCGCGCTTGCCCGGCGCGATCTGGCCCCGGTCCTTGAACCCGAACGCCTCTGCCGCGGACAGGCTCGCCGCGCGATACATCGCGAGTGGCGACACGCCCGCCGCAATTCCATGCCGTATCATGTAGTCCAGATGCCCATGCTCCCCTATATCCAGTGGGTTCCGGTCATCGGTGCACAGGCACATATAGGCGCTCGTGGCCTCGGTCAGCAGCGGCAGCAGCGCATCCAGATCCTTGGACACGGACCCTTCTCGGATCAGAACGCGCATCCCTTTTTGCAGTTTTTCGCGGGCCTCTGCGGCGGTCGTTGCCTCATGTTCGGTGCGTATACCACCCGCGACATAGGCGTTCAGGTCGCGCCCCGACAGCATCGGGGCGTGGCCGTCGATATGGGCGCCCTCAAACAACCGCAGCTTGGCCATGATGCCGGGATCACGGTGGATAACCCCCGGATAATTCATGACTTCTGCCAATCCCACCACCTTGGGATGGGCGCGCAGCGGGGCCAGATCGGCGGCCTCGATCCGGGCGCCGGACGTCTCCATATCGGTCGAGGGCACGCACGACGACAGGTTCACCCGGATATCCATCAGGGTCCGGGTCGCAGCCTCCAGAAAATACGAAATCCCCGGCAAGCCCAACACATTGGTAATCTCGTGGGGGTCACAAATACAGGTGGTGACACCGCGCGGGGTCACGCAACGGTCAAATTCGTAAGGGGTTATTAAACTCGATTCGATATGCAGGTGCGTGTCGATAAACCCGGGAACAAGGATCAGACCGGACACATCCACAACCTTGCGGCCTTGATAATCGGCACCGATCCCCACGATGATGTCGCCACACAGGGCGACATCCCCCGGGATTAGGTCGCCCGTGATTACGTCAAAAACGGTGCCGCCGCGCAACACCACATCCGCCGGGGAATCCCCCCGGCCCTGCGCAATGCGTGTTTCCAAATCTGCCATGTCCGCCTCCTGGGCTGTTCTCCCAAATGGCCAGAACACGCGCAAAAGGTCCAGCAGGTTACAGCGTGATCACCTGCGCCAGCCCTCGGTCGCGGGCCACACGCGCAGCGACAGCGGCCACCGCCAGATCCTGCAATCCAA
This sequence comes from Marivivens sp., assembly GCA_041742255.1. Classification (GTDB taxonomy): domain Bacteria; phylum Pseudomonadota; class Alphaproteobacteria; order Rhodobacterales; family Rhodobacteraceae; genus JBGSIZ01. The sequence continues at coordinate 4,586 of JBGSIZ010000160.1, read as the reverse complement.
CGCCAGTTCCGTCAAATATCGTTATTTCCTCAGCACTTGTGCGCCCCGCATGGGTGCCGTTGATCACCGCGCCAAGCGGGGTAATGTCGCCTGCCGCGATCAATCCGGCAGCCACGGCATGCTGGGCCTCGCCAATGGTCACGGATTGGGCAACCTCGTCGGTGAACACGGTGGCGGCGGCCACCAAAGCCGGGTCAACCTCTTGTTTTCCCTTGGTATCCGTCCCCATACAGGCCAAATGGGTGCCCGGCTTGATCCAGTCGCGCATCATCAACGGCTCGAACGCGCTGGTGATGGTGATGATGACATCGGCCTGCGCGCCCAGGTCTTCCCGCTCCACGGCCTCAAACTGCACGCCGGCGATATTCGCCACCTCGGCCAACCGGGGCAACATGTCAGGATGAGGATTCCATGCCACAACCTTCCGAAACGAACGCTGGGCAAGGGCGGCGCGCAGTTGGAACGCCGATTGATGCCCGGCCCCGACCATCCCGATCACCTCTGCGTCCGGTCGGGCCAAATGGGCGATCGACACCGCCGACGCGGCCGCCGTCCGGATCGCCGTCAGGAAATTTCCGCCCACAAGTGCCTGTAATTGCCCGGTTTCCGGATCAAACAGGAAAATCGTGGACTGATGGTTGGTCAACCCCTTGGCAGCGTTGCCCGGCCAGAACCCACCGGATTTGACGCCCAATGCGGGGCCAACCCGGTCAAACCCGGACTTGAACCCGTATAACGCATCGGCATAGCCCAACGCCTCGCGGATGACCGGAAAATTCCGGGCCTCGCCCTTGGCCATGGCGGCAAACACCTGTTCCACGGCGGCAAACGCAACGTCTGCGGTCACTGTCGCTTCACAGGCGGCCTCGGATACGATCAGGATTTCGGGCATCAGTAGGCCTTGCCACGGGCGGACACGGGCCAGACCACCTCGACCTTGCCGCCGCGCACACCGACATACCAGTCATGAACGTTGCAGGTCGGATCACAGTGACCGGGAACCAGCCGCAGTTTGTCATTCACCTTCAACACGCCGTCGGGGTCGGCCACAACGCCATGTTCATCGGAACATTTGACATAGGTGACATCGGTCCGGCCAAACACCACGGGCAGGCCGCTGTCCACGGATTGGGCCTTCAATCCGGCATCCACAATCGCTTTGTCGGCCTTGGCATGGCTCATGACGCTGGTCAGGATGAACAGGGCGTTCTCCCACTCGCCTTGGTCGATGCGGTTGCCATCCTTGTCACGGATACGGCCATAATCGGCGTCCATGAATGCATAACTTCCGCACTGCAACTCATTGTAAACGCCTGACGTTCCCTCAAAGTAATAGGACCCCGTGCCGCCCCCGCCAACAATGTCACAAGGCAGTCCGGCAGCGGCCAACGTGTCCACCGCGTCCTTGACCATGGCCACCGCGACGGCAATTTTTGCCTTGCGATCGTCATAGCTGTCCAGATGCTGCATCGCACCCTGATAGGCTTGGATGCCCGCAAACTTGAGACCAGGAGCGGCGTCAATCGCCGTGGCAATCTCGACAACGGCGGGGGTGGTGGTGACGCCACAACGGCCCGCGCCACAGTCAATCTCGACCAGACATTCGATGGTGGTGCCATGGCGCACGGCGGCCTCGGACAGGTCGGCGACATTGGCCAGATCGTCCACACAGCAGATCGTCCGGGCACCAAGTTCGGGCAAACGGGCAAGGCGGTCAATCTTGGCAGGATGACGGACCTGATTGCTGACCAGCACGTCCTTGATCCCGCCGCGCGCGAACACTTCGGCCTCGCTCACCTTCTGGCAACACACGCCGCACGACCCGCCCAGGGTTTCCTGCAAAAGGGCCACATCAACAGATTTGTGCATTTTGCCGTGGACCCGGTGACGGACACCCGCGGACTTTGCAAAATCGCCCATCTTCTTGATATTGCGCTCTAATGCATCCAGATCGAGGACCAGACAGGGGGTCTGGATATCGGCCTCGTCCATGCCCGGAATGGCAGGAATGTCATAGCCCACGTCATATCCGTCAAAGGTGGTCTGCTTGTTCATGGTTCTCTCCCTCAGCCCATCATCCAGGGCAATTTATCCAGATCGACGTTGCCGCCCGTAATCACCACGCCCACGCGCTTTCCCCGGAACACCTCCGGGTTTCTCAGGATGGTGGCCAACGGCACGGCACAGCTTGGTTCGATGACAATCTTCATCCGCGCCCACGTAAGACGCATGGCGTCGATGATCTCTTGTTCACTCGCGGTCAGAATGTCGGTGACGTGGTTGGACACATAATGCCATGTGTTTTCCTTCAACGGCACCTTCAACCCATCCGCCACGGTCACCGGGGCGTCGTCAGCGATGATATGTCCGGCCTTGAAACTGCGATAGGCATCGTCGGCCTGTTCGGGTTCGGCGGCGTAAATCTGCACATCCGGGGCGATGGACGACACGGTCAGACAGGTGCCCGAAATCATCCCGCCGCCCCCAATCGGGGCCACAACGGCCTGCAACCCATCCACTTGGTCCAACAATTCGCGGCTACAGGTCGCCTGCCCGGTGATGACCCGCAAGTCATTGTAGGGATGGACGAATTCCGCGCCTGTTTCGGCCACGACATCGGCAAAAACGGCCTCGCGGCTGGTGGTGGAGGGTTCACATTCCACGATCCGCCCACCGTAACCGCGCACGGCGGCTTTCTTGGCCTCAGGGGCGGTGCGGGGCATCACAACCGTGCAGGGGATACCGCGCCGGCCAGCGGCATAGGACAAGGACAAGGCGTGATTGCCGCTCGAATGAGTGGCCACACCTTTGGCCAATTTATCCTCCGGCAACCCGAACACGGCATTGCACGCACCGCGCACCTTGAACGCGCCCGCCTTCTGGAAATTCTCACACTTGAAAAACAACTCCGCCCCGGTGAGGTCGTTCAGGAACGACGACGTCAGGATGGGCGTCCGGTGGATATAGGGGGCGATCCGGTCATGGGCGGCGATCACATCCGCGAAGGTTGGAAAATGAACAGATGTCATGCTGCATCCGCCATCATTTGTGCCCGCGTTGTGCGGAAATGCTCTTGGGCGGCGGCAACTCCGGACCCCAGCCGGATCGGATATCCCAGATCGGCCATGCCCATTTCAATCGCGCCCAACCCTGACAGAACCATAACGTCGGTCAGCATCCCCAAATGGCCAATGCGGAACGCGCGGCCCTTCATCTCGCCCAGTCCAACGCCGAACGACACGCCGTAGGCATGGAACAGATGATTGGTCAGGGCGTCGCTGTCGAACCCCTTGGGGACATAAATCGCGCTCACCGTTTCGGAATACAGGTCGGGGGCCTGCGCCACCAGCGTCAGACCCCAGGCATCCACCGCCTTGCGCACGCCTGTGGCCAACCGGGTGTGCCGGGCATAGACGTTGTCCAACCCTTCGGCGAACAGCATGTTCAGGCTCTCGCGCATCCCGTAAATCAATTGCAGCGGCGGGGTATAGGGAAACCCACCGGTGACATTCATCGTCAGCATGTCCTTGAAACTAAAGAATGTTCTGGGAAGCTTGGCGGTTTCCATGGCCGCCAGCGCCTTGGGCGATACGGCGCAAATGGCCATGCCCGTGGTCAACATGAACCCCTTCTGCGATCCGGACACGGCGATATCCACACCCCATTTGTCCATTTCGAACGGCATGGAGGCGAGGGAGGACACGCAATCCACCAACATCAAGGCGGGGTGGCTGGCGGCATCCATCGCAGCGCGGACGGCGGCAATATCGGACCGAACCCCGGTTGCGGTTTCATTGTGGGTGACCAGAACGGCTTTGATCGCATGGGCCTTGTCGGCGGTCAGAATGTCCTCAAACTCGGCAGCAGGAACGCCCGCGCCCCACGCAGCCTCAACAATCCGCACGATCAGGCCATGCCGCTGGCACATATCAATCCATTTGTGCGAAAACATGCCATAACGGCCCACCAGAACGGTATCGCCGGGGCACAAGGTGTTGGAAATCGCGGCCTCCCAACCACCTGTGCCAGAGGCCGGGAACGTGATGATCCGACCGTCGCGGGTGCCAAACACACGCTTGGTATCCTCCAGCACGGGCAACAGGGTGTCCACGAAATCCGGCGCGCGGTGATCGCGGGTCTGGATGTTCATGGCCTGCCGCAAACGGTCAGGGATATTGGTCGGGCCGGGAATGAAAACCGGGTTCTGGTCAGACATGGGGGCACCCTCCTCCGTGGGTTGATGCACCGTTATCGCGCGCCGCCTCCATTTTTGCAATTTTTTCAAAAATATTTTTCAAAACTACAAAATACACGTCAACCACATGATGCAGATACATAAATCAGTTTTCAGTCCGATCAGTATGCAACGGCATTGAAAACTATTTTCATTTGCGCGCGCAGCAATCCGCGGTATCAACGGCCATGGACAACGCACCCGCCAAACGCCCCCGAGGGCGGCCCCGCTCTGCCTTTGTGGACAGCACCGCGCCCACGCTTCAGGCGCTCGACCGGGCGTTGACGGTTCTGGGACACCTCGCCCGCGCCGAACGCGCGACCCTGACTGAACTGGCAACCGCGCTCGACCT
>JBGSIZ010000159.1:0-6741 GCA_041742255.1 Marivivens sp. | reverse complement strand
GGCCACGACGGGGGCGGCACCCTTGACGCCCGCAACCCCGCAACCCGGGGACGCCGGGGCGACGGGCCCCGGCCCATTGGCCGACGTGGCCAGCTTTGTGGACCGTCTGGAAACGGACGGGCATATGATCCTGTCGGACCTCGCGTTTGAGAGCGGGTCGGCGCAACTGGCGGCGGGAGAGTATGCATCGCTCGTCGCACTTGCGGATTATCTGCGGGCGCGACCGGATCGGCGGGTGGCACTGGTCGGACATACGGACAGTTCGGGGTCGCTGGAGGCCAATATCGCGCTGTCGAAACGGCGGGCGGGGTCCGTTCTGGAACGGCTGGTGACGGATCACGGGATCAACCGGCAACAACTGGACGCACAAGGGATGGGGTATCTGGCCCCGATTGCGGCCAACATCACGCCCCAAGGGCGCGAAGCGAACCGCAGGGTCGAGGTGATCCTGACATCCATCGACTGAAGCCGGGTGGGTGAAGACCCACCTTACCAAAAAGGGGACACCCATGAAATTCCTGCGCTATGGCCCCACCGGGGCCGAACGACCCGGCCTTTTGGACGCCACCGGGGGGGTGCGGGACCTGTCCGGGCATATCCCCGATCTGGCAGGGGCGGCGCTTGGGGACCTTGGACGCTTTGCCTCGGTGGACCCTGCGACCCTGCCGCTGGTCCCCGGCACGCCGCGCATCGGCCCATGCGTTGGCGGCGTGGGCAAATTCCTGTGCATCGGGTTGAACTACGCCGATCACGCGGCGGAATCGGGGATGGCGGTGCCGCCCGAACCTGTTCTGTTCCTCAAGGCGACGAGCGCGATCTGCGGCCCCAACGACCCCATCCGCCTGCCGCGCGGATCAGTGAAAACCGATTGGGAGGTGGAACTGGCCGTCGTCATCGGGCGCTCCGCGAAATATGTGGCGCAGGCAGACGCCTTGTCCCATGTGGCGGGCTACTGCGTGGCCAACGATGTGTCGGAACGCAGTTTCCAGATGGAGCGGGCGGGGCAATGGACCAAGGGCAAAAGCTGTGACAGCTTTGGCCCGCTTGGGCCGTGGCTTGTCACCCCGGACGAGGTCGGCGACCCGCAGAACAACGCTCTGTGGTTGTCGGTGAACGGCACCCGCCTGCAAAACGGCAGCACGGCGACGATGGTCTACGGGGTGGCGCACCTGATTTCCTACCTCAGCCAATTCATGACCCTGCACCCCGGCGACGTGATTTCCACCGGCACACCGCCCGGCGTCGGCATGGGGTTAAAACCGCAACGCTACCTGAAGGCCGGCGACGTGGTCGAAGCCGGGATCGCGGGAATGGGGCAACAACGACAGGTGTGCGCGCAGGATTGAGGGGGTGGGGGAAGGGGTGGGTCTAGACCCACGTTACTTGTGGGGCCAAAAATTGGGCAGCTATTTTACAGCACCTAGTTTTTTCAAAGTTGCCGCGCCAAAGTTGATGCATGACCAAACCATTGGAAAGGATCGCGCCATATGATTGCCTACGTCACTGTCGGAGCCGATGACATCGCGCGCGCAAAAAAGTTCTATTCGGCGTTCCTTCCGGCCCTCAATTATCAACTGACAGAAGGTCCTGAGGGACTAAGCTACGCCCTGCCTGCAATATCGGGTCAGCCCCTCGTTCTCCCGGATTTCTACGTCAAACCAACCTTTGATGGGCACCCGGCGTCGGCTGGAAATGGCACAATGATCGCTTTTGAAGTGCCCAGTCAAAAACAGGTCGATGATCTTCATTCCGCAGGCCTTGCCGCAGGCGGTTCTGACGAGGGCCAACCTGGCTTTCGGGATGCCTACGGACCTCACTTTTATGTGGCCTACCTACGCGACCCACAGGGTAACAAGATTGCACTCTTTTCCAATGATCTGAACGAACCGGGACGCGATGGCTGACCGGGCTAAAACAGGCAAACAATGGCCCCCCATAAAAAAACGCGGCCCTTGGGCCGCGTTGAGGTTGGGCGGGAACACCCTTGATAAAACTGTGGGTTACCAGACGTCTGGGCCTTTGTCGGCGAACGAATGGACCAGAAAATCAATGAACGCGCGCACCTTGGGCTGGGTGAACCGGCCCGGGGGATAGACGGCGTAGATGCCTTGGGTCTCGACCGGCAAATCGGGAATTGCGTCCTCGACCAACCCTTTGGCCATCGCATCCGCATACAGGAACGACGGCAAATACGCGATGCCAAGGCCCGACACGCAGGCATTCAGTAACGATTGCCCGTCATTCACCGTCAACCAGCCCGCGGTGCGGATTTGCCGCTTTTCGCCGCTGGGTGCCGTGATTTTCCACACGGCGGAATTGGATTGATTGGTGTAATGCAGCAATTTGTGTTCGTTCAGATCATCGATTTTCATCGGGCGGCCGTATTGCTGGAAATACGACGGAGCGGCGATCATCCGTTTGGTGGTGTCGGTCAATTTGCGGGCGCGCAGGGTGCTGTCTTCCAGTTCACCAATCCGCACGGCCATATCGAACCCTTCGGAAATCAATTCCACATAGCGGTTGTTCAAAACCATGTTCACGGTGATATCCGGGAATTCCTGCAGGAAATCCCCCAGAACCGGCGACAGGTGATTGACCCCGAAATCGGTCGCCACGCTGATCCGCAACAAACCCGACGGCGCGGATTGCATCGAGGTGACAAGCGCATCCGCCTCGCCTGCGTCATTCAAAACGCGGCGGGCGCGGTCGTAATAGGCCAGACCGATCTCGGTCGGGCTGACGCGGCGGGTAGTGCGGTTCAACAACCGGGCACCCAACCGGGCCTCAAGCGCCGAAACGTGTTTAGACACGGCGGATTTTGAAATCCCCATCTTCTTGGCGGCATCCGTAAACCCACCCTGATCCACAACTGTGGCGAAGGCTTCCATTTCGGTAAGGCGGTCCATACTCGTCCCTTTGACTTGACTTGCTTAGGGACAGTTGTGGCGGCCAATTCAGGCAACAAAGGGGCCTTTGCCTGACCATTCGGGGGTTTTACGACGGATTGGCCCGGACGGGGAAACAACCCTGACGCGAACTGCTACAGCATGGCCGCCAGCCGCGTGCCTTGGTCAATCGCCCGTTTGGCATCCAGTTCAGCGGCAACCTCGGCCCCGCCGATCACATGGCACACGCGGCCCCGCGCGGTCAGGGCATCGGCCAGCGACCGTTCCGGCACCTGCCCTGCGCACATCACGACCGTGTCCACCTCCAGACAGGTCGGGCGCTCGCGGCCCTCGCCATAACTGATGTGCAGGCCCTGCGCGTCGATCCGTTCATAGTTCACGCCGCCGATCATCTGCACATTCTTCATCTGCAGGCTGGCGCGGTGAATCCATCCGGTGGTCTTGCCCAAATTCTTGCCCAGCTTTTGGGCCTTGCGCTGCAACAGGGTCACAGTGCGCAATGGCGGTTCGGGGTTGGGGCCATCCGGGGCCAAACCGCCGCGCACCTCTTGCGGATCGGCCACGCCCCATTCGGCCAGCCATGCGGCCAGATCCTCGGTCGGGCTGTCGCCTGTCACCAGAAATTCGGCGACGTCAAACCCGATCCCCCCGGCCCCCACCACGGCCACGCGGGGGCCAACAGGCGCATGACCGCGCAGCACATCAATATAGGACACCACATTGGGGCCATCCTGCCCCGGAATATCAGGATCGCGGGGGACGACCCCCGTGGCAATGACCACCTCGTCAAAGCCTGCCAGATCATCCGCCGTGACCATCCGGCCTAGGGACAGGGTCACACCCGCCTCGGCCACGCGGGCGGCGAACCAGCGGACAAGGCCATGGAATTCTTCCTTGCCGGGGACAACGCGGGCCATGGTCAACTGCCCCCCCACCTCGGTCGCGGCGTCAAACAGGGTGACGGTGTGGCCCCGTTCGGCGGCGGCAATCGCGGTGGACAATCCGGCCGGACCGGCCCCCACCACGGCCACGGTTTTGGGCACCGTCACCGGGGCCAGCACCAATTCGGTTTCATGACAGGCGCGCGGATTGACCAGACAGGACGCCAGCTTGCCACCGAATGTATGGTCCAGACAGGCCTGATTGCAGGCGATACAAGGGGCAATCATGTCGGCGCGACCTGCGGCAGCCTTGTTCACGAAATCGGGGTCGGCCAGAAACGGGCGGGCCATGCTGACCATATCGGCGCAGCCTTCGGCCAGAACGGCCTCGGCGACATCAGGCATGTTGATCCGGTTGGACGTGATGACGGGGATGCCCACCGCGCCCATCAATTTACGGGTGACCCATGCAAAGGCGCGGCGCGGCACGGACGTGGCGATGGTGGGCACCCTCGCCTCGTGCCAGCCGATCCCGGTGTTCAGGATGGTGGCCCCCGCCGCCTCGATCGCGCGGGCAAGCTGCACGACTTCGGCCCAACTGGACCCGTTGGGAACAAGGTCGATCATCGACAACCGATAGATGACGATGAAATCGGGACCAACGGCGGCGCGGATGCGGGACACGACCTCGACCGGCAGGCGCATCCGGTTTTCGTAACTACCGCCCCAGCGGTCGGTGCGTTTGTTGGTGTGGGTGACCAGAAACTGGTTCAGGAAATACCCTTCGCTGCCCATCACCTCGACCCCGTCATAGCCAGCCTCGCGGGCGCGCAGGGCGGCGGTGACCATATCGGCGATCTGTTTTTCGATGCCGTCCTCGTCCAGTTCGCGCGGGGCAAAGGGCGAGATCGGGGATTTGACCGGGGACGGGGCCACACAATCAGGGGAATAGGCATAGCGGCCCGCGTGCAAAATCTGCATCGCAATCTTGCCGCCCGCATCATGGACACGGGCGGTGACAATGCGGTGATTGTCGATATCGGCTTGGGAAAACAGACCAGCGGCCCCCGGAAACACGCCGCCTTCGCGGTTGGGGGCCATGCCGCCCGTCACCATCAAGGCCACACCGCCGCGCGCGCGGGTCGCATAAAATTCGGCCACCCGGTTCCAGTCGCGGGTTTCCTCCAGCCCGGTGTGCATGGACCCCATCAACACACGGTTTTTCAAGGTGGTAAAGCCCAGATCAAGCGGGGCCAACAGGTGCGGATAGGCGGTCATGGCGGGTCTCCCTTTGGGATACTGTGCCGGGCGGCCCGGCAAAGGTCACGCAGGACGCGGCGTCATGTTCGCCGGACCGGTCCCCTACAGCGTTTCGACACAGTGGCGGCGGAACGCGCGCTTGAGCAGGTCCAGTTCGGCGCGCAGCAGATCAATCTCGGCGCGGATGTCCTCGGCCAAGGGGTCCCCGCCCATGATCGCGAAACTGGCAAGGGTGACACCACTGGCAGCCTCGGCCACGACAAAGGTCTGCACGCCGTCGGCGATAGTTTCCGCCGGGATCGGCACCTGCACAATCCATTGCCCCGGCCCGCTTTGGGTGACGGCGACATTGGGCACGGCCTTGCCCAGATGGGTGACCTTCAGGTCGGGCGCATCGGCGGCGGCACCGGGCAGGACAAGAACGCCTTGCCAGATACCTTCTTTCAGGCGGGTCTTGGTCAGGGTGGCATTGGTCATCACGTGGTCCTTCTTGCGGCCCTGCCCACAGGGCGCGCGTTATAGTTCGGCACGGGGATAGCGGCAGAGCGTAAGGTCGCGGATCGTGACCTCGTTCATCTCCGGGCCTTCAAAAATCAGGTCCAACCAGATCTTTTCCACCCGCTTTTCATTCAGCTTGGTATAGGCCAGATCAAATTCGACGGCCAAATCCTTTTGGTGAAACGGCAGTTCGCGCACGATCTGTTCGGTGTTGGGGCCGTGCCGGATGTTCAGGCGGGCGAACATTTCCAACGGCTTTTCAACCTCGATGATCGGGTCCAGCCGGATCAGGTGGCGGCGTTTCAACCCCTCGCAGGCCTCGGGCGGCAGGTCGATGGCAAGGCTCAGGTATGACCCGTCAAACCGGAACACATCCATCCGCAGGCCAAACGGCGCGAGGTCCTCTTCGCGGTTGTTGCGAAGTTGGCGCAGGGTCAATTCGCTGATCTTGCAATCGTGGAACATCGTGACTTCGGACCCGATCATCGCCTTGTTCTGGACGCTCGACATGCCTTTGTTGGGCAACGGGCCACGCCACAACTGCGACCGCCACGACCAATCGGTGCCGGGCGGCTTGGGAAATGCGTTCGATCCGATCCGGGGCAGCGCGAGCCTGCTGTCGGCGACATAGGTCAGTTCGTCCAGCTTGGCGCGCAGCGCCCGCGCCTTTTGGCGTTGACCGCGCAAACGGTCCAGCGGGGTGGCATCGGCCATCCGCGCCAAACGCGCCCAATGGCCCAGCACGCGGCGGTGCAACAGTGCCTGCAACGATCCGAATGTCAGTTTGGCCATGGTTCGCCTTGTTGGTCGTGGACGGGGTCTGCACGGGTGGCACCCGCGCGTGGGGCTATCGTCACCTTATGTGACAAACTGTTGCTAAAATGGAAACTGTTAACGCCGGGGCAGACGATTGTTTTACGAATTGACCCGCAGGATTTCGGCAACAGCCGCCCGCAACAGGGCAGTGCCCTCGGCCTGGCTCAACGGATCGTGGTCCGTGCCCTGCACGCTCAGCGTCACCAGACGGTTGTCCAGATCGAAAAACGCGCGCCACTGATCGGCCTGCACCCCGCCAATCGCACCGGGGGCCGTATCGGTAAAATACACCTCGGTCACGCGGTCCGCGCTGGCCCGCACATCGCGCACTGTGACGGTGGCGGGGTCGCCCGTCTGGCTCAGCAGGGCGCGGCCCGCAT
>JBGSIZ010000158.1:0-3441 GCA_041742255.1 Marivivens sp. | reverse complement strand
GTGATGCCGACCGTCATCACCGATGCCCCCGACGTGCTGGACGCCGCCGCCGCCGCCGCATTGGCCGCCCGCGACCTGCCCGGCATGTTGGGCCTGCATATTGAAGGCCCCCATATCGCCATGGTCAAGCGCGGCACCCATGATGCCGCCCATATCCGCCCGCTGGATGATCGCACCCGTGCCGTCGTCGCCCGGTTGCGCCAAGCCGGATTGCCCGTGATGATCACCCTTGCCCCCGAAGCCGCCAGCCCCGACCGGATTGCCGCCCTTGTCGCGCTGGGCGCGGTGGTGTCGTTGGGCCATTCCGATGCCACGGCTGAACAAGTGACGGCGGCGGTGAACGCGGGCGCGCGGGCATTCACCCATTTGTTCAACGCCATGTCACAGATGACAGGCCGCGCCCCCGGCATGGTGGGGACGGCGATAGCGTCCGGGTTGCCCTGCGGGATGATCTGCGACGGGCACCATGTGGCCGATGCCATGATGGCCTTGGCCATTCGGGCCGGGGCGCGGGTGTTTCTGGTGTCTGATGCCATGCCAACCGTTGGCGGGCCGGATCGGTTCACCCTGTATGGCCGCGAGGTGCAGTTGCGCGACGGGCGGTTGGTGAATTCCGACGGCGCGTTGGCGGGTGCCCATTTGACCGTGGCGGGCGCTGTGGCCCGGATGGTGCGCGATGTTGGTCAACCGTTGGAGGATGTGTTGCGCATGGCCATTACCATCCCCGCCGAGGTGATCGGCCGCCGCGATTTGGCCCGGCTTGACGGGATTGCCGCGCATGATGCCGCCGTAATTGGTGCGGACGGGGTGTGGTTGGGGTCAGTGCCGGATATTTTGCGGGCGGACCTGTAGCAGGTTTCTGCCTTAGTCCTGACCGGTGGTCTTGTGGCGTTGTGAGGGGCGGATATCCTCAAGCGCTGCATAGAATGCGGGCAGCACCAGAAGGATCAACACGGTTGCCGCCGTCAGCCCGAAGACCACAGAAATGACCAACGGCTTGAGCGTTTGCGCCTGTGTCGAGGTTTCGAACAACAGCGGTGCCATACCCATGATCGTTGTGGCGACCGACACAAAGATCGGCCGGAACCGGGACCGCACGGCGGCCCCGGCTGCCACCGCCGCCGTGGACCCTGCCGCCCGTTCCACATTGATCACCCCGACCAGAAGGATCGCGTTGTTCACCACGATCCCGGCAAGCGACGCCGCCCCCACAAGCGACGGCATGGATATATTGTATCCCATCGCCACATGCCCCCAGATGACTCCCAGAAACGCCAGCGGGATTGTCAACATGACGATCAGAGGTTCGATGTAGCTGCGGAATTGAAAGCTCAGCACGAGGTAGATGCCCACCAGCCCGATCACGAAGCCCCGCAGGATAGAGGCCACGGTTTCCGCCGAATTTGCCGCCTGTCCCCCCACGTCAAAGCGCAGCCCAGGTGTAGATATGACCAAATCCGGTAGAAACCCGGCGGACAGGTGCGCCGTGATCGCATCTGCGTTGCCGATCTTGCCGTCCACATCTGCCGAAAGCGTAAGCGTCCGCAAGCCGTTGCGCCGGGTGATGCTGCCCCAGCCGCTGCCTTGATCAACAATGGCGATGCTGCCCAAGGGCACGGTCCCACCCCCCGGCACCGCGATTTCAAACGCGGTCAGGTCTGACAGATTGGTACGATCCGCGTCGTCCAGTAGCACCTCGAGGTCCCATGCCAGATCGCCGCGCCGCACCTGTGCCAGCGAGGTGCCCAGAAACGCCGCCCGCACCTGCGACGCGACATCGGTGGCGGTCAGCCCCAATGCTTCGGCCCCGGGCGCCAGGGTCATCCGGATTTCGGGGGCGCCGGGTCGCAGATCGGAGATCGCGTTGCGCACCCCGATGTAGGTTTCCAGTTCTGCCAAAAGCGCCCGACCTGCCGCGTCGAGCGTCGCAAGGTCCGGGTGCGTCAGCCGCAGTTCGACAGCCACCCCTTGCGGCCCGATCCCCGGTTCGGTCAGGATCAGTGAAGTCACCCCCGGCAGGAGGCCGATTTCCGCCCGCCAGAGCGCGCTGATGTCATCCAGCGTGCTGGTCCGCGTTTCCGCCCCCAAAAGGTCCACCGCGACGGTCGCCAGATGCGCCCCGGTTTCCCCCGCTGACAGGTTGCGCCCCAGACGCGTGATCCGCCGCAAAACAAGCGGTTGCCCATCGGGTTGGTCAACCGACAGCCGCGAGTTGACCCGGTCCAATGCTGCCTCGACTTGTTCCACCGCCTGTGTCGTGCGCGAGAGCGGTGTGCCTGCGGGCAACAACAGCCGTGCCTCTAGCACGTCACCGTCGATTTCCGGCATCGCCTCGCGTTTGACGATGCCACCGGCCAAGGCCCCCACCGTCAGGATCAGCGCCCCAATCGCCAGCCCTGCCACCAGCCACCGCGCCCGGATGGCTGCATCCGCAAGCCGACCGACGCCCCGTTCGCGCAATGCATCGAAGCCTGCGTCGAACCGGATGCGGAATCGTGATGGGCTGGCCGTTTTCATGCCGTGCCGCAGGTGGTGTGGCAGGATCAGGAACGCCTCGATCATGGATGCCGCAAGTGCGGCCAGAAGGACAACGGGCAACACCTCGAGAACCGCCCCGAGTTCACCGGCCAGAAACGCCAGTGGCAGAAATACCGCCAGCGTGGTCAGGAATGATGACACCACGCCGGGTGCCACCGCCGCGACCCCGGCCGCCACCGCGTCGATACTGGCCCCAGTGGCCGTCTGGACCGCAATGGAATCCGCGATGACGATGGAATCGTCCATCACGATCCCGATCGCCATCAAGAGCGCCACCAACGTCATCATGTTCAGGCTGAGTCCGGTAAGACCCATCCAGACGAATGCCCCTGCAAACGCCACCGGCAGGCCCATCGCCGCCCAGATCGCGAAACCGGGCCGGAAAAACAGGCTCATGATGGCCACCACCAGAACCAGCCCGAGAACCCCGTTCTGCACCAACATCAAGAGCCGGTCCCGGATGATCGAGGTCAAGTCCTGCACCACCGCGACCTGTAGCGTGTCCGGCAATTGGGCCGTTTGGGTTGCCACAAGGGCCGTGACCCCGTCCAGCACCCGCAATGCGTCCGCATCCAACGCCTTGGCCACGTCGATCAGGATGGCGAGGGTTCCGTTGACGGTGGCCCGGTCGTGGGGTGGCTCAAACCGTTCTTCGAGTGTCGCCACATCCCCCAAGGTCAATGTCGCCCCGTTTGCCAGCACCAGAACCGGCAGCCCGGCCAAGGCCGTGGCTGTGTCCCGTTCTGACGTAAGCCGCAGGGTCAGGTCGGCATCCCCGCTTTGCAATGTGCCTGCGGGCAGGTCGATGTTTTGCGCCGCGATGGCGTTGGCCAGCGTTGCAGGCGTCATCCCGTGGCTGTCCAGCACCGCGCGCCGCGCCGTAATGCGCAGCGTCCGCGTGCC
>JBGSIZ010000157.1:0-15064 GCA_041742255.1 Marivivens sp. | reverse complement strand
CACGAGGGCCGCATCGAGCGCCACCCCTTGCGCCGGGGTGGGCAGGTGGCCGGTCGCCAGCAACCAAGCGTGTTGGGTAAAGCTGACCTTGCCAATCAGGTCGGTGCACAGGTCATGCCCCCGCACGACAATCTGTTCGGGGGTCGATGCCGATATGCGGGTCGCGCGGCGCGAGTCCGGGCCGATTTTCATGGGAAGGCTCCAGATAAAGGGGGGAGGGGTGGCGCGGATCGCCACCCCGTTTGAACGGCGATCAGGCGGCTTTGGTGCCTTTGCCCGTTGGTTCCGATTTCAGTGCGCCCGTGGGCGTGCGCGGGTTGAAGATCGGTGCCAGTTCGGTTTCCAGACGCCGCCGCAGCGGTTCCACCCGTGGTGCCAGCGCCAGACGTTCGCCCAGTTCCTCGGGTTTTTGATCGAAGGTCAGGCCGGGCCGGTCGTTGCACAGTTCGATCACGCCGCCGGGGGTCAGCGTATAGGCGCTGTCGAAAACATAGTGGTCATAAACTGGTGTGGTCGGGATCGGACCCGCATCCGCGTGGTCGCGCCATTGCTGCAACTGGTCGTCGGTGTCGATGGCGAGGTGGTGCCAGACCCCCACCGCGAATTCCTGAAACGGGCGATCCGGCACGGGGGCCGTATACCACCGCGACGACCGCGACAGGCCGGTCATTTCCAGCCGCCCCGCCGCATCATTGCGCACATAACCCATGTGTTCGGCATAGGGTGCCAGATCATCGAGCGTGGCGTTGGACCGGATGCCCTCGATCCCTGTCAGGCGGAAATCTTCGGGGATGTCTGTCGCCGGAAAGGTCATCGGCGCATCGGGCGCATCCGAGACGATCAGTTCGACGTTGTGCCCTTCGAAATCCTGAAACAACAGGCGGCGCGGTTGTGTCGGGTTCAGACGGATGAGTTCCGAAAAGATTTCTTCTTTTGTCAGGCGGTCCATCCAGAAATCGAGGGCTTCGTTCGATTTGACCCGCAGCATGGCCGCGTGGTGGTTGCCCTTGCCCGGCAGCGCCTTTGGCACGTCGTTGAATTCAAGGAACGTCACAACCGCCCCGCGCTGGCCGTCCGCGTCCGAGAAATAGGTGTGATAGCGGAACGTGGTTTCAAAATTCAGCGTCTTTTTGATGAACCGCAGCCCCATGATCCGCGACCAGAAGTCCACGTTGCGCTGCACATCGCCTGTAATACCGGTGATGTGGTGGTTGCCGTTGATCGGTTTGTTCGGCTTTTGGCTTGATTTCTCTTTGGCCACGGTGGCTCCTCCCTGAAGTATCCGCGAAATTGGTTGATTTTCGCCTAGCGAAAAAGTATTCGTGTAGCGAAAAAGTTAGCAAGAGGTGACGTTATGTCAAGCCTGTCCGATGGGTTTGCCGAAAATGACAAGGAATTCGTGGTGGCCATTGCCCGCGCGATGAGCGTGCTGGAAGCGTTTGACGCTGCCCATCCGGAGATGATCCTGTCGGAAGTTTCGACACTTACCGGGATTTCCCCCGCCACTGTGCGCCGCTGTCTGCATACGCTGAGCGTGCTGGGATATATCCGCAAGACCAAGCGCAGTTTTCGGCTTGGACCGCGCGCCCTGACGCTTGCGCAGAATTATGTCGGCGCGAATCTACTGGAGGAATTGGCCCAGAAGGAATTGCGCCTGTTGGTCGAAACCTATGGCGATCCGTCGTCGGTTGCCGTTCTGGATGGCGCGCAAGTGGTCTATGTCGCCACCATCGCCCGCCCGACCGCGTTGCGACCGACCGCAGGTGTGGGCACCCGGTATCCCGCCCATGCCACATCGCTGGGCAAGGTCATGTTGGCCTTTGCCGCCCCGGACGTGCGCGCCGCCTATCTGGACCGTCCCGATCTGGAAACGCCGACCGACAAGACCATTTGCGACCGCGCCAGCCTGACCCGCGCCCTCGATCTGATTGCAGCACAGGGGTTTGCCGTGTCGATTGACGAACTGGATTACGGTGTGGCGTCGATTGCCGTGCCCATCCATGACGCCCAAGGCGGTGTCGTCGCCGCCATCAATTCATCGGGCTATAGCGGCCGGTTGACCGAGGCCGCGTTGGTGGCCGGGCGATTGGACACCTTGCGCACCTGTGCCCGCGCCATTGCCCGACGGATGGCCGATCAGGGTGTGACGATGATTTAGTGCCCCGATTCAGCGCCGCCAGACGATCGTGTCTTCGTGCCGCTGGATCAGGTTTTTCATCGTCTCGAAGCTGTTGCTGACAAAGGCAGTAAACGCGATGGCCGCCGGATTGCGCGTGTCCCCCGCCTGTCGCAGGATCCCCAGATTGCGCTGGGGTTGCGGGATGTCCACCGGCAGCACCGTCACCCGGTTTTGTTTTCGTTCCGCGAACACCACCGAAAACGGCAGGATCGCCAGCGCGTCCGTTTCCGCCATGTAGTTGATCACGCTCATCAGCGACCCGCCCGAATAGCGGATGTCCAGATCCACCGACCCGATCGACGACCGGATCGCAAAGAGATCCGCCAGAAGCGGCGAGCCGGGCAGGGGCGCGATCCACGGGAAATGCGACAAATCCCCGAGTGCCAGCCGTTTGGTCCGGATCAGCGGGTGCCCTATCCGGCACGCCACCACGTTGCGCGCCGCAAGGATCGGCATGAATTCCAATCCGTCCGGCACTGCCCCCCCGCCCGCCCCCATCGGCACGATCCCGATGTCGATCTGCCCCGCCCCGATCCCGCTGGCCACATCATTCAGGTTGCCATAGCTTTGGTCGATGTTCACGTCCGGTTGGCTGTTTTGAAATTCCGCGATCATCCGGCTGATCATCGCGTCCATGAAGAACGGCACCCCGGACACCCGCACCAACCCCCGTTTCCCCTGAAGCAGGCTTTGGACCGAGACGCTTGCCCGCCGCGATTCGTCCCAGATCCGCCGTCCGTGCGCCGCCAGCGCCAGCCCCAGTTCTGTTGCCGTCAGGGGCCGACGCCCCCGGTCGAAGAGGGGTTTGCCCACCCGCGCCTCAAGCGCTGCCAGCGACCTGCTGACTGCCGGTTGGGTCATGCCAAGGGCGGCGGCACCTTTGCTCACCGATCCTTTGTCGATGACGGCGGCCAGTTGGATGAGGTGGGTTTCATTCAGCTTCATACCAAAATGATATATTGAATCCCGGTATTGTCATTCGGAAAAGCGTTCCCGGTTGGTAGCCTGTCCAAAGGGAGTTTGGGAGGACAACCGTGGACGCCAGCGCCGGCAGCACAGATGCGCCCGATGGGATGGCCATGGATGTGGCCACACAGGTGCGTCGTCGTTTGGCCCATTCCGGTGCTGACAGGTTGGGTTTGGCGGCCGGTGCCATCATCGAACAGGTGTTTGGCCTGATTGACCGGCTGGACGTTCACGAGCCCGATCTGGACGCCGTCATGATGTTTCTGACCGATGTCGGCTATGCCACCGATGCCAAGCGGCAGGAATGGGTGTTGCTGGCCGATGTGTTCGGGTTGACCAGCTATTTGATGGACCGCTGCCACGGTGCCCCGAACGGGGCCACCCCCACCACATTGCGCGGCCCGTTTTACCGCCCTGATGCCCCCGCATACCCCAGCGGGTCCACCATTGCCCGCGCCGGCACTGGCCCCCGGTTGGCCGTCACCGTCACCGTGCAGGATTGCGACAAGGCCCCCGTGCCCGGCGCGCAGGTCGATGTTTGGCACGCCAATGCCCAAGGTCGATACGAAAATCAGGACCCTGACAATCAGCCAGAGCATAATCTGCGCGGCAAACTGGTGGCCGATGCCCATGGCCAGTGTCATTTTCTGACCGAACGTCCCGGCGGCTATACTTTGCCCAGCGATGGTCCCGTGGGCCAATTGGCCCAGCGGTTGCGCCTGTCGCTGGTTCGCCCTGCCCATATCCATTTTGCCGTGACCGCGCCCGGATGCGTGCCCTTGGTCACCACGATTTTTGATGGCGCCGATCCGGCCATCCATCACGATGCCCTGTTTGCCGTCAAACCCGGCCTGATTGCCCAGATCGTGCCCGCAGGCCCGCACCACCGCGCCGATGGCGTTGAGTTTACCTTAGACGTTGTGCTGACCCTGTTGCGGTCCGCATCCCCCGAACATGCCAAGAGGAGAGGATAAATCATGGCCCTTGTTTCCGGCTTTCATCACCTGACGATGAGCACCCATGGTGCGCAGGAAGATTACGATTTCTACACCAAGACGCTGGGCCTGTATTCGGTCAAGCGCACCGTGTTGTTCGATGGCGTTCTGCCCGTCTATCACTTGTATTACGGGTCCCGCGGCGGCGATGCCTCTACCATCATCACCACATTCCCGTTCAAGAAGCCCGGTATCATGGGTCGTCGCGGCACCAACCAGTCCCGCACCATTCAGCAGTCCATTCCTGTCGGTGCCGCCGATTTCTGGGTGAACCGTCTGAACGCCATGGGTGTCCCCGCCACCAAGGGCGACCGGTTTGGTCTGACCCGGGTGATGTTCGCTCATCCCTGTGGCATCCCGCACGAATTGGTCGAAAACCCCGGCGATACCCGCACGCCCATCACCAAGGACGATCAGGGCATCGGTGCCGCCCACGGCATCAAGGGCATTTATGGTGCCAATGTCGCCGTCATGGATGTGAACGCCATGGAGGAATTTCTGGACGGTGGCATGCAGTTTCAGCGCGCCGCCTCCGATGATCTGGGCAGCATGTGGATCGTCCCCGAAAACAACGGCATCCAGTCCGTGATCGAGCTGGAAACCGACCGCAGCAGCGCGCAGGGCACATGGACCCTTGCCGGAGGCACGATCCACCATCTGGCGATGAACACCGTCACCGAGGACAACCAGCATGCCCTGAAGGCCCGGTTGGAGGGGATGGGATATACCGATGTGTCCGAGCAGAAAGACCGCAACTACTTCAAATCCATGTATCTGCGCAGCCCCGGTGGCGCCATGTTCGAACTGGCGTGGACCGTCCCAGAAGGCTGGGCCAAGGACGAGCCTGCCGATGCTATCGGTCAGTCGCTGGTGTTCCCGCCGTGGTTCGAGGACCGCCGCGCCGAGATGGAAGCCGGGCTGGAGCCTGCGGCGTTCTGATGCCCGGGATTGTTGAAACCGTTCGGGCCGGGGTGCCAGTGGCAAAGGCGCAGGTGATCTGTGTGTTTGTCCATGGCCGCAACCAAAGCCCGGAGGAGATGCAGGCGGCCGTTCTTTGCCGCCTGCGCGCCCCCGCCGTGGCCTATGTTCTGCCCCGTGCAGAGGATAAATGCTGGTATCGTGCGTTGGCCGTTGATCCGCTGACCCCGGACACGCGCGCCGAATTGGCCCGGTCCCTGTCTGATCTTGCCGATCTGATCACCGGCCTGCGCGCCGAGGCCACCAATGTGCCCGTCGTTTTGGCCGGGTTCAGCCAAGGGGCCTGTTTGTCGTTGGAACATGGGTTTACGGGTGGCGCCGTCCCCGATGCCATTGCTGCCATGACAGGGTGCCGCGTGGGCCATCCGGGTGATGACCGCCCCGCCCGGTGGCCGCGCGGGTTACCTGCCTATCTGACCGCAGGGAGCGCCGATCCGTGGATCCCCCTGCAGGCCTTTGCCCAAGCCGCCGCCGCCGTGGGTGCCGCCGAGGCCCCGTTGCGGATGGATGTGTTTCCCGCCCGGCCCCATGAAGTGTCCGCAGCCGAATGTGCCATGCTCGACACCCTTTTGGCCGATGTTGCCGCAGGCCGTCCGCCGTCGTTTGGAGCCGTCCGATGACCCGTCCGTTCATCTTTGCCGGGATCCCCACCCGCGTCGTGTTTGGCCATGGCACGATTGCCGCTGTTCCTGACGAAATCGCCCGGTTGGGTCATTCCCGCGTCATGGTGTTGTCCACCCCGCAGCAGGAAGCCGATGCGCAAGCATTGGCCGACCGGTTGGGCGATGCCGCCTGCGCCGTGTTCGCGGGCGCCGTCATGCATACCCCTGTGGACGTGACCGAGGCCGCACTGACCGCGTTTCGCGCCGCCAATGCTGATTGCATCGTCAGTCTGGGGGGCGGGTCCACCACCGGGTTGGGCAAGGCCATAGCCGTGCGCACCGGTGTCGATCAGGTCGTCGTCCCCACCACCTATGCCGGGTCCGAGATGACCGATATTCTGGGCGAAACCGAAGGTGGCCAGAAGGTCACCCGCCGCGATGCTGCCATCCGCCCCGAGGTCGTGGTTTATGACGTCGATCTGACCCTTGGCCTGCCTGTGGCGATGACCATGACATCGGCCTTGAACGCCATTGCCCATGCGATGGAAGGGTTTTATGCCCCAGAACGCAATCCCGTTCTGGACCTGTTGAGCCGCGATGCGGTGGCTGCGTTTCGCGATGCCTTGCCCGTATTGCGCGACACCCCGCGCGATCCTGTCGCCCGCGCCAGTGCGTTATACGCCGCCTGGGGATGTTCCACCACGTTGGGTGCTGTGACGATGGCGTTGCACCACAAACTGGCCCATGTTCTGGGGGGCATGTTCAATCTGCCCCATGCCGAAACCCATGCGATCCTGTTGCCCCATACCACCGCCTATAACGCCCGTGCCGTGCCCGAGTTGCTGGCCCCGATTGCCCGGATTTTCGGGGCACCTACGCCCGGTGCCGCCTTGTGGCAGTTTGCGGGGTCCATCGGTGCGCCGATGCGTCTGGCCGATCTGGGTGTGACCGAGGCCGATCTGGACCGCGCTGCCGAGGCCGCCGCCCGCAACCCATATGCCAACCCGCGCCCGATCGAGGCTGCGGGCCTGCGCCAATTGCTACAGGATGCCTATGACGGACGGCAGCCTGACTGACCACCACAACCAAAAGGGAGGACGACCATGATTACCAGAAGACGCCTGCTCAAGACCACTGCTGCTGCCGGGGCTGCCTTGACCGCCCCCGGATTGTTTGCCCCCGCCATTGCCCAAGGGGCCAAGATACGCATCGGCTATGTCAGCCCGCAGTCCGGCCCGTTGGCCGGGTTCGCCGAAAGCGATGCCTATAACATCGCCAGTTTTCTGGGCACCGATGCCGGCGCGAATTTCGAGGTTATCGTCAAGGACAGCCAGTCCAACCCGAACCGCGCCGCCGAGGTAGCCAAGGAATTGATCGTCAGTGACGAGGTCAATCTGATGATCGTGGCCTCTACCCCCGAAACCACGAACCCCGTCGCCACCACCTGTGAAGCCGAAGGGATGCCGTGCATTTCCACCAAAGCCCCGTGGCAGCCGTGGTTCATTGGCCAGCAAGGCAACCCCGGTGACCCCGCAAGCTGGCGCCCGTTCGATTTCGCGTTTCACTACTTCTGGGGTCAGGAAGACCTTGTGGCTGTTCATCTGGCCATGTGGAACCAGATTGCCACCAACAAGAAGATCGCAGGCCTGTTCCCCAATGATGCCGATGGCAACGCGCTGGGCGATCCCGCGTTGGGCCTGCCCGCAGGCTATGCCCCGCAAGGCTACAGCATGACCGACCCCGGCCGGTATCAGAACCTGTCGGATGATTTTTCCGCCCAGATCAACGCCTTTAAGGCGGCTGGGTGCGAATTGGTCACGGGCGTCGTGTTGCCCCCCGATTTCACCACGTTCTGGAATCAGGCCAAGCAAAAGGGTTTCAATCCCAAGGTGTGTTCCGTCGCCAAGGCCATTCTGTTCCCGCAGTCTGTCGAGACATTGGGGCAGGCCGGGCATAACCTGTCGTGCGAAGTGTGGTGGAGCGCCCAGCATCCGTTCACATCGTCGTTGACTGGCCAGTCGTCTGCAGACCTTGCCGCCGATTTCACCGCCCAGTCTGGCCGTCCGTGGACCCAGCCCATCGGGTTCATCCATTCGTTGTTCGAGGTCGCATCCGACGTGATGGGCCGCGTGGACGATGTGACCGACCCCGAGGCCGTGGCCGCCGCCATTGCCGCCACCGATCTGAACACCATGGTGGGTCGCGTGGCGTGGAACGGTGACGGCGTGCCGCCCTTTGCCGCCCAGAACGTGTGCAAGACCCCGTTGGTGGGGGGCCAGTGGCGCCGCAAGGACGATGGCACCTTTGATCTGGTGATTGTGGACAACAGCCATGCGCCTGCCATTCCTGCCGCAGGCACGATGGAAGAACTTGTCTGATTTTGAAACCAACGCGGGGTGTCCGGTGCCTAGGGCCGCACCGGGCATCCCCATTTTCGGTGGCCCATGACCCTTGTTCTTGAACTGAAATCCGTGTCCAAAAGTTTCGGGGCCCTCAAGGTCACCGATGACGTGTCGTTTGCCGTGCCAAAGGGTCAGGCCTTGGGCATCATCGGCCCCAATGGTGCCGGCAAGTCCACGTTGTTCAATCTGATTACCGGCAATATTGCTCCTGACGCCGGGCGGGTGATGTTGTCCGGTCACGATGTGACCAAACTGCCCGCCATGCGCCGGGTCCGGATGGGCGTGGGCCGGTCGTTTCAGATCCCCCAGCCGTTTGGCGGCATGACCGTATTTGAAAACCTTGTCACCGCCGCCGCCTATGGGCGTGGCCAGTCAGAGGCCCATGTGCGCGACGACTGTGCCGAGATTTTGCGCGAAACCGGGTTGCTGTCCAAGGCCAATGTGCTGGCCGATGCCCTGACCCTGTTGGACCGCAAACGGTTGGAGCTGGCCCGCGCGATGGCCACCGGGCCCGAGTTGTTGTTGCTGGATGAAATCGCGGGCGGGTTGACCGAGGCCGAGTGTCACGCGCTGGTTGATACCATCCGCGCCCTGCATGCCAAGGGTGTCACGATCATCTGGATCGAACATGTGCTGCACGCCCTCAATTCCTTGGTTGAACGGTTGTTGGTTCTGGATTTTGGCAAGGTGATCGGGTTGGGCGAACCTGCCCAGATCATGGCCTCTAAAGACGTCCGCGAGATTTATTTGGGGTTGGAGGTATAGCCATGCTGGAAACCCGTGCCCTGACCGCGAGCTATGGCCAGTTCAAGGCCCTGTTTGGTGTGGATATCACCGTGGCCCCCGGCGAGACCGTCGCCATCATCGGCGCAAATGGTGCCGGCAAGACCACGTTGATGCGATCCATCACTGGCGTTTTGCACAATCATCCGGGGATGGTCATTCACAAGGGCGATCCCATCGGCGATATGTCCCCCGACCGCGTGATGCAGCGCGGCATTGCCATGGTCCCCGAGGGCCGCAAGTTGTTCCCGTCCTTAAGTGTCGAGGAAAACCTGATGATCGGCGGGCAGGTGCGCCGGGGTGATGGCCGCTGGACGCTCGACACCGTGTATGACCTGTTCCCCATCCTGCGCGACCGCCGCAACAGCCCCGGCACCGCGTTGTCGGGCGGCCAACAACAGATGGTTGCCATTGGCCGCGCGTTGATGTCCAACCCCGATCTGCTCTTGTGTGACGAGATCAGTCTTGGGCTGGCCCCTGTCGTGCTGCGCGATATTTATGCCGCCATTCCCCGTATTCTGGAAAGCGGGGCCGCGATGATCATTGTGGAACAGGATATTGCCCGCGCCCTGTCCGTTGCCGACCGGGTGTATTGCATGATGGAAGGCCGCATCACGTTGGCCGGACCCGCCAAGGAGATGAGCCGCGAGGCCATCCACGCCGCCTATTTCGGCGATACGCCGGTTGGGGTGCTGTCATGATCTGGGTGGATACCTTGGTGCAGGGGGTTCTGCTGGGGGGGCTTTATGCCTTGTTCGCCGCCGGGCTGAGCCTTGTTTTCGGGATCATGCGGCTGGTCAATCTGGGCCATGGCGACCTGATTGTCGCCGCTGCGTTTCTGATCCTGACCATCGTCAATGTTCTGGGGTTGAACCCGTTTGTCGCGGCAGTGATTGCCGGGCCGATCATGTTCGGGTTTGGCTGGTTGTTGCAGCGTCATGTTCTGAACCGGGTTCTGGGGGCGGATATCCTGCCGCCGCTGTTGGTCACGTTTGGCCTGTCGGTGGCATTGCAGAACGGGATGCTGGAGGTGTTTTCCGCCGACAGCCGCCGTATCCCTGTTGGCCCGCTGGAAAGTGCGTCCATCGCGCTCGGCCCGATTACCGTGGGCACCATGCCGCTGTTGACCCTTGGGTCGGCGATTGCCGTCATTTTCGTGTTGAACCAGATATTCTATCGCACCGGATTGGGCCGCGCGTTTCGCGCCACATCGGACGATGCCGTCACCGCCAGCCTGATGGGGATCAATCCCAAGGGCATTTTTGCAATCGCCACGGGGTTGGCCATGGTCGTGGTCACCATCGCCGCCTTGTATCTGGGGATGCGGTCCAATTTTGACCCGTCGGTCGGGCCTGCCCGTCTGATCTATGCCTTTGAAGCCGTCATCATTGGCGGGCTGGGCAGTTTGTGGGGCACGTTGATTGGCGGCGTCATCATTGGTGTGGCCCAAACGGTGGGGGCCGCGTTGAACCCCGAATGGCAGATTTTGGCCGGGCATATTGCGTTTCTGGCCGTGCTGATCGTGCGCCCGCGCGGGTTGTTCCCGCGCGCTGTGGATTAAAGGGGGGATGGGCATGCGATACGCTGTGACCACCAACGCCAGCAGATGGGTGGCGATTGCCGCTGTCGGGCTGGTGATCGCCGCGTTTCTGGTGCCTGTCGTGGCGTCCCGCGCCGTGATCCAGGACCTGTTTTTCATCCTGACCATGCTGATGCTGGCGCAGTTGTGGAACCTGATTGCCGGATATGGCGGTATGGTGTCCGTGGGCCAGCAGGCGTTTGTGGGCATCGGGGCCTATGCCATGTTTGCAGGCGTCATCCTCTGGGGCTGGGATCCGGTGCCCGCGATTGCGCTGGGGGGCATTGCCGCCTTGATCCTGTCTGTGCCGATGGCGTTCTTTTCCTTTCGGTTGCAGGGCGCCTATTTCGCCATTGGCACATGGGTCATTGCCGAGGTGACCCGGTTGCTGGTCGCCCAGTGGAAAACGCTGGGCGGAGGCACGGGCACGTCGTTGCCCCGCGAGGCCACCGCCGACATCATAGGAGTTGCCACCATTGCGCAGGTGTTTGATGTCCGCGACGCCGCTGCCCGTGACATCCTTGCCTATTGGCTGGCCCTGACGCTCGCGATTGTGACTATCGGTGCCATCTATGCCTTGTTGCGGTCGCGCACTGGGCTCGCGCTTGCCGCTGTGCGCGACAACGACACCGCCGCCCGGTCCGTGGGCGTGGATGCGGGCCGCGTCAAATGGATGGTGTTTCTGGTCACCGGGTTCATGACCGGGATCGTGGGTGCCCTGATTTATGTGCAGACCGCCCGGATTTCCCCCGATGCCGCGTTCAGCGTCACGCAGTGGACCGCCTATGTCATCTTTATCGTGGTCATTGGCGGCATTGGCCGGATCGAGGGGCCGATTGTTGGCGTCCTTGTGTTCTGGGGATTGCAGACCGTCTTTGCCGACTATGGCGCGTGGTATTTGTTTGCGCTGGGCCTCATCGCCATTGTGGTGATGTTGTTTGCCCCGCGCGGGTTGTGGGGCCTTGTATCGGACAAGACGGGGTTTGCCCTGTTCCCGATCCAGCGCCGCCTGATCGTTCATCCTGAAGGAGACCAAAATGGCTGATATCAGCACAGACGTTCTTATCATCGGCACCGGGCCTGCGGGCAGTGCCACGGCCGCGTTGCTGTCGTCCTACGGGATCGAGAACATGGCCGTGAACCGCTATCGCTGGTTGGCCAACAGCCCGCGCGCCCACATCACCAACCAGCGCACCATGGAAGTGCTGCGCGATCTGGGCCCTGAGGTCGAAGGCGAGGCCTATCTGCACGCCACCCCCAAGGAGTTGATGGGCAACAACATTTTCTGCACTTCCATGGTGGGCGAAGAACTGGGCCGGTTGGCCACATGGGGCACCTCCCCCGAAAGTGCCGCCGAACACGCGTTGTCGTCCCCCACCGCCATGAACGATCTGCCCCAGACATTCATGGAACCCCTGTTGTTCAAGACCGCCTGTTCGCGCGGCACCCAAGCCCGGATGAGCTGCGAATATCTGAGCCATGAACAGGATGCAGACGGCGTGACCGCCACCTTGCGCGACCGGTTGACCGGCCGCGAGTTCACGGTGCGCGCCAAATACATGGTGGGTGCCGATGGTGGCAATTCGCTGGTGGCTGACCATGCCGGTATCCCGTTGGAGGGTCAGATGGGTGTCGCCGGGTCGATCAACCTGTTGTGCAAGATGGATTTGTCCCGCTATGTCGCCCACCGCCCGTCTGTGCTGTATTGGGTCATGCAGCCCGGATCGAACGTGGGCGGCATTGGCATGGGCGTGGTCCGCATGGTCCGCCCGTGGAATGAATGGTTGATCATCTGGGGCTATGACATCACCCAACCCCGCCCCGAATTGACCGAGGATCAGGCCAAGGCGATCATCCGTCAATTGGTCGGAGACCCCGATATCCCGATCGACCTGACCGCGATCAGCTATTGGACCGTCAACAATGTCTATGCCACCCATATGCAGAACAACCGCGTGTTCGTCATGGGCGACGCCGCCCATCGGCATCCGCCCTCGAACGGGTTGGGGTCCAACACGTCCATTCAGGATGCGTTCAATCTGGCGTGGAAGCTGGCTATGGTTCTGAAAGGGCAGGCGGGCACGCCGTTGCTGGACAGTTATTCGACCGAACGCGCCCCGGTGGCCAAGCAGATCGTCACCCGCGCCAACAAATCCATCCCCGAATTTGGCCCGATTTTTGAGGCGCTGGGCATGGATGGCAGTTTTGACCATGACCGTATTCAGGCCAATATGGATGCCCGGTGCGATGCCACCCCGCAGGCTGAAACGCAGCGTGAGGTCTTGCGCCGCGCCATTGCCCATAAGAAATACGAATTTGACGCCCATGGTGTCGAGATGAACCAGCGCTATCGCTCTGCCGCTATTGCCGCCGATGGTCAGGATGAACCCGCGTTTACCCGCGACGCCGAACTGCATTACCACCCCACCACTTGGCCCGGTGCCCGGTTGCCCCATGTGTGGGTCTATGCCCGCGATGGCAAACGTGTGTCGACCCTTGATCTTTGTGGCCGGGGGCAGTTTACCCTGTTGACCGGCATTGGCGGCGAAGGCTGGGCCGATGCCGCCGCCAAGGTGTCCGAGGCGATGGGTGTCCCGATCCGGTGCCATGTCATCGGACCCCGCCGCGATGTGGACGACCCGTCCGGCGATTGGGCCCGGATGCGCGAGATCGGCGACACCGGCTGTTTGCTGGTCCGGCCCGATCATCACGTCGCGTGGCGCGCGTTTACGGCGTCGGCTGACCCGGTTGCCGATTTGCGCCGCGCCCTGACGTCCATTTTGTCCCTGCAGGAGGTCTGACATGACCGATACCCCCAAGATCGCCGCCCACGAGGCCGGGTTTTTCACCGAAAGCACATCCGCCGCCGTCGTGGCCGCCCGCAACGCCAATGCCACCGACGCCCGGTTGCGCGATGTGATGGAGGTCATCACCCGCAAGCTGCACGAAGCCGTCAAGGAGATCGAGCCGACCGAAGAGGAATGGTTCAAGGCCATCATGTTCCTGACCCAGACCGGCCAGATGTGCACCGACTGGCGGCAGGAATATATCCTGTTGTCCGATGTTCTGGGCGTGTCCATGCTGGTCGATGCCATCAACAACCGCAAGCCGACGGGCGCCAGCGAAAGCACCGTTCTGGGCCCGTTCCATGTCGCCGATGCCCCCGAACTGCCGATGGGGGCCAACATCTGTCTGGATCAGAAAGGCGCCCCGATGCGTGTGCGCGGCCGCATTGTCGATACCAACGGCACCCCGATAGCCGGGGCCAAGATCGACGTGTGGCAGGCCAATGACGAAGGGTTTTATGACGTGCAGCAAAAGGGCATCCAGCCCGATTTCAACCTGCGCGGCGTGTTCCGCACCGGGGCCGATGGCAGCTATTGGTTCCGGGGTGTCAAACCGTCGTTTTATCCGATCCCGGACGATGGCCCGGTGGGCAAATTGCTGGCTGCCCTTGGCCGCCACCCCTATCGCCCCGCCCATCTGCATTACATCATCGAGGCCCCCGGCTTTGACCGGTTGGTCACCCATGTGTTCGACCCCGATGATCCCTATATCGCGTCCGATGCCGTGTTCGGGGTCAAGGCCAGCCTGATGGCCACCTTTACCCCCGTCGATGACCCTGCTCAGGCCGCCGCATTGGGGTTTGAGGGCATGTTCTACGATCTGGAATATGATTTCGTGCTGGCCCCGGCGGCCTGACGCCGGGTTTATGCCATCCCGGCCACGAAGGTTGCCAGCGCGTCGTAGTGGTCAAACGCCATCCGGTGCGGCAGGTCCTCCACTGGCGTTTGCCGATACCCCAGCGTGAACAGTGCAAAGTCCAGACCCGCGTTCTGCGCGGTCTGGGCGTCCACCTCGCTGTCGCCAACATAGAGGAGCGGCGGGGCCGAAAGCGCCGCATAGGCCGCGTGAAGCGGGGCGGGGTCCGGTTTTTTCACGGCCAAGCTGTCCCCGCCGATCACCACATCAAAGAACCCTGACAGGTTCAGCGCATCAAGGATTTGCACCGACAACCCGTGGTTTTTGTTGGTGCAGACCCCAAGGACATGGCCCCAATCCCGCAACGCCTCAAGCGCCGTTACCACACCCGGATAGGGCCGCGTCAGGTCCGCCGGATTGGCCTCATACTCGACCAGCATCCGCGCGTTCATGTCCCCGTGCATCGCCGGATCGAACGCGCAGGCGTCGATGATCCGATGCACCAAATGTGGAATGCCGTGCCCTACGAAGGATGTCAGTTGCGCCTGTGGCAGCGCCGGGTGCCCGAACGCCGCCAGCATCCGGTTGGCCGCTGCCGCGATGTCGGGCGCGCTGTCCACAAGCGTGCCGTCAAGGTCAAAGACGATAGCCCCCATGGTGATCCTTTCAGGGTGTTGAAATGCCGGACGTGTCGGCGTGATGCTGTGCAAGGGCCGCGATCCGGTCCAGCCCGCCAAGGGCGGTCAGGTCCGGCACAACGAGCGTTGCTTCGGCAAAGTTGTCGTCGTCCGAATAGGTTGACGGCGTCACGATGACCGCCAGCCCCGCCGCCCGCGCCGACAGCATGCCGTTGCGGCTGTCCTCGAAGGCAATGGCCG
>JBGSIZ010000156.1:0-4130 GCA_041742255.1 Marivivens sp. | reverse complement strand
GCCGCCGACCTTGCCCTGTCTGCTGCTGCCGCTGCCGTGTTGTCCCGCCGTCAATCGCTGGCACAGGCCGAAGCCCGTCGCGATCAGGCCGATACATCGCTGGCCCGCGCCCGGATTGATCTGGCCGAGGCCGAGCGCACCGCCGCCCAAACGCAGGTGTTCGCCCAGTTCGATGGCACGTTTGCCAATGTCACCGCGTTGCCGGGGGGCCGGTTGTCGTCCAACGAACAGTTTGCCGAATTGATCGACCCGTCCGACCTTGAGGTGTCGTTCCGGTTGTCCACCGCCCAGTATGCCCGCCTGTTGGCCCCAGACGGATCATTGCCCGAATTGCCCGTCACCGTGTCGCTGGATGTGTCGGGGATCGATATTCGCGCCACGGGCCGGATTGTCCGCGAGAGTGCCGCCGTGGGTGCCGGCCAGACCGGCCGGGAGTTGTTCGCCGCCATTGAAACCGCCCCCGGATTTCGCCCCGGTGATTTTGTCACCGTTCGCGTGGCCGAACCTGCGTTGACCGACGTTGCCTTGGTTCCGGCCGCCGCTGTCGCCGCCGATGGCACCGTTTTGGCGCTGGGCCCCGAGGATCGGCTGGAGGCCGTGCCCGTCGAGGTTTTGCGCCGTCAGGAAGATGACGTCATCATCGTGGCCGCCCCTGTTGCCGGACGCCAGATTGTTGCCGAGCGCACCCCGCTGTTGGGGGCCGGGATCAAGGTAAAGCCGAACGTGCCGGGTGCAGAGGCCGCAGTGGTGCCCGATGCCGCCGTTCCTGAAACCGCCGTGCCTGAAACCGTCAAGCTGGATGCCGACCGCCGCGCCCGGTTGGTTGCCTTTGTCGAGGGCAGCCGGATGCCCGATGATGCCAAGGCCCGCATTCTGGTTCAGTTGCAAGAGGACGAAGTCCCCGCCGAAACCGTGGCCCGGATCGAATCCCGGATGGGGGGTTAAGCCATGGCAGGCGGCATCCTGTCCTATTTCACCCGCCATGCGACGGCGGCGAACCTGATCCTTGTGCTGATGCTCGCCGCTGGGTTGACAGCCATGCCCAAGATGCGCGCCCAGTTTTTCCCCGATGTCATCGTGGATGAAATCAGCGTGTCCGTGGCGTGGGACGGTGCCGGACCCGAGGATGTGGACCGCGCCATAGTCCAGATCCTTGACCCTGTTTTGCTGGCCGTGGACGGTGTCACCGCCACATCCGCCCGGTCCAGCGAAGGCAGCGCCCGCCTGTCGGTTGAATTTGAACCCGGCCACGACATGGAGCGCGCCGAAAAGGATATCCAATTGGCCGTGGACAGCATCCGCACCTTGCCCGAGGAGGCTGAAACCCCCGAGGTCCGGCGCGGCACATGGTCCGACCGCGTTACCGATGTTGTCATCACCGGCCCCGTCGGGGTCGATCAACTGGCCCGGTTCGCCGATGAAATGGTCGCCCGCCTGTTTGCCAAGGGTGTGACGCAGGCCGTCATCCAAGGTGTCGCCGCCCCGTCCACCGTGGTCGAGGTCACGTCGCTGTCATTGATCGAACACGAGGTCACGCTGCGCCAGATTGCCGATGCCATTGCCGCCGAGGCCGCCGCCAGCCCGGCCGGCGATGTTGCCGGGTCCGCCCGTGTCCGCACCGGCGTGGAAAAGCGCACCGCCGACGAGATTGCCGCCATTGTCCTGCGGTCGGATGCCGATGGCACCACCCTGACCATTGGCGAGGTTGCCGCGATCCGCGTGGATGGTGCCGACCGCAACCGCGCGTTTTTCGTGGGCGACAATCCCGCCATTCAGATCCGGGTGAACCGCACCGCCCAAGGCGACGCCATCGGGTTGCAACGCGCCGTGGAAGAAGCCGCCGACGAGGTCGAGGCCACGTTGCCCGACGGCGTTGTCGTGGACCTGTTCAACACCCGCGCCGAACAGATCACGGGCCGATTGAATATCCTTTTGAGCAATGGTGCCCAAGGGTTGGCGTTGGTCGTCGTCCTGCTGTTTCTGTTCTTGAATGCCCGTACCGCGTTCTGGGTCGCCGCAGGTATCCCGGTGTCCATGCTGATGGCGATTGCGTTGATGTATGCCGCCGGATTGACGATCAACATGATTTCCCTGTTTGCCCTGATCATCACGTTGGGCATCGTCGTGGATGATGCCATTGTGGTCGGCGAACACGCCGATTTTCGCTATCGCATCCTGAAGGAACCCCCCGAACAGGCCGCCGAGAACGCCGCCCGGTTCATGTTCAGCCCGGTGTTTTCGTCCACCATCACCACCATCATCGCGTTTTTCGGTCTTGTGGTCATTGGGGGCCGGTTTGGCGATCTGATTGCCGATATTCCGTTCACCGTCATCGTGGTGCTGTCTGCCAGTTTGCTGGAGTGTTTTCTGATCCTGCCCAATCACATGGCCCACAGTCTGGCCAAATCCGCAGGCGATCCGTGGTATGATTGGCCGTCCCGCCAAGTGAACAAAGGGTTTGCGTGGTTTCAACGCGCGGCCTTTCGCCCGTTCATGGCCGCCGTCATCTGGGCCCGGTATCCGGTTCTGGCGGGCGCGTTGCTGATCCTTGCCAGTCAGGCCGCGTTGTTCATCCGGGGTGATGTGCAATGGCGGTTTTTCTCGTCCCCCGAACAGGGGCAGGTGAGCGGCAATTTCGCCATGCTGCCCAACGCCACCCGCGCCGATACCATCGCCATGATGCAGGAAATGCAGCGCGCCACCGAAGAGCTTGCCGCCGAATACGAGGCCGAGTATGGCGCCAACCCGCTGGCGTTTGTCATTGCCGAGATTGGTGGCAATTCGGGCAGGGGGTTGTCCGGGGTCGAGGGTAAATCGGCCGATCTGCTGGGCGCTATCACGATCGAGTTGATCGATTCGGATTTCCGCCCCTATTCCTCGACCGATTTTGTCACCGCGTTGCAGGACCGCGTCCGCCAGCATCCGTTGACCGAAACCGTCAGTTTCCGCAGTTGGGGCGCTGGCCCCGGTGGCAATTCGTTGCAGGTGGATTTGTTCGGGGCCGATGCCCAAGGTCTGAAATCTGCCGCAGAGGCGTTGAAAACCGGGTTGGCCCGGTTCCCCGAGGTGTCTGGTCTGGAGGATACGCTGGCCTATGACAAGGAGGAGTTGATCCTGGATCTGACCCCCCAAGGACAGGCGTTGGGGTTCACGATTGACGCCCTTGGCCGTAGCCTGCGCGAGACGCTGGGCGGGATCGAGGCCGCCAGTTTTCCCGATGGTCCCCGGTCCGCCACGATCCGCGTTGAACTGCCCGCCGCCGAGATGACCGCCGATTTTCTGGATCGCACCCTGATGCGGTCCCCCGGTGGCGTCTATGTCCCGCTGGCCGACATTGTCAGTGTTCAACGGCAGACCGGATTTTCAACCGTTCGCCGCGAGAACGGCGTGGTTCAGTTGTCTGTCACCGGCGATCTGGATGATGCCGATGCCGACCGCGCCACCGAGGTCAAGCGCGTGATCGCCGAGGAGATATTGCCCGATATCGAGAGCCGGTTTGGTGTCGGTGCCGATCTTGGCGGATTGAGCCAGCAGGAACAGGATTTTCTGGCCGATGCCCGGACCGGTCTGATCATGGTTCTGACGGGGATCTATCTGGTTCTGGCGTGGATATTCGCGAGCTGGACCCGCCCGATGGTTGTCATGTCCATCATCCCTTTTGCCCTTGTTGGCACCATTTACGGCCATAACCTGTGGGGTATTCCCATGAGCCTGTTCACCGTCGTGGGCCTGTTGGGGATGGTGGGGATCATCATCAACGACAGTATCGTTCTGGTCACCACCATCGACAGTTATGCCAAGGACCGTGGGTTGTTTCCCGCCATCATTGACGGTGCCACCGACCGGTTGCGCGCCGTTTTGCTGACCACCGCCACGACCGTGCTGGGGCTGGCCCCGCTGTTGTATGAAGGGTCCAGTCAGGCCGAGTTTCTGAAGCCCACGGTGATCACTCTTGTCTACGGGTTGGCGTTTGGGATGGTGTTGGTGTT
Organism: Marivivens sp.; assembly: GCA_041742255.1. Classification (GTDB taxonomy): domain Bacteria; phylum Pseudomonadota; class Alphaproteobacteria; order Rhodobacterales; family Rhodobacteraceae; genus JBGSIZ01. The sequence continues at coordinate 141 of JBGSIZ010000156.1, read as the reverse complement.
GTTCGTCGTGCCCGCCTTGATCGCCGTGCAGCAGGACATCAGCCGCCACACGATTGCCGCCCGCCGTGCCCTGCGCGCCCGTGGTATGCGGACACCTGCGGTGGGGGCTGTCGCGCTGTCGCTGGCGTTGTTTGGCCTGAT
>JBGSIZ010000155.1:0-3284 GCA_041742255.1 Marivivens sp. | reverse complement strand
GGTGGGGACGCATTTCCTGTGGCATCTGTTGAACGCCGTGATGCTGGGCTGGATGATCGAAGTGTACCGCAGGCATCTGGTTGCGCGGCAGGGTCTGCGGCGCTAAACCAAACGCGATTTGGATAAAAGGGGCTGGGCGATGGCCATTGACGTTGAAACCGCGCGCCGGGTCGCGAAATTGGCCCGCATCCGGGTGGATGAAGGCGATCTGCCCGCACTGGCCGAAGAACTGTCGGGCATGGTGACGTTCATGGAGCAGTTGAACGCCGTGGACGTGACGGGGGTCGAGCCGATGACATCCGTCACGCCCATGCGCCTGACGCGGCGCGCGGACGTGGTCACCGATGGCGGCTTGCAGGCGCAGATTCTGGCCAATGCGCCGGATGCCCGCGAAGGGTTTTTTGCCGTGCCGAAGGTGGTCGAATGAACGCGAACGAACTGACTATTGCCGATGCGCGCGACGCGTTGCGCAAGGGCGATCTGACGGCGGTCGATCTGACCATGGCCTGCCTGACGGCGATGGATGCAGGCGATACGCTGGGCGCGTTCGTCCGCAAGACGCCCGAGATTGCACTGGATCAGGCGCGCGCGGCCGATGTGCGGCGTGGCGCGGACGCGCCCGGCCTGAACGGCATTCCATTGGGGATCAAGGATCTGTTCTGCACGCGCGGGGTGGCTTCGCAGGCGGCATCGAACATCCTGCGTGGCTTTCGCCCTGAATATGAATCGACCGTGACAGACAAGCTGTTCGCATCAGGGGCTGTGATGCTGGGCAAGTTGAACATGGACGAATTCGCCATGGGATCATCCAACGAATCGTCCTGCTATGGCCCAGCAGTGAACCCCTGGCGGTGTGATGACCGTGAATTGACGCCTGGTGGATCGTCGGGCGGGTCGGCGTCGGCGGTGGCAGCGGATCTGTGTCTGGGGGCGTTGGGCACCGACACGGGCGGGTCGATCCGGCAACCGGCAGCGTTTACGGGCACGACGGGCATCAAACCAACCTATGGCCGGGTCAGCCGCTGGGGCATCGTGGCGTTTGCGTCCTCGCTCGATCAGGCGGGACCGATGGCACGCGACGTGCGCGACTGCGCGATCCTGCTGCGGTCGATGTCGGGGCATGACCCGCTCGACAGCACGTCTGCCGACATCCCCGTGCCCGATTTCGAGGCGGCCCTGACCGGCGATATCCGGGACAAGACCATCGGCATTCCGCGCGAATACCAGATGGACGGGATGCCCGCCGAGATCGAAAAACTGTGGTCCGACGGCACCGCCATGCTGCGGGACGCCGGGGCCACGATCACCGATATTTCGCTGCCGCACACCAAATACGCGCTCCCCGCCTACTACGTCATCGCGCCTGCCGAGGCGTCCAGCAACCTCGCGCGCTATGACGGGGTGCGGTTCGGGCACCGGGCCAAACTGTCGGCGGGCGACGGCATCACCGAAATGTATGAAAAAACCCGCGCCGAAGGGTTCGGGCCAGAGGTGCAGCGCCGCATCATGATCGGCACCTATGTGCTGTCGGCGGGGTTCTATGACGCCTACTACAACCGCGCGCGCAAGGTCCGGGCCCTGATCAAACGGGACTTTGATCTGGCCTTTGCCGCCGGGGTCGATGCGATCCTGACGCCGGCCACGCCCTCTGCAGCGTTCGGCCTTGGGGATATGACGGACGCGGACCCGATCCAGATGTATCTGAACGATGTGTTCACCGTGACGGTCAACCTTGCGGGGCTGCCGGGGATTGCGGTTCCCACCGGGTTGAACGCGGCGGGGCTGCCGCTGGGCCTGCAACTCATCGGGCGTCCGTGGGAAGAGGCGGACCTGCTGAACGTCGCCTACACACTGGAACGTGCGGCGGGTTTTGTAGCCAAACCGCCGAAGTGGTGGTAATTATTGACGTCATGACAGGCAAAAGGCTGGGATGTGCAGTGAACAGGTTTGGGGTGATCGGGGCGGCGATGCTGGTGCTTGCGGGCTGCGCAAGCAGCGTGCCCGACAGTGGGCAAGGCGTCGGATTTGACGACTACAGCCGCTATGAACTGGAACGCGCACAGCGCGAGGCGGGCGTGAACGCGGGTCTGGCCCCTTCGGGTCAGATTGCGGCGGGTGGCATCCTGCCCGGCGCGGCCCCGGTGACGACGGCGGCAATCCCGTCCTCGGACCTTGCGGCAGCAGGGATCGGGGCCACCCCGCAACCTTTTCCATCCAACGCCACCACCTTGCCTTTGCCTGCCGGGGCAAACGCCACACAGGCCCCGGCGGGCCTGTATAACGGCAACAACGCCAACGCGACGATTTCGGACGAACAGGATTTTGACGCCGTGGCGGGTCGGGAAACCATCGCGTCAGACGCGGAACGCCGGGCGCAGCAGGCGGCCCAATTCGAGGTGATCCAGCCCACCGCCTTGCCCACGCGCACCGGGGACACCGGACCAAACATCGTGGAATACGCGATCAGCGCGCCCAACCGCAAAGGACAGGAATGGTATTCCCGCCTGCGGCTGTCGGGCGAAGGGCGGTTTCAACGCAACTGCGCCAAATACCGCACCCCCGACGAGGCACAGCGCGATTTCCTGTCCCGTGGCGGACCGGACCGGGACACCATGGGCATTGACCCTGACGGGGACGGCTTTGCCTGCGGCTGGGACCCGGCACCGTTCATTGCGGCGGTGCGGGGCTGACCGGGCCGGTCTATCTGTCTGAAAACTTTGGTCCGCGCCGGGGCGTGGACCGTCCGGACATGGTGGTGATCCACTATACGGCGATGGCCAGTTGTGCGGCGGCGGCGCGGGTCCTGTGCGACCCGGACAACGGCGGCACCCCGGTATCGGCGCATTATCTGGTGTCCGAACAGGGCGCGGTACTGGCGCTGGTGCCCGAAACCATGCGGGCATGGCACGCAGGCGCGGGGCGCTGGGGGGCGGTCACGGATGTGAATTCCCACTCCATCGGGATCGAATTGGCCAATCTGGGCAGCACACCCTTTGCGGCGGCGCAAATGCGGGCGCTGGAAACCCTGTTGGCGGGGATCATGGCGCGGTGGGATATCCGGCCCGAACGGGTGATCGGCCATTCGGACATGGCACCGGGGCGCAAGGTGGACCCGGGCGGGCGGTTCGATTGGCGCAGGCTGGCGCTTGCAGGCTTGGCGGTGTGGCCCAAGCCGGCGAGGCCGGGAGATTTTCTGCGTGATCTGCAGGCGTTCGGCTATCCACAGGCGGACCCGGACGTGCTGCTGGTCGCATTCCGGCTGCGGGTCCGGCCCTGGGCGGCGG
>JBGSIZ010000154.1:0-6441 GCA_041742255.1 Marivivens sp. | reverse complement strand
GGCCCCAGCCAGCCGCGCATGATGGGGGTCAGCGCGCGACCGGCGTCCCCCGATGGAAAGACGATCATTCCCCTGCAGGCGCACGGCGTGACCATGATGTCGATCGGCCTGATGATGGACCCGGCCAAAGCGGTGGTCTGGCGCGGCCCGATGTTGATGGGGGCGCTGCAACAGATGCTGGGGCAGGTGGCATGGGGCGATCTGGACGTGCTGCTGGTCGATCTGCCGCCCGGCACGGGCGATGTGCAACTGACGCTGTGCCAGAAAACCCAGCTCACCGGGGCCATCGTGGTCAGCACGCCACAGGATGTGGCGCTTTTGGATGCGCGCAAGGCGCTTGATATGTTCAAGACGCTGAACACGCCGGTTCTGGGCCTGATCGAAAACATGTCCACCTATATCTGTCCCAATTGCGGCCACGAGGCGCACCTGTTCGGCCATGGCGGGGTCGAAACCGAGGCGAAAACGATGGGCCTGCCGTTCCTTGGGGCGCTGCCACTGGACCTTGACACCCGGCTGGGCGGGGATGCGGGCGTGCCGATTGCGGCGGGCAACAGCGCCATGGCGCAGGCGTATGGCGTATTGGCGCAGCGGTTGATCGACGGCGGGATGGCATGACCCTTCGGATCCGGGCGGCGCAACCGGGGGATGGCCCGGCGATCTGGGCGCTGCTGCGGCCGGTGTTCCGGGCCGGCACCACTTATGCCATCGACATACGGATCAGCGAAACAGCGGCGCTCGCCTATTGGCTGGACGCCCCGCGCGCGACCTTTGTCGCGGAAAACGAAACCGGAATCGTCGGCACCTATTACATCCGCACCAATCAGGCGGGCGGCGGCGCGCATGTGTGCAACTGCGGTTATATCACCGCACAGGCGGCGCGCGGCCAAGGCGTGGCCGAGGCGATGTGCCGCCACTCACAGGATCAGGCCCGCGCGCTGGGCTATGCCGCGATGCAGTTCAACTTTGTCCTTGCGACCAACACCGGGGCGCTGCGGCTGTGGCATCGGTTGGGGTTCGACACGGTCGGGCATCTGCCGCGCGCGTTCAACCACCCGCAGGATGGGTTGGTGGATGCCTATGTCCTTTACAAATGGCTGGCACCTGACGCGGCTCCTGTGGCCTGACGGCCCGTCGTCTGGAACCTGATGGGGGTATCCATGGAACTGGATGGACCCTGACGCCAAAACGCGAATCACCGGGGCGTGATTCGGCGTGAAAAGCCTTGATTTGTTGGGGTAAAGCAAGAACATCCGGGACATTCCGGATGACCCGGCCCCCTTGTTACAAAATTCCCTGAACCACATGGAACCTGCCGGGCGCGGGCTGGTCCATCTACATCTTGTGTCCATTCGCGCCGATATCGCAACAATGTGTTCCGCTACGGCAACGACAGCCCTAGGGGTTGATCTGGAGGAGTCCGAAAAACACCATCTAGTTCCATCAGGTTCCAGAAAGTTGTTGCCAGAACCCGCTTCAACAGGCATTCATTGGTCATCGGAAGACGACGGGAACACGATCAATCGGGGCAATAGAACCCCACCGGCAAAAAGCAGGTTCATACAGGCACCCGCCTTCTTCTTAAAAAGAGATCCGGCGCGCGAGCGAGCAGACATCCCCCCAGGTGGCGCGCGCAGTCGGACATCCCGAAAGGGACGAGGGCGGCGGATCGAGCAGTGGCAGCAGCTCGATCCGCCGTTTCCCTTTCCGGGGTTCGGTTCAACGGGGCAGGTTTTGACAGAAGGGACCGCGGGACAGTGGTTCAGGCGTTTACAGGCGAACACGTCCAGAAAGTGGACCGGAAGGGGCGGATGTCCGTCCCGGCCGATTATCGCCGCACGCTCGAAGGCGGCGATCCCGCATGGACCGAACTACTGACGCCGCGTCTGGTCGTCGTCTACGGTCAACACCTCAAGGATTCACTTCACAGTTTTACGGTCCAGCAGCACGACAGCATCGTGGCGCGGATCAACGCATTGCCGCTTGGGTCACCGGACCGCAAACGGCTGGGCCACGTCATGATCACCCAAAGCCAGAAACTGGATGTGGACCGCGACGGGCGGATCATCCTGCCGCTGCGGATGCGCCAGAAACTGGGCATCGAAGAAGGGGATGTGTATTTCCGCGGCATGGGCGACCATTTCGAGATGTGGAAATCCGACACCTTCAAGGCGACAGTCGAAGAAGACATCGACGCATGGCTGGCCGAAATGCCGGACGGCTATGACCCGCTCAGCATCCTTGGGGGAACCTAGGCGATGTCGTCCGCTGCCGCGCTCCCAGATCCATCTGCCCATGTGCCCGTCCTGCTGCGCCCGCTGTTGCGGGCCGTGGCACCGGTGTCCGGTGTCTGGCTGGATGGGACATTCGGGGCAGGCGGCTACACCCGCGGCTTGCTTGATGCAGGGGCCGCGCGGGTGATCGCGGTGGACCGCGACCCGCTGGCGTTCCAGATGGCCGCCCCTTGGGCCGGGGCCTATGGCGACCGGATCGACATGGTCGAGGGCACGTTTTCGCAGCTTGACACCTATGGCACCGATCTGGACGGCGTGGCGCTCGATCTGGGGGTGTCGTCCATGCAATTGGACATCGCCGACAGGGGGTTTTCGTTCATGCGGGACGGGCCGCTGGACATGCGGATGAGCCAGTCGGGCGAAACGGCAGCCGATCTGTGCAACACCATGGACGAGGGCGACCTCGCGGATATCATTTATCTTTATGGCGAAGAACGCGCCAGCCGCCGGATCGCGCGGGCCATCGTGGCGGCGCGCCCGGTGACCAGCACGCTGCAACTGACGCGGTTGGTCGAAGGTTGTCTGCCCCGGTCCAAACCGGGCCAAAGCCACCCGGCGACCCGGACGTTTCAGGCGCTGCGCATCGCGGTCAATGACGAATACGGCGAACTGGCGGCGGGGTTGATGGCGGCGGAACGGGCGCTGCGTCCCGGCGGTCTTCTGTCGGTCGTGACCTTTCATTCGGTCGAGGACCGGATGGTCAAACGGTTCTTTCAGGCGCGGTCGGGCGGCGGGCAGGCGGTCAGCCGCCACGCGCCCCTGCCCGATAAAATCGTGGCAGGCTTTGACATCGTGACGCGCAAGGCGGTGGGACCGGACGACGACGAACTCGCCGCCAATCCGCGGTCACGGTCGGCCAAACTCCGGGTTGGGCGGCGCACGGACGCCCCCGCCGCATCTGTGGACCGGGCATCGCTGGGCATGCCCATGCGCAAGGGGGACAAATAGAATGCGCGGTATTCTTTATGTTCTGACGGCGATGGCCGTCGTGGGTCTGGGGTTCTGGGCCTATCACGAAAACTACGCGACGCAGGCCGCCATCCGCGAGGTGCGGGCGCTGCACACGGGCATCGGGGCGGGGCATCAGCGGCTCAATATCCTCAATGCCGAATGGGCCTATCTGAACCGGCCGGACCGGTTGCGGGATCTGGTCGAGATCAACTTTGACCGTCTGGGCCTCTTGCCTCTGATGCCCGAAGGGTTCGGGCGCGTGGACCAGATCAGCTATCCCTTGCCGGACCTGTTGCCGATCACCGACCCCGTCGAGGTGTCCAGCGATGGCGCGCCATCAACCACCGAGGACCCGCTATGACGACCCGCACCCCCCTGCGTCCGCTGGCCCGTATCCTGCGCGCCCGCGCCGAGGGTCAGGACCCCGCCCATATCGAGGCCGAGAACAAACGCGCGCGTCATGACCAGATCAACGACCGGGCGCGGCGGCGGGCAGAAAGCCGGCTCATCGTGCTGGGGGTCGTGTTTTTCTGCGCGTTTGGGGCCATCGGGGTCAAGATGGGCACGATCGCGGGCACGGACCCCGTGGAACCCCGCGCGGTTGCGGCGGGCAACCCGATCATCGGGCAACGGGCGGATATCGTGGACCGCAACGGGCGCATCCTTGCGACCAACTTTGACACCTATGCGCTATATGCCCAACCGCCCGAAATGATCGACCCGGCGCGCGCGGCGGATGAACTGGCGGTGATTTTCCCCGAACTGAACCGGGACCGTCTGCTGGCGGATTTTACGGGCGACCGCAAATTCCTGTGGATTCGCAAACAGATCAGCCCGGAACAGATGCAGGCGGTGCATGACATCGGCGATCCGGGGCTGTTGTTCGGGCCGCGCGAAATGCGGCTTTATCCCAACGGACCTGTGGCCAGTCACATCCTTGGCGGTGCCAGTTTCGGACGCGAAGGCGTGGACAGCGCCGAGGTGATCGGCGTGGCGGGCGTGGAAAAGCGGTTCGATGACTTTCTGCGCGACCCCGCCAATGAAGGCGCGCCGTTGGAACTGTCCATCGACCTCACGGTGCAGGCCGCCGCCGAAACGGTTCTCCAGGGCGGCATGATGCTCATGAACGCCAAAGGGGCCGCCGCGGTTCTGATGGACGTGCGCACGGGCGAGATCATCGCGATGGTGTCCTTGCCGGACTTCGACCCCAACAACCGGCCCCGTCCGCTGACCACGGGCGACCAGTCCGACAGCCCGATTTTCAACCGGGCGGTGCAGGGGGTCTATGAACTGGGCTCCACGTTCAAGATTTTCGCAATCGCGCAGGCGCTCGACCTTGGGTTGGTCAATCCGCAAACCATGGTGGACACATCGGGGCCGCTGACGTGGGGACGGTTCCGGATCCGGGATTTCCACAACTATGGCGCGCAAAACACTGTGACAGACGTGATCGTGAAATCCTCCAACGTGGGGACCGCGCGCATCGCGCTGCAAATCGGGGCGGACCGGCAACGCGATTTTCTGGGGCAACTCGGGTTCCTCGCGGCGACCCCTGTCGAGATGATCGAGGCCCCGACGGGTGCGCCCTTGTATCCGCGCAACTGGTCGGAAATTTCGACGATGACCATATCCTACGGGCATGGGCTGTCGTCGTCGCCGCTGCACCTTGCGTCGGCCTATGCGACCATCGCCAATGGCGGGCGACAGGTGCTGCCCACCTTGTTGCGCCAAGACGGGCCGGTGACAGGCCCCGCCGTGATGCGTCCCGAAACGGCACAGGCCGCGGTGGACATGCTGCGGCAAGTGGTGGTGCGCGGCACCGCATCCTTTGGCGAGGTGCCGGGGTATCAGGTGGCGGGTAAAACCGGGACCGCCGACAAACCCAAACCGGGCGGTGGATATTATGATGAAAGGGTCATCGCGACCTTTGCCAGCCTGTTTCCGGCCAACGACCCGCGCTATGTGCTGATCGTCACGCTGGACGAACCAGAAGACACATCAGGCACCGAACCGCGCCGCACCGCAGGCTGGACAGCCGTGCCCGTGGCCGCCGAAATGATCCGGCGGGTGGCACCCTTGCTGGGGCTGCGGCCAGATGTTGCGCCTGTTGCAATCAGCGGTGTAACACTCACCTCCAACTGAACAGACAGGCACCGGGGGCGGCATGGCGCGGGCGACAGGGCAAATCACACACACGCTTTCGGGGCTGGGCCTGCGGGCGCAGGGGGCGCGGGACGTCATCGTCACCCACCTGACCGCAGACAGTCGAGACGTGCGGCCCGGCACCCTGTTTGCGGCCTTGCCGGGGTCACAGGCGCACGGGGCGGCCTATGTGGATACCGCCGTGCAACAGGGTGCTGTGGCCGTCCTGACCGACAGTGCGGGGGCGACGCTTGCCGCTGCGGCCTTGGCCGGAACGGATGTGGCGCTTGTGGTGGCACAGGACGCGCGGCAAACATTGGCGCAAACGGCGGCGTTGTGGTTCGGGGCGCATCCGGGCGTTGCGGTTGCGGTCACCGGGACCAACGGCAAAACCTCGGTGTCCACGTTTTGTCGGCAAATCTGGATGGACCTGGGCTTGTCGGCGGTCAATATCGGCACCACCGGGGTTGAAGGGGCGTGGACCCACCCCCTGCGCCACACCACCCCCGATCCGGTCACCCTGCACCGCGTCATGGCACAGGCAGAACAGGCAGGCGTGACCCATCTGGCGATGGAGGCATCCAGCCACGGTCTGGACCAACGCCGCCTTGACGGTGTTCTGCTCGCGGCGGCGGGCTTCACCAACTTTACCCAAGACCACCTTGATTATCACAAGACGTTTGACGCCTATTTCGAGGCCAAGATGGGTCTTTTCTCCCGCGTCCTCCCCGCAGACGGCGTGGCGGTCATCAACCTTGACGACCCGCGCGGTCCAGAGGTCGCGATGGCGTGCGAAGAATTGGGCCAAGAGGTGATCGGCGTGGGCCGTTCGGCGGACGCCCGGTTGCGGCTGTTGGGGCAGCGGTTCGATGCCACGGGGCAAGAACTCCGCTTTGATTGGCAGGGGCGGCCCTACATGATGCGGCTGGGGCTGATCGGCGGGTTTCAGGCCGAAAACGTGTTGCTGGCGGCGGGTCTGGTGATCGGGTCGGGCTGTGCGGCGGCGGATGTGTTCGCGACTTTGCCGCGCCTGACCACCGTGCGGGGGCGGATG
>JBGSIZ010000153.1:0-1927 GCA_041742255.1 Marivivens sp. | reverse complement strand
GCGGGGGGTGCCAGGCTTTCGATCAAACCTTCGGACAGACCCAAGAGCCGGGGCGGCCCCGACAGGATCACGACCGTGCCATTCGCCGCCTCGCGCAGCGGAAACCGGTCCGTCAGGAGACCCGCCTCCACCAGCGCCGCCCTCGCCACAGGTGCCGGGATCGCCCCAAGCCGCACGAGACGCGTTGCGGTTTCCGAACGGTTGGACAGATGATAGCTGCCGTTGAACGCGAACCAGTCCAGATCGTGGTCCATCGCCAGCTGTTCCAGCACCACATCAAGGCTGCCCCGGATCCGTTGGCGGACCAGATCCCCCCGCACCTTTTCGGTCATTTCGATCCGGGTGCCGGTGTCCCGCGCCAGCATGTCCACAAAGTCCGGCAGCCGCTGGTTCAGCACCATGTAGTCGATGCCGATGGCCGCCGCCTGTGTGCCGGTGGTGCCGTCATCAGGCCGCGCCGCAAGCGGCCCCGACCATGCCAGCACTGCCAGAGCCGCCCCGAACAGGACACCACCGCGCAAGGTGGGCGCAGCATTTTTCCGGGATATGGCGGTGTCGGGCATGGCGGTGTCGGGCATGGCGGTGTCCGTATCCTGTTGGGTCCGGGTCAATTTGCCCCGCTGTGCGCGGGCCTTGTTACCTGTTCAACCTGAAACGGCCCCGCGCCCGGGTCTGTGCGCAAGGCCGCGCGGAATGCTGTGTGCGGCTACGCAAAGCCCCCCGCGCCCGTGATGACCCAGACCGGGGTCTACGCAGGGTTCTGGGTAATCGGCACGGGTTTCTGTCGGCTGGCCGCCGAACGCATCGTTGCGGCGACCCTTGCCCCTGACAGGAGAAAACCGATGTCTGATGTTCCCCCACCCGCTGGTCCGACCGACCCTGCTGCCGGGCTTGACCCCGCCGACGAAACATTTCTGGAGGATGCCTTGCTGGAGGCGATCCTGTTTTCCGAAGTGATCAAATTTGCCAAGTCAACCGCATCCGAGATCAACGAAGACTGAAAGGTGACACCATGGCCACCGACGATCTGAGCGTGACAGCAGTGGGGGCGGGTGCCGACCTTGCCCGGGTCACAAACCCGGTTGAGGCGGGCATGGCGATGCAAGGCGACGCCGTGTCCCGTGGGGTCGAAACCGCGTTGTCCCGCGCGTTGAGTTTGCCGGGGGCCGCCCCGGCTGGACCCGCAGACACCGTTGGGGTGATGAATGGCCGTGACGGCCCGGTGGGTGCAGAAAAGTCCGCTGTTGTTTCAGGCGACCACACGCAGACGGATGCCGTGGCCGACCCCTTGGCCGGCGTGTCCGCCCGGTTGCGGGGTCTTTATTCCGAAATGACCCATTGGCAGGTCGCATGGTCGATTGCCCAGCGCACCCAGCAGGACACCAACCACTTGCTCAAGGGAAACTAGGATGCCCCCGCAGCCCAGCCCTGCCCCGGTTCCAGCCCGCACCAATGCCGACCCGATACCGTTTCAGGCTGTCCAGCTGCAAACCGTCAAAGCCTATGCCGTGCAGGTCGCCGCCCGGATGAATCAGCGGATCGGGCAGGCCACCAGTGGCCCCCGGTCCGTGACATTAAGTGTGCGCGACGGGGTGCAGGCCGGGCAGAGCCTTGACCTGCAGACGGCCCATTTCTCGATCGGCCCCGATGTTGATACCGATGTGTTGCTGTTGGATCTGGACCCGGATAGCGGGTCCGTGGCCGTGGCCGTTGTGCATACCGTGGTCGGATCCTTTGTCACCATCACCACAGCCCGCCCGGATGTGCGTGTGGAACAGGTTCCTGTTGCCATGGACGCGGGCATTGGTCACAGCGGGCCGCACCGCCTGCCGTGTCATGTGCAGATTGCCGGGGTGGCCGTTGCATTGGCCCCGCCCGGGCGGGGGGCGGGCGATGCCCCCGCCCCTGCCCCACGGATGTCCGCCCT
>JBGSIZ010000152.1:0-16488 GCA_041742255.1 Marivivens sp. | reverse complement strand
CACGACGCCCAGCAGAACGGTCGGGGCCACAGCGGCCAGACACACGCCCAACAACGCCCCGCTTTCGCGCCAGGCGGCCAAACGGACGTGGCCACCGGACAACGTGGCGGCCTTGGCGACCCCTTGGGCATAGAAATTGATGGTCATGAAACTGAACGCGGTGAACAACCCGGTGATGGTCAGACCAAACCACCACAGCGGGGCAATCGGCGGCACCACGGCGAACAACCCGACCATGGACGCGGCCAACAGGATCGCGGCGATGGTCAGGGCCCCCGCCTTGGCGCGGCCCAACCGCTCGCTGATCCAACCCAGCGCGGGGTCCTGCACCACGTCAAACAACCGCAACCCGAACAACACGGCCCCCAGCGCGGTCAGGCTGACACCGTAAGTATCGGCATAGAATTTCGGGGCATAGATATAGATCGGCAATCCGGCAGCGGACAACAGACCACCATACAAGGTATAGGCGGGCAAACGGTCCGCACGGGGGGTCACCGGCTCACCTCGTCGGTCGGGGGCAACGGTCGGGGGCGATACAAGGCGCCCTTGATCTTCAACTTCAGGGCCTGCCAGAAAATCAGAACCAGAACCCGGCGGGACCCGAACGGGCGGCGGGTGATGGCGCGCAAAATGGACATGTTGGTGACGGGGCGGCGGTCGCCGGTCAGGGTGGCAATCAACCCGTCTTTTCCGGCGCTGAAATCAATCCAGATGGCGATGGCCTCGGGGCGAATATCAAACCGGAACACATACCCCCCGGCGATATCCTGAAACGGGGACACATGGAAAATTTTGCGGGCGGTCAGGGTCTCGGCCTTGGTGATGGGGCGCAGGTCGGGGTGGTGACATAGATACGAATGGCGGTCGCCAAAGGTGTTGCTGACCTCGGCAATGACGGCGCGCAGCACGCCTTGGGCATCATGGCACAACCAGAACGACACAGGGTTGAACACATGACCCAACACGCGGGGCTGGGCCAACAAATCAATCCGGCCCGCCAGATCAATCTGATGGGCAGCCAGCACGTCGCGGACCCACGCGGGGCCCGTCCCGGCCTTGGGCGGACCGCCATGATCCACGTCGTGCAGGGACATCACCCCGGCGCGATTGCGGGAAAACAGGGCGGGGGCGGCCACCTTGGCCTCGGCATCCACCAGCACATAGTCGATCGAATAGCGAAAGGCGTTTTTGATATCGCCCCGGCGACCGTGATAGGTCTGGCCCGCAATATGATCGACTCTGGCGATCAGGTTATGATCGACTCTGGCGATCAGGTCATGATCGACTCTGGCGATCATTCGGCGGCCACCTCCATGCGCTCCATGGCGTTCAGGGCGCGGACAACGTCAACGGCGCTGGACAATCCGTCCTCGTGAAACCCGTTCTTCATCCATGCCCCGCAAAACCACGTCCGGTTCGATCCGTTCATCGCGGCCATCTGGCCTTGGGCGGCCAAAGCCTCCAGATCGTATACGGGATGATGCAGGGTCACCTCGTCCCAGATCAACTCCTCGCGGATCGGGCGGGTGGAATTGAGGGTGACAAAGAAATCCTCGCCCGTCAGCCACGGCTGCAGGGAATTCATCCAATAGGTCAGGTCGATCCGGTCGGTGGCCTTGCCCTCCGCCTCGGTATACACCCACGATGACCACACCGGACGGCGCAGGGGCATCACGGCGGGGTCGGAATGCAGGACAACGCGGTTGGGCTGATACCGGATCGCGCCCAGAACGGCCTGTTCGGCATGGGTGGGATCGGCCAACAGGCGCAGACTGTCATCGGAATGGGTGGCAAAAATGACCTCGTCAAACATCTGCCATTCGTCGGTCCATGTCTTGACCTGCACCCCTTGGGGGGTGCGGCGCACAGCGGCCACGGGGGACTTGACGCGAATATCGACCCCGCGGCGGACCAGATCGGCCTCCAACCGGGTGACATAGGACCGGGATCCCCCGTCAACGGTATACCACTGATGCTGCCCGGTCACCTGCAACAGGTTATGGTTCTGGAAAAACGTCATCATGGCATGGGCCGGAAATTCGAGGATCTTTTCCACCGGGGTGGACCAGATGGCACCGGACAACGGCAGGATATAATACTTGCGGAACCACTCGCCCATCCGCAGGACATCCATCAACCCGGCGACGGTCAAGGTGCGATCCTGCGCCGCGACCAAGGCTTGGGCGTTGAATTTCACAATGTCGCGTACCATCCGCAGAAACTTGGGATTGGCGGCATTGGACCGCTGGGCAAACAGGGCGTTCAGGCTGGCCAGACCATATTCGATCCGGCCCCCGTCAATAGACGCACCAAACGACATGTTGGATTTGACGACAGGCACATCTAGTTCGGCGAACAGATCGGCCATGTGGGGATAATTGGCATAGTTGAACACGATGAACCCGGTATCCACAGGCTGTTGCACCGTGCGACCTGCCATCCGGGTGCGGGCATGGCCACCAATGGCAGGTTCGGCCTCATACAACACCACGCGGTGATCCCGGGCGAGCATGTGGGCCGCGCCCATCCCCGATATCCCCGCACCAATTACTGCGACCGTGCGGGATGCCCCCGCGTGTGCCGTCACTCTCATCCTGCCTGCTCCGTTTTCCGCCTGTTGTTATTTCTACGCTTGCAATCGGCAAACGGATGATCTTTCGCCGCGGCATAAAAAGTGATCCGGCGTCTGTGTCCCGGCGTATTCTTGTCATGTTCATGCAGATAACACCACGCACCAAAGGGGATGCACTCGCAGCAAACCCGCCCTATGATGGGGCGACACTGGTATTGGACAAACGTCGCGTGAAGTCTTCAGAAACATCGGACCGGATGGCATGGGTCGCGCAGCTTACTGCGGTCCGTGACCAACATGACAGCCGCGCGTTTGCGGAACTGTTCGGCTATTTCGCCCCGCGGGTGAAATCGTTCCTGATGAAATCGGGCAGCAGCCCGGACATGGCCGAAGAAGTGGCCCAAGAAGTGATGGCGACCTTGTGGAACAAGGCGCACCAGTTTGACCCGGCCAAGGCGAGCGTATCCACATGGATATTCACCATCGCCCGGAACCGGCGGATCGACATGATCCGCAAACAACGGCGGCCAGAACCCGAAGATCTGCCATGGGGACCAGAGGCAGACCCGGATCAGGCCGACGCGCTGGCGCTCCAACAGGAAACGGAACAACTGGGTGAGGCGCTCGCCGCCTTGCCTCAAAAGCAACGGGATTTGATCAACAAGGCGTATTTCGGGGACCTCAGTCACAGCGAAATCGCAGACCAGACGGGGCTGCCCCTTGGGACGATCAAATCCAGAATCAGACTGGCGCTCGACCGACTGCGCCACAACATGAAGTGACGACACAGATGACGGACACCATCAAACACCACCTCACCGATGCCCTGCTGATGGGCTATTCGGCCGGAACCCTTCCCGAAGGCTTCAGCCTTGTCGTGGCCACGCATATTTCGCTGTGTGACGACTGCCGGGCGCGGATGGTCGAATTCGACGCCGTGGGCGGCGAGGTTCTGCTGGACGCAGGCACCGCAGCCATGGGAAACGACAGCCTTGCCGCGACAATGGCGCTTATCTCTGGACGCAGCCGCACAGTTGCACCGCACATGGCCGCCCCCAAACCGGGGATATTCCCGGCCCCCTTGCGGGACTATGTGGGCGGCGACGCGGACGCGGTGAAATGGCGCAAGATCGGCGGCGGCGTCAGCCAGATGGTTCTGGCGACGGACAAAGGGGCATCGGTGCGGCTATTGCACATTCCGGGCGGCGTGGCCGTGCCGGACCACGGGCACCGGGGCACTGAACTGACGCTCGTGCTACAAGGGGCGTTCCGGGATGCCACCGATCATTTCGGGGTGGGCGATGTCGAGGTCGCGAACGAAGACCTCAATCACAAACCTGTCGCGGATGACGGCGTGCCCTGCATCTGCCTCGCGGCAACAGACGCGCCCTTGCGGTTCAACGGCCTGATGCCGCGCATCGCACAGCGGTTCGTCGGGATCTAAAGAAACCACACCAGCGGGGTAACGGTTTCGGGGGCTTCAAGCGTCCCCGTGCCGTCTGGGTTCAGGGTGTAAACGGCGACCTGCCCCGGCACCTCAAACCGATAGCCATCCGGCACGGTTTGAACCTCGGGGCTGTCAAACTGGGGCCAATCCACGCACAACCCGCTGGGTCGGGCGCAGGCGACCAGTGGAAAACTGACCAACACGCCGTCACCGTCAATGGCAATGCGGACAGTCTGCCCTGCGGCCAGTGGTCCGGGCGGGGCCACGTTCTCCTCCACCGGCACGCAGGCGGTCAGGGCGATCAAGGCAATCGCGGCCCCCCGCACGGTCATTCCCACGCCAAAGGATAGTCAACGCCGTCGCGGCGCATGACGCCGTCCCCACCGGGGACAAGGAAGAACGTCCGCCCCCGGTAGGCCCCCGCGACAATCGTGTAATCAGGCCAGACGCTGGTGCCCTTGGTCACCGGAACGGCGCGGCCACCGGGGGCACAGGCAGACGTGCCACCGCCACACGGGGCCAAGGCATAGGTGCGCATCTGGCCGCGTTCGGCCACGACAATGGAAATCGGGCCGCCGGACAATGGGGCACCATGCACGGCTTGGGCGAAATCGCGGCGGGTTTCGGCCAACAGGTCCAGATTTTCGGGAATGATCGGGGCGCTGACACAGCCCGCCAAAACCACCATCGCCAACACTGCGCGCATCAAAACCCCCATATTCATGTGGATTCAGGCTAGGGCAGCGGGGTCGCGGGGGCAAGCGGAACCACGGCACTCTCGGCATCAGGGGCCAATTCCTCGAAATCGAAATTGTCCAACCGGTCGGCGCGTTTCCCGGCACGCTGGGCGGCGGTCAACACGCCGGACACATCTTCGCTGGCTTGGCGCAGATGGATTTCCAGCTTGCCAGCACGTTCGCCGATCATCTCGACATCGCGGTGCAACAGGCGCAACGCCTTGCGAATCTCGCCGGCCTGTTCGCGCATCCGGGCATCCTTGAGAATGGCACGCATCGTGTTCAACGTGGCCATGCACGTGGTCGGGGACACGATCCACACACGGGCATTGAACCCCTCGCGGACAACCTCGGGCAGGCGGGAATGCAGTTCGGCGTAAACGGCCTCGGACGGCAGGAACATGATGGCACCATCGGCGGTTTCACCCTCGATGATGTATTTCTCGGATATGGCCTTGATATGGACGCGCACGGCGGCCCCCAACTGGCGCAAGGCCACGGCCTGCTGATCCTTGGTTTCGGCGGCGGCATAGGCTTCATAGGCTTCAAACGGAAATTTGGCGTCAATGACAATGGGTCCGGGCGGGTTGGGCAGATGCACCAGACAATCGGCGCGCTTGCCGTTGGACAGGGTGTGCTGCAAGGCATAGCTTTCGGACGGCAACGCCTTGGACACGATATCGGTCAACTGTATCTCGCCAAACATGCCGCGGCGCTGTTTGTTGGACAGGATATCCTGCAACGACAACACATCGCCCGACAGCTTTTCGATATTGGTCTGGGCGCGGTCGATGGTGGCAAGGCGTTCCTGCAACTGGGTCAGGCTCTTGGTGGTCTTTTCAGAACTCCCTGTCAGGGTCTCTTTCATCCGCTCCTGCAACTCGGCCAATGACCGGGCGGAATTCAACGCATTGTCGGCCAACCGTTCGGCCATCTGCTGTTGGACATGGGACAACCGGATTTCCATGGTCTGGATAACGCGCTCCTGGGCATTGGCCTGGGCATCGCTCACGGTCTGGATATTTCCGGCCAACTGGGCCTGTCCCTGCCCCAACACCAGAACATCCTGCGCCAATCGGCCCACCTGCCCCGCGACATAATCCACGCTTTGGGCGGACCGTCCGGCGCGGGCAACAACGACAAACAACAATATCACCACCAGCAACAACACCAGCGCCAGCGCGATAGCTCCGGCAACCATGGGATCGGTCAGATCAATCCGGGTCTGTCCAATCTGGATCATGTGCGGCCAAACAGGCGTTCGATATCGGCCAGCCGCAATTCGACATAGGTCGGGCGGCCATGGTTGCACTGGCCGGAATGGGGGGTGGCCTCCATCTCGCGCAACAGGGCGTTCATCTCCTCGGGGCGCATCCGGCGGCCAGACCGGATCGACCCGTGACAGGCCACGCGGGACAAAATGGCGTCCAGCCGGGTTTGAACGGCGGTGCTGTCGCCCAGATCGGTCAATTCGTCCAGAATATCGCGCAACATGGCCCCGGCGTTGACCTCGCCCAACAGGGCGGGGGTTTCGCGCACGGCAATGGCCCCCCCGCCAAAAGGTTCAATCGTCAGACCAAACCGGCTCAGGTCGGGGGCAATGTCCAGCAGTCGGTCGGCATCGGCGGGGGCCATTTCAACAATCTCGGGGATCAACAACGCTTGGGCAGGCACACCATTTTCGGCCATCTGCCGCTTGAGCCGTTCATACACCAGCCGTTCATGGGCGGCGTGCTGATCCACAATGACCATGCCCGTGGCGGTCTGGGCGATGATGTAATTCTCATGCACTTGGGCACGGGCGGCACCCAGCGGCAGATGCTCGGCACCCGGATCGGACCCGGCATCGGGCACGGTTTCAAACCGGGCAGATGTGGCAGCCTCGGCAAACCCGGCAAACGGTCCCCCGGCAAACGGGGCCTGCGCCTGAAACGTCATGGACCGGGCGGTATAGCTGGGGCGCGCGCTGCCCCGGTCCATCTGATATAGGCGGGCACCTTCGGGACGGATCGCGCCAAGGGTGGCATCGGCCACGGTCGAAGATGCGCGGTGCCCGGCCCCCGCCAAGGCATGGCGCACACCCGACACCAACAAACCGCGCACCCCGGCAGGATCGCGAAACCGGACCTCGGATTTCGCGGGATGGACGTTCACATCAACCAACTGGGGGTCCAGATCAATAAACAAGGCAGCAGCAGGATGACGATCCCGGCTCAGAAAATCGGCATAGGCCCCGCGCAACGCGCCAATCAACAGCTTGTCGCGAACAGGGCGGCCATTGACGAACAGAAACTGGGCAACTGCAGCCCCCCGGCTATAGGTGGGCAACCCGGCATATCCGGTCAGATGAACACCGTCCCGATTGGCATCAAGGGGCACGGCATTGTCGGCAAAATCGCGGCCCATCACCTGTGACAAGCGACCGCGCAAGGCGTCAAACAAATCACCAGACAAGGCATCGGCGCGAAACACCACGCGGCTGTCCCCGGCACTGACATCCGACAGGGTGAACCCCACAAACGGCTCGGCCATGGCCAACCGCTTGATAACATCAACAACGGCCTGCATCTCGGCGCGGTCGGTGCGCAGGAACTTCAACCGGGCGGGGGTGGCATAAAACAGATCGCGCAATTCAACCACGGTGCCGGCGGTCAAGGCGGCAGGGCGCACAGGATCGGCCCGGCCCCCGGCCACGCGCAGCATGGCGGCCTCGGACCCCGTGGCGCGGCTGGTGATGGTCAAACGACCAACAGCGCCCAGACTGGGCAAGGCTTCGCCGCGAAATCCAAAGGACTGGATGTTCAACAGATCGGTCCCGTCGATCTTGCTAGTGGCATGGCGGGACAGGGCAAGGGGCAGATCGGCCGGGACCATGCCACAGCCATCATCTGTCACCCGGATCAGGGTCTTGCCACCATCGGCCACCACGACGTCAATCCGGGTAGCCCCGGCATCTATGGCGTTTTCAACCAATTCCTTGACAGCACTGGCAGGACGCTCCACGACCTCGCCTGCCGCAATCCGGTTGATGGCGGCGTCGTCCAGTTGGCGAATAACCGGGCGGGTGGATATGTTGGGGTCGGTAATGGCCATACCCCAAGGGATAGCACGACCGGGGGCGATTCCAAAAGGGCGGTTATTGCCCCGGCAGCGGCCCGGTCACCACCCCTTCGGGGCGGCCCACGATGGTGAAATGCAACGCGTCGGGTTGCAGCAGATAGGCGGCAACGCGGTTTACATCCGCCAGTGTGACGGCATTGATGAAATCGTTGCGGTCCACGACATAGGCAGGGGTCAGGTCGGTCACCTGCATCCCCACCATGATCCCGGCAATTTCTTCATTGCCATCAAATCGCAGCGGATATTCGCCCGTCAGAAATGTCTTGGCGGCGTCCAACTGGGCTTGGGTGACGCCCTCGGCGGCGATCCGGGCCCATTCGGTACGGACGACCTCCACGGTTTCGGCCATCCGGTCATTGGCGGATGCAACGGTACCCAGAACCATCTCGGTCTGATCCTTGGGCACCAGATAGGTATAAATGCCATAGGTCAGACCGCGTTTCTCGCGGACTTCCTCCATCAGGATGGATTGGGGGCCAGTGCCGCCCAGAATGGTATTCAGGATATAGGCGGCAAAGAAATCGGGATCGTCGCGCTCAATCCCGGCATGACCAAACAAGGCAACAGATTGGGGGGTGTCGAAATCGACAACCTCGATGCCGCCGGTCAGGGCAAATTCCACGCGGCTGGGCAATGCGGGGCCGGTTTCGGGCAAACCGGCCAACAAGGCATCCACGATTGCGCCCAACGCCTCGGCAGAAATATCGCCCACGGCACTGACCGCTGCGCGGTCACGGACCAACAACGCGGCGTGGGACGCGATCAGATCATCGCGGCCCAAGGCGTTGACGCTCTCGACGGTGCCGCTCTCGGACGACCCATAGGGATGGTCGCCAAAGGCACCGGCGTCGAACACGGCACCAGCAATGGAATTGGGGCGTTTGGCCTCGCTTGCGATATTGGACAACACTTGGGCGCGGACGCGCTCTATGGCGTCCTCGTCAAACCGGGGCTGGGTCAACGCCTGCTGCAACAACGCAACGGCGGCATCGGCGTTTTCGGTCAGAAACGTGGCGGATACGGTCATGCCGTCATCATACACATCAAACGAAAACGACGCGGCAAGGGCTTCGCGGGCGGCCTGAAACGTGCGGGCGTCCATGTCGCCGGACCCTTCCTCGATCAAGGCGGTCATCAGATTGGCAGCGCCCCGTTTGGCCGGATCATCCAGACTGGCCCCGCCCTCGAAATGAATCTCAAGCGCCACAAACGGGAGCGTCCTTTCTTCGACCAACCAGACGCCAATCCCACCGGGACTGGTGATTTCCTGAATGGCGACGTCGGCGCGGGCGACCGGGGCCAACAAAACGAACGCAGCGGTCATTGCAAAACGGATCATCACTTTGCCTCCTCGTCACTGGCCACAATCCACGCGGTCACCGACTGGCGGCGGTCCAGAACGCGGGCGGCAACATCCTTGATCTGGTCGGGGGTGACAGCCTCCAGAATGGCGGGCCAGGCCTGCACATCCTCCACGGTCAACCCTTGGGTCAACGCAGCACCATACCGGCGGGCCAACCCCTGCACATCGTCGCGGGCGTAAATCTGGGCGGCGCGCAATTGGGTGCGGATGCGGTCCAACTGAACGGGGTCAATCTCGGCGGTCAGAAAATCGGCGATCACGGCGTCCATAGCAGCCTCGGCCGTCGACAGGGTCACGCCCTCGGACGGGGCGAGCGACACCGAAAACGTGGTGTCGTCCAGCGAATCCGCGCTGTATCCGGCCCCGGAATACACGGCGGTCTGGGTGTCAAACTGCAACGCGACGCCCAACGCGGATGTGAACGGCGACCCGCCCAGTAATTCGGCCAGATACACCAACGCAGCGGCGTCCGTCTGGGCACCGCTGTCGCGCTCGGGGGCCAGATAGGACCGGATCAGATAGGGTTGGGCGACACGGGGATCGACATAGGTCATGCGGCGGGCGGCGGTTTGCGGGGGCTCCTCGGGGCGGAACCGGTCGGGCAGGTTTTCCTCGGCGGGGATCACGCCGTAATACTGTTCGGCCAACGCCTTGACCTCGGCGGGCTGGACATCGCCGGCAACGACCAGAATGGCGTTGTTGGGGGAATAATACAGGTCATAGAACGACAACGCATCCTCAAGGCTGAGGGTCTCCATCTCGTGCTTCCAGCCGATCACGGGGACGCCATACCGATGGTTCAGATATTGCGCGGCGGCGATCTGTTCGCGGGCCAATGCGCCGGGGTTGTTTTCGGTGCGCTGGTTGCGCTCCTCCAGAATGACCTGCCGTTCGGTGATGATATCTTCTTCGGTCAGACGCAGATTGTTCATCCGGTCGCTTTCCATCTGCATCATCAATGGCAGACGGTCGGCGGCGACCCGCTGGAAATAGGCGGTGTAATCATAGCTGGTAAAGGCATTGTCGCTGCCCCCATTGGCGGCCACGGTTTCGGACAATTCACCAGCGGCAAGGGTATCGGTGGCCTTGAACAACAGATGTTCCAGAAAATGGGCAACGCCGGATTGACCGGGGGGTTCGTCGGCGGACCCGCTGCGATACCATACCATATGCACAACAACGGGGGCGCGGTGATCCTCGATCACGACCACATCCATGCCGTTGTCCAACCGATAAGTGGTCACCTCCTCGGCCAGCGCGGGCAAGGGGATCAGGGCAAGGGCAGCGACAGCCAATCTACGCAACATCAACGATTTCTCCCGTTAGTCTGGGCAACAACCTATGCCGGTTTCAAACCGGCGCAAGGCAGATCAACGGGGATGTGACAACCGGATGGATCAGGGATCAGTTTTGCGGCGGGGCCGATGGCACCTGCACACCCACATTCCGGAATCGGATGAATTCGGCATAAGCGTCCAGCGATTGGGCGGCATAGGCGCGGAAATACCGGTCACGGTTCAGAATGGACAGGATGCTGAGGCGGGACCGGCGGGCGCGAAACGCGGCATCCTCGGCGGCAAGGGTGGAACGGATGGCAGGATCGGTGCCAAACCGGCTGGCACGGCTGACAAGAGCGCCGTCACTGGCGGGAATACCCCCGGCGCGGTTTGCGGCCTCATCGCCCCCAAGGGCGGCAATGGCATCGCCTGCGGGGTTGGCATCGGTGCGGTTGGCAGCCCCCGGCGTGGGCGCGGGCAAGGCAGACAGATCGGCGGGCAGGTCCAGCGGCCGGGTGGGCAGCACGGAAAATTCATCGGGACCACCGGTCAGACTGCGAACATCGCGCAACCCGTCCTGACCACTGCAAGCGGTCAGGGTGGCCACCGCCAGAATACAAATCAGTCGTGCGCGCATCGGGCCTCTCATTCGTCTGTCGCCCCGTTCTACCCCATGGGGGCGGGCGCGTCACGGGGTCTTGTTGGATGCCTTTCGGCGGGGCGATTTCGGTTCCTCACCGCCAAACGCCACCAGCCCAAGGGCACCCACGAAAATGGCAACATCTGCCACATTGAACGCATAAGGGTTTTCAAACCCGCAACAGGACACATTCAGAAAATCGGCCACAGCGCCATACAACAACCGGTCAATGATGTTGCCCACGGCCCCGCCAACCAGCAACCCGGCGAACACCTGAGCCATGGGGGGGGCACCCTTGCGCATCCACCACAACACGGCACCCGTGATGGCCACAGCAATGACAATCAGAACCCACCGCATGTCGTATTCGGCGAACAGGCCGAAATTGACGCCCCGATTCCATGCCATCCGGAATTCGATGAACGGGGGCCAGACAATGACCCGGCCCAATTCGCGCAGGTTCATCATATGGACAACGACGTATTTGCTGATCTGATCGATCAGAAAAATCCAGAACCCGATCCAAAGCGTGCGGCGCATAGCGGCCTTTCTCTTGTTCGGCCCAATGGGGGCCTTGCGGTCAATCGTTGGGGTCAGTGCCGGAAATGGCGCATCCCCGTAAACACCATGGCGATCCCGGCCTCGTCGGCGGCGGCAATGACATCGGCATCGCGCATCGACCCGCCGGGCTGGATCACGGCAACGGCCCCGGCCTCGGCGGCGGTCAGCAATCCATCGGGAAACGGGAAAAATGCATCGGATGCAACAACGGCACCCACGGCAGGACTGGCGGGCAAGCCCAGCGCGTCGGCCATGTCCTGCGCCTTGCGGGCGGCAATCCGGGTGCTGTCCACGCGGCTCATCTGTCCGGCCCCCACGCCCACCGTGGCCCCGTCACGCACATAAACGATGGCGTTGGATTTGACATGCTTGGCCACGGTCCAGGCAAACATCAGATCGGCCATCTGGGCCTCGGTCGGGGCGCGCTTGGTAACGACCCTCAGGTCGGCGGGGTCAACATGGCCCACATCCTTGTCCTGCACCAACATTCCCCCCGCGACCTGCCGATAGGTCAGAACAGGGGAACGGGAATCGGGCAATGCGCCCGTGGTCAGCAGGCGCAGGTTCTTTTTAGCGGCGAACACGGCGCGGGCGGCCTCGGTGGCATCCGGGGCGATGACGACTTCGGTGAAAATACCGCAAATCTCCTCGGCGGTGGCAGCGTCAAGCGTCTGGTTCAACGCGATGATCCCACCAAAGGCACTCGTGCGGTCACAATCAAACGCGGCCTTGTAGGCGTCCAGCATCGTGGCACCACGGGCAACGCCGCACGGGTTGGCATGTTTGACAATGACACAGGCAGGGCCTTGGGCGGGGTCAAACTCGGCCACCAGTTCAAACGCGGCGTCGGTGTCGTTGATGTTATTATAGGACAATTCCTTGCCCTGATGCTGCACGGCGGTGGCGACACCGGGGCGAGCAGTGCCATCAGTGTAAAACGCGGCGGCCTGATGGGGGTTTTCGCCATACCGCAACCCTTGGGCCAACGTGCCGGCAAACACGCGGCGGCGGGGGGTGGGTTCGGCAATGGCGGCGGCCATCCATGTGCTGACAGCGGCATCATAGGCGGCAGTGCGGGCATAGGCGGTCTGGGCCAACCGCTGACGGAACGGCAGACGGGTCGCGCCGTCATGGGCGTCCAACTCGGCCAGCAACGGGGCATAATCCTGCACATCGACAACCACGGCAACAAACCCGTGGTTCTTGGCGGCGGCGCGGATCATGGCAGGACCGCCAATGTCGATATTCTCGATACAGTCAGCATAGGGGGCACCCTTGGCGACGGTGGCCTCGAACGGATACAGATTGACCACCAACAGGTCGATCGGGGCAATGCCATGATCGGCCATGGCCTGCACATGGGCAGGATCGCTCCGCAGAGCCAACAAACCACCATGCACGCGGGGGTGCAGGGTCTTGACGCGGCCATCCATCATTTCGGGAAACCCGGTCACCTCGGCAACATCGCGGCAGGGCAGGCCCGCGTCCCGGATCGCGGCGGCAGACCCGCCCGTGGACAACAGCTCGACACCGCGATCATGCAGGGCACGGGCAAGGTCGATCAGGCCGGTCTTGTCGGACACAGACAACAGGGCGCGGCGGATCGGGTGCAGGTCGGTCATGTTTTTGGCCCTCGGGTGGATAAGAAATCAGTCGTCGTCGCCGTTCGCGCCGGTTTCGGGGGCAAGATCACGCAGGGAAATCGGGGTTTCCTGCGCCTTGGCCAACGACCAGCGGACGCGGGTCGCATAGGACATCGCGCGGGCAGTTAAAACCACCTGTTGCGTCGCGCGGGGCTTCAAACGGCCATTTTCCAGATAAACGGACGGGTCGAGCCGCATTTGCGCACTGCCATCATGGCGAAAAATCCAGACCTCGCCGCTGCGCAGGGTCAAACTGACAGCGGCGCCGCCCAGATCCAGTTGGGCCTCGACCTCCGGGTGCAGGTGGAACGCGATGGAAAACGGAACACCGTTCAAACCTGCAGCATCCAGCGCGCGGTCAAACCGGGCCTTGTCACCGTCGGACAACGTGGTCAGCAAATCTTCGCCCGCCAGCGCGCGGCCATCCACGGCCATATCAAACGTGCGGGCATGGGTCAGACCATGGGTGCGCTGATACCCGTTATGGGCCAGTTCGATCCGGACCCCGTCGGGCAACACGCTGCGTTCGGCCAACACGGTATCGGGGCCCTCGGCCAGCAATTCATGGCGGAAACCGCTCAGCCGGGACGCAAGGCCCAACCGGGACGACGAATACCCGGTGATGGCAAGGGTGGAATGGCTGGCGGTGGCACGACCCGCGCGACGCCATTCGTCGCCAAACCGGGCACCGGACCCGGAATTGACAATCATCGGACGGCGGCCAGAGGTCAGCTCGAACGCAAGGGTCGAGGCGTGGGCATCATAACTGGCCTCGGCCTGTGGGGGGCGGGCGGCGTCCACAATGACGGTGGTGCGGCCTGCGGCAAGACGGGCAAACCCCATGTGCAACCCCTCATCGGGCCAATCCTTGACGCCAGACGCGGCAAGGGCGGCATCCAACCGGCCCTCGATCCCGCGCCCGCCACCATGAAACCGGGCAAGGCCACCATCGGCATGGCGCAAGGCACGCAATGTGGGGGCAATCCGGTGCAAGGCGGCCATGACGGGGTCGGGGGGCTGTTGGCCGGCTTCGGTAATGGCGGCGGCGGCCCATGTCAGCAGGGTAAACACCTCCAGCAATTCCTCAGGATTGCGGGTGGGCAACCCGCCACGTGGGTCAATCTGGGCGGTGCATTCCTGTGCAAGGGCCGCAATGGCGGGGGCCACATGGCGATCCATCCCCTGCAACGACAACCCGGCATAAATCATCCCGGTCAAGGCCTCGAACCGGGGCAGACCGGGGCGGGCCGTGCGCCAGCGGCGGGACAGAAACACAGTCTGCCGGGCGAGCGAGCGATAAAAGGCATCCGACCACGGCTTGTCACGGCCGCGCAACACCAGAAACCCGTGGTTGATCCACCGGATCAACCGACGGCCGGTCAGATCGGGGGTCCATCCGGGACCGCTGCCACCGCCATACCGGGCGATCCAGTCGGCGATCCACGTCTGGGCACGGTCACGGGCCTTGGCATCGGCAACAGCGGCCAGATCGTCCAACCAGGCAAACCCGTGTAGATCGTCGATGACGGCGGGATGGGTGACGGCAATCTCCCAGATGGACTGGCCGGGGGCCTCGATCAATTCACCGGAAAACAGGAAATTCCCGGCAACCAACTGGCGGCCCTTGGCAAAATGGCCGATGGTGCGGGGTTCGGGCTGGGACACAAATCCGGTGGGAACACGGGCACGGGCGGCCAACCGGGCATGCACCCGGTGCAACGCGCGGATGCGTCTGGCCCGCCATGTCTGCGCTCTGGCCACTGTGCTGCTGCCTCTGTCTGCGAATTCCGCATGTTCTTATCGCGGGCATGATACGGACCAATGACGGGCAAGTCACTCCCCCCAACGCGGGCCGGATCAACGGGCCGGATCAACGGGCCGATCAGGCGCGCAAAACGGCGATATAAAACCCGTCCATCCCGCCAACATCGGGCCAATAATCGGGGCGCAACCGCAACCCGCCCTCGGGGGTGATCCAGTCGGGGTCGATACCGGGCAGATCAAACGCGGCAGAATCGGTGCGAAATCCGGGATGCCGGGCAAGGGCATCCTCGATCTGCACCTCGCCTTCGTCGGGCAACAGGGAACAGGTGCAAAACACCAACCGGCCGCCGGGGGCCAACAACCCGACAGCATGGTCGATCATGGCGGCCTGCTGGTCAATCAGATCGGCAAATTCGGCACCATCCTTGGCATGGGGCAGGTCAGGATGGCGGCGAATGGTGCCGGTGGCGGAACACGGGGCATCGAGCAGAATGGCGTCCCACCCGGCCTCGTCAAACTCGAATATGTCGGCAGTGACCAGACGGGCGGTCAACCCGACGCGGGCCAGATTGGTCTCAACACGGCCCATGCGATAGGCGGATTGTTCGACGGCGGTGACATCGGCACCGGCACGGGCCAATTGCATGGTCTTGCCACCGGGGGCGGCGCAAAGGTCCAGAACGCGCTCGCCGGGGCGGGGGGCCAGAACACGGGCAGGAATGGCGGCGGCGGCATCCTGCACCCACCAATCGCCGGCATCATATCCGGGCAAGGCGGTAACCTGCCCTTGCTGGGGGACGCGGACGGTGCCGGTAGACAACACAACGCCACCCAACGCGGCGGCGACGGCCACGGGGTCCTTGGCAGTCAGGTCCAGCGGGGCACCCTTGAAATGGGCGGTTTCCATGGCAATGACGGCGGGCTTGCCCCAGGCGTCAATCATCGGGCCACGCAACCAGTCGGGCAACCGGGGTTCGGGCAACCGGTCCCAGGCACCGGGGCGTTCTTCGGACACGCGGCGCAACACGGCGTTGACCATACCCTTCATGCCTTCGGTATGGGGGTCGCGGGCGACAATCTCGACACAGGCGTTGACGACCCCATGGGCGGCCTCGCCCGCCCAGATCTCGACGGTGCCCATCCGCAAGGCATTGCGCACCGACAACGGCGGGCGCTTTTGCAAAAACGGTTTCAACATCCGGTCGGCGCGGTCGGCGGCGCGCAGGGTCTGCACAGCCAACCTCTGGGCACGGGCGCGGTCCTCGGGGTCCAGACGGTCCAGCACGCCGGTGGCAAGCGCCTCGGGCAGCAACAATCGGTCAATCGTCACCAGATCCAGCAGCGCATGGGCGGCGCGACGG
>JBGSIZ010000151.1:0-2440 GCA_041742255.1 Marivivens sp. | reverse complement strand
GCGGGCGTGCGTGTCGGCATGGGCCAGCCGGATCGCGCCTGCCGACCCTTCGGTGGGGGCCGCGCGCGCCTGTGCCTCGATCCGGTCAGCCCGATCCTTGAGCTGCTTGGTCTTGGTGATCAACAGGTCAGAGCCGGAGTTGATCCCGATGTTTTTCAGTTTCGCCGCCTGTTTGCGCAACTGGTCCGCGCGGGCCATGTCGTTGTCAAACTGCCGGGCCTGCGCCGCGTCGATATCTGCCAACGCCGCCCGCGCCCGCGAATAGGGCAAGGCGAAGGTGGGCGATTGGCTGGCCCGCAGGAACAGGGTCCGGTTGGTCACTGCGTCCAGAAATGCCCGGTCATGGCTGGCCACCACAAAGGGCACATCCCGCGCCGTTGTTGTCAGCCAGTGTTGCAGGATGCCGATCCGCCCAAGGTCCAGATGGTTGGTGGGTTCGTCCAGCAACAACAGGTCCGGTTCCGTAACCCAGACCCGCGCCAGCAAGGCCACCCGTTGCCATCCGCCCGACAAGGCCCCCATGGGACGGTCCCGCAAATCGTGTGGCACCATCAGGTCATCAAGCGCCACATCGACCCGCCAACTGTCGTAATCGACCTGATCGGGGGGCAGGGCGGACAGGACCGCGTCATACATCGGCAAGGCCAGCAGCCCGTCCGGCACGTTTTGCGGGACATGCCCCACCCGCAGACCCCGCGCCCGCGTGATGTCCCCTTGCGTCGGGTCATCGTGTCCGGCCATCAGCCCCAGCAGGGTGGATTTGCCCCGCCCGTTGGCCGCCACCAGACCGATCCGGTCCGGTTTGCCGATTGTCAGGTCCAGCGTATCAAACAACGGCGCGCCAAGGGTGTGGCCAAGGCCGCGCAAGGATAAAAGGGTCATCGGTCAGGTCTTTCCATCAAGGAACTGTGCGGCGCGGGGCCGCTGGATGGGCTGATCTGCGGGAGTGTCCGGATCAGCCCTGCAACACGCGGTGCAGGGCGAGGACAGGGCCACGGGTGCGGTCGTGATAGCGTTTGCGATGCATCTGACCCTCCCCGGTGTGATGCCACCGCAGCCTAGGGCCGGTCTGGCCGGGGATCAACCGTTTGTGTGGCACCTTTCTGCCACGTTGCCGCCTGTGCCGTCATTGCGCGGTTGCAGCCGCTGCCGAAATAGGCCAAATGGCCGCTTGGCCGCGCAACCGGACGTGATTTCATTGAAAAGTCACACTTGGTTTGCTAGGCTTGACCCATGCTCTGCGCCGGGGCCACTTGGCGGCGTGCCATACTGGAGGACAATGACCTGTCTCTCGACCATTCGACGGCGGCGGCCGTCACAAAAGGGGCTGGCCTGATGGCCGGTGCCACATACGCGACCAGCGACAACATCCTCGCTGCGATCCTTTCCTCGCTTGACGATGACAAGGCAGAAGATGTCGTGCAGATTGATCTGCGCGGTAAAACCGAGATGGCCGATCACATGGTGATCTGTTCGGGTCGGTCTTCGCGTCAGGTCGCGTCCATCGCGGAAAAGCTGGCAGAGCGGCTCAAGGCTGACCTTGGGGTGCTGTGCAAGACCGAAGGCGCCGAAGTGGGCGATTGGGTTCTGATCGACGCGGGCGACGCGATCGTTCATGTGTTCAAGCCCGAAGTGCGCGAATTCTATCAGCTGGAAAAGATGTGGCTGCCCCCCGTGATGGTCGCCGAAACCAAGCCAAGCTGACGTGCGGGTGCATATCGCCGCTGTGGGCCGCCTGCGGGCGGGCCCCGAGCGCGAGTTGGTGGCCGATTACCTGAGCCGTTTTGACAAGACCGGGCGCGCGCTTGCGCTTGGCCCTGTTGCTCTGTCCGAAGTCGAGGACAAAAAGGGTGGCGGTATGGCCGCCGAGGCCGATCTGCTGGACCGTGCCATTCCCCCAGGTGCCCTGATCTGTTGTCTGGATGAACGCGGGCGCGTCCTGTCATCCCCCGAATTTGCGGACCTGCTGGCCGGGTGGCGCGATCAGGGGCGGCAGGATGTCGCGTTTGTCATTGGCGGGGCGGATGGCATCGCGCCCCCGCTGCGCGACCGCGCCGACACGCTGTTGTCGTTTGGCCGGATGGTGTGGCCGCATATGCTGGTCCGGGTGATGGTCGCCGAACAACTGTATCGCGCGGCCACGATCCTGAGCGGCGGCCCCTATCACCGTGTCTGAACCATGACCCGCCCACGATGACGCGACTGGCCCGGTTCATCGCGGCAAGTGGGGCGACCAACCTTGCCGATGGGGTGGCCACGGTAGCGTGGGCATGGTTGGCGTCGTTGTTGACCCGCGATCCGCTGTGGATTGCGGCGGTGCCCGTTGCGTTGCGGTTGCCGTGGGTTTTGTGCGCCATCCCCGCCGGGATCGTGACCGACCGGATGGACCGCCGGCACCTGATCCTTGCCATGGACGCCGTGCGATGCGGCGCGTTTGTCT
>JBGSIZ010000150.1:0-2204 GCA_041742255.1 Marivivens sp. | reverse complement strand
GGCGGGTAGATCCCGCTGCACACGGACGCCGCCGAAACGGCATTGTTGGCCCATGTGGGCGACACGCTGGACATGGACGCCATTGGGGCCGCCTTTGGCGTGGCCGAGGTGGTGGACGAAAACATGGCCAACGCCGCCCGTGTCCACGCGGTTGAAAACGGCGAAGACCTGTCCGGTTATACCATGATCGCATTCGGCGGGGCGGCGCCGCTCCATGCGGGGCGGCTGTGCGAAAAACTGGGGATCACGCGCTGCCTGATCCCGCCCGGTGCCGGGGTCGGGTCCGCCATCGGGTTCCTTCGCGCGCCCTTCAGCTTTGAGGCAACGCGGTCAGTCTACATGCGGCTTGGGGCGTTTGACGCGGACCTGATCCGCGCCCTGCTGGCCGAATTGCAGGCCGAGGCGACAGGGTTTGTGCGCTCCTGTGACGCCACCGCGCCGATCCGGGCCGACGTCAAGGTGTACATGCGCTATGTCGGGCAAGGCTGGGAAATTCCCGTGCCACTGACCGCCGCACAGGCCATGGCACCGGACGCCGCCACGTTTCTGGCGCGGTTCGAGGAAGACTATGCGCGGCTCTTTGGCCGGGTGGTGGCAGGGATGGATGTGGAAATCACCGTCTGGTCGGTGAACGCGACCACGCCCGCTGCCCCCGTGGCGCGGGTCACCGAAACGGACGACACCGGACCTGTTGCCGATGGGCCGACGCGCGACATCTTCGATGCGGCCCGCGCGGTGCTGTTGCCCGCCCGGATCATCGACCGGGATACCTTGGGCACCGGGCACCGGGTCCACGGTCCTGCAGCCATCACCGAAGCCGAAACAACGATCATCCTGCCCGCCAGCCGCACCGCCGTCCGGCAACCCGACGGCTGCATCGACATGCGCGCAAAAGGAGCCTGATACATGGACACCCGACACAGCACCGTCGCCTATCAGGTCATGTGGAACCGCCTGATTTCCGTGGTCGAGGAACAGGCGCAGGCGCTCGTGCGCACCGCGTTTTCAACTTCCGTGCGAGAGGCCGGGGACCTGTCCGCCGGGGTCTATGACACCCACGGGCGGATGCTGGCACAGGCGGTCACGGGCACGCCGGGGCACGTCAACGCCATGGCCGACGCGGTGGCGCATTTCATCCGCCGGATCGGGCGGGGCAACATGTTCGCGGGCGACATCTACGTCACCAATGACCCTTGGGAAGGGACCGGGCACCTGCACGACATCACCATGGTCACACCGTCGTTTCACGGTGGCGCGCTGGTCGGGTTCTTTGCCTGCACGGCGCATGTGGTGGACATCGGCGGGCGGGGGTTCGGCGCAGACGCGGCCAGCGTGTATGAAGAAGGGCTTTATCTGCCGATCATGAAATTCGCCGAACGGGGGGTGGTGGATGAAACCCTGCTGCGGATCGTGCGGGGCAATGTGCGGGAACCCGATCAACTGGTGGGGGACATGTTCGCGCTGGCCACCTGCAACGACATCGGGCACCGCCGCCTGATTGAAATGATGCAGGAATTCGGGCTGGACAGCCTGGACGGCATCGCGGCGTTTATCCTCGACAATTCACGCCGGGCCACGCTGGAACGGATCGCGGCCTTGCCGCAAACCTCGGCGGTGGGGGAAATGACGGTGGACGGGTTCGATGTGCCTATCACGCTGCGGGTGCGGGTGACGGTGCATCCCGACCGGATCGTGTCGGATTTCACAGGCACCTCAGGCTTGGACAAAAAGGGGATCAACTGCCCCCTTGTCTATGCCAAGGCCTATGCCTGTTACGCGCTCAAGGTGGCGATTGCGCCGGAAATTCCCAACAACCACGCCTCGCTTGAGCCCTTCGAAATCGTGGCGCCCGAAAATACCATCGTCAACGCGCTGCACCCCGCACCCGTGGCGCTGCGGCACATCGTGGGGCATTTCGTGCCCGACACGGTGTTCAATGCGTTTGACCAGATCGTGCCGGGACTGGTGCCCGCCGAAGGGGCGGGGTGTTTGTGCAATTTTCAGGTGTCGCTGCGCCCCCGCACCGATGCGACCGCCCCCAGCCACGCGCGGCGGTCCGAGGTGTTGACCTTTAATTCCGGCGGGGCCGGGGCGCGGCCGGGGTTCGACGGGTTGAACGCGACCGCTTTTCCGTCCGGCGTCATGACCATGCCGATCGAGGCGACAGAACACGCAGGCCCGGTCATCATCTGGCGCAAGGAACT
>JBGSIZ010000149.1:0-3284 GCA_041742255.1 Marivivens sp. | reverse complement strand
GTGTCGGCGTGGCTGTGCCTGTCCCGGGCGGTTCCACGGCGACCGGGCGCGGTGGTGCCGAGGCGCCCGCCGTTGGGATCAGCAGGAATTGGCCTTCGCGGATTGACAGGTCCGTGCCAAGCCCGTTCCAGTCCGCAATGTTGCGCACCGGCACGTTGTAGAGCCGCGAGATGGAGAAGGCCGTTTCCCCGCGCTGCACCTGATGCCGGATCGGTTCGGTTCCGGTTTGTGGCGCGGCGGTTGCGGGGGTTGGTGCAGGCGTGGTCACCTGTGGCCCCGCCCGGTCGATCGCGTTGGAGGCCAGCGTGGTCACATCCACCGCCGAGGGCGTGATTGGTCCCGAGGTCGCGGCCCCAGTGGCGGCGGAAGGTTCGGTGACCCGACCGGGCAGCGCCAGCACCTCGTCCCGGCGCAGGGTCGCGTCGGGGTTGATGCCGTTGTATTGCGCCAGTGTCACCCCGTCGATGCCAAGCCTTGTGCCGATGGTGCGGGGCGTATCCCCCCGCTGTGCCACGACCACCTGATAATTGGGATATGAAATCACCCCCCGATTGTCCGGGCGCGGCCGATTGGGCAGGTTGACCACGGCGTTCGAGGTGTCCAGCGTGTTGTTGCCCCCCGTAGACCGCAGATCCAGATCCAGCGGTTCGTCACACGCCGCCAGCGCCGCCAGAAGGCACCCCCCCATCACCATGCGCCGGAGGCTGCCGGAAAGGGGCCGCGGGGTCACAAAATCGGTCATCGCTCGTTCCTCGTGTCAGCCTGCAATCAGGGCGGGACGCTTGTGCGTCCTTGGTTTTATTGGTCGCCTGCGCCCCGGTGTCAGTCGCCGAGCCCTTCGATCAGGGGCACGAAACGGACGGGCCGCAGTTCGTCATAGTCATATCCGGTGTCCGTACGGGTGACCCGGATCAGGCTTTGCACCGCGTCGGACTGTCCAACCGGCAATACCATGATACCCCCGATCCGCAACTGGGCCAAGAGGGGGCCGGGGGGGTCCTCGGCGGCGGCGGTCACGAGAATGCGATCAAACGGCGCCTGATCGGGCAGGCCGTGGCTGCCGTCCCCCACAATCGCGATGACATTGGTGAGCCCAAGCAGGTCAAAGACCTGTTTTGCCTCGCTCACCAGTCGTTTATGCCGGTCCACCGTGTAGACCCGCCGTGCCAGTTGGCTGAGGATCGCCGCCTGATAGCCGGAGCCTGTGCCCACCTCCAGCACCTTGTCCCGCACCGAGACGTTCAGCGCCTGTGTCATGATCCCCACAATCGAGGGTTGGCTGATGGTTTGTCCCGCCCCGATGGGCAGCGGCATATCCTCGTACGCGCGGTCCGCGAATGTCCCCCGGACGAAATGCCCCCGGTCCACCGTTTCCATGGCGTTGAGCACCCGACCGTCTGTCACCCCTTTGGACCGCAGCGCAAAGAGGAATTGCATCCGCCGTTCGGCGTCCTGTGTCACGGCAACAGCCCCGCCAGCGTGGTCAGCATCCCCCGGTCCGTCAGGTCCGCCCGCATTGGCGTGACCGAGATGTAGCCGTCCAGATTGGCCGTCACATCCGTCCCCGGACCGGTGGGGATGTGTTGTTCCCCGCCTTTGGCCCAGAGGAACCGCCGCCCGGTGGGCGAGGTTTGCGGTACCACCGAAAACGAGGTGTTGCGCCGGAATCCTTGGGCCACCGCCACGCAGCCTTTGACGGCGGCAGACGGCACGGGAGGGAAATTGACGTTATAAAACAATTGGTAATCTGCGTCGTCCCACGCGCCGGGTGACAAAAGCGCTCGGATCACCGCCTCTCCATGGCCTGCTGCCGCATCGAACCCGTCGGGGATGTGCGCGTTGCCGGGCCCGTAGAATTGCGACAGCGCGATAGACCGCACCCCTTGCAGCGCCCCTTCGATGGCGGCCCCGATGGTGCCGGAATAGAGCGCGTTTTCACCCGCGTTGTTGCCTTTGTTCACCCCCGACAGGATCAAGTCCGGCCATGCCCCCGCCATCACATCATGCAAGGCCGCCAGCACGCAATCGGCGGGTGACCCTTCGGCGGCAAAGCGGCGCGGCCCGAGTTCGGCGATCATGGTGGGGTGGGTGTAGCTGATGCAATGCCCCACCCCGGATTGTTCAAAGGCGGGCGCCACTGTCCAGACTTCACCGTCTGCCCCAGCCAGACGGGTGGCGATGGTGTGCAGGGTGGCCAGGCCGGGCGCGTTGATCCCGTCGTCATTGGTGATGAGAATACGCATCTGGCCCCCTTGGTTGTGTCTTTACCTACGGCCTTCGCGGGGGGCGGGCAAGCTGGCTGTGTGCCCTTAGTCGCCAAGGATGAGGGGGAGTAGCCGCGCTGCTTCGGCCGTGGGAGGCGTCAGTTTGGACCGATCCTCGCCCGGATAGAACCGCGCCCGTGTGGCGGTGGGCATGGCATGGGGCGAGACGATCCGGACCTGCGGCCCGGTTTTGGCGGTTTCCGTCTGCCAACTGCGCGCGAGTGCGATTTGCCCTGCTTTGGTTGCGCCGTAGTGCCCGTAGAATTGTTCCCCGCCGCGCGCGTCGTCAAAAAACACCGCCCGCCCGGTCAGACCCAGCAATGGCCCAACATACCCAATCAGCCGCGCCGTCCCTTGCAGGTTGACCGCGATGGATTTGTCGAAATCCTTGGGTGCCAGATGCGCCGCTGGCGCCAGGGGCCCCGCGTGGATGGCCGTGTGCGCCCAAAGGTCAATGTGCCCCCAGCGGTCAAAGATCGAGCGGCAGAGCTGTTGCATCGCGCCGTCAATAGTGATGTCGAGCGGGGCCAGCGTTGCCTCGCCCCCCAGCGCCTTGATCTGATCGTCGAGGTCTTCGAGCGCCCCGACCGTTTTGCCGACCGCCACGATGTGGTGCGTGGGGGCCAAGGCCAGCGCGAGCGCGTGACCCAACCCGCGTGAGGCACCGGTGATGAGGGCGATTTTCTGTGTCATGGCGCGGTTTTGGGCCGCCCCGTGCCCAACGTCAAGACCCGGCGGCGGGCGGATTCCCATCGGCGTCGATGATCATTTCGCCGTCTTCCTTGAACAAGGGCCCCTTGGGCGGGCTTTCCAGCAGGTCCAGCACCGTTTCGGACGGCCTGCACAACCGCACGCCGCGCGGCGAACACACGATGGGTCGGTTGACCAGCACCGGATGCACCAGCATGGCGTCAAGGATGGCGTCGTCCCCGACCGCCGGATCGGTCAGGCCGAGGTCCGCGGCGGGCGATTTCGAGGTCCGCAGTGAGCTGCGTGGGGTCAGGCCCGCCGCCGCGAACA
>JBGSIZ010000148.1:0-11391 GCA_041742255.1 Marivivens sp. | reverse complement strand
GACGCTTTGCACGCCGCCGCCGCAGCCACGGCAAACCTGCACCCACTGGTGATGGACGTTACGGACGAAACGGCGGTGCGGGACGGCATCGCGCAGGCCGCAGCCGCGCGTGGCCCCATTGCAATCTGCATCGCCAACGCAGGCATCGCCGAAGGCAAACCCTTTGCCCGCCTCACACTCGCCGATTGGCGGCGCACACAGTCCACCAACCTTGATGGGGTGTTCCTCACACTTCAGGCGGCGCTGGCCACCTTGGCCCCTGGCGACTGGGGACGGATGATCGTAGTGTCCTCCATCGCGGGGGTGCGCGGGCTCAAGGGGGCGGTGCCCTATACGGCGTCCAAACACGGGGTGATCGGCCTGATCCGGGGCCTGTCCGAGGAATACATGGGCGGGGCCGTCACCTTTAACGCGCTGTGCCCCGGATATGTGGACACGGCCATCGTCACCCGCTCAGCGGACGCGATTTCGGCGCGCAGCGGCATGTCCAACGACGACGCAGTGCAGATGTTGGCCAAGGGCAATCGCCACCGCACCCTTTTGCAAGTGGACGAGGTCGCGGGGGCCGCCTTGTGGCTGTGTTCCCACGCCGCGCGCAGCGTGAACGGCCAGACCATCCAGATCGCCGGGGGTCAGGTTTCGTGACACTCCTTAACAAGCCCTGAACACAAGGTGCGGCGCCCCCGTTTGGCTTCATCCGATTTTGACACTGTCATGGGCACCGCCCCAAATTCGGGCCATCTCAGACCGAACGCCCCGTTAACCCTCCAAATCCGATACATGACACCGACGGAATACCGACGCAGAACCGACGCAAAATCACAGCCCCGTTTGACCGCTTAACCCTCGTTAACAAGGCTCCAGAATGTCCTATTTCGCCGCCACCAAAGCCCTCTTTGACCTGCCCCCCGGCATGATCTACCTCGATGGAAACAGCCTTGGCCCCTTGCCAAAATCGGCCCCCGCGCGGGTCGAAAAAATGCTCCGGGACGAGTGGGGACAGATGCTCATCACGGGCTGGAACCGGGCGGGTTGGATGGCGCAACCCACTGAAATCGGTGACAGAATCGCGCGGCTGATCGGGGCCGAGGCAGGCCATGTCGTGATGGGCGACACCCTCTCGATCAAGGTTTATCAGGCGCTCGCGGCAGCCCTGTCGCTTGCGGGCGACCGCAAGGTGATCCTGTCCGACAGCGGCAATTTCCCGTCTGACCTCTACATGGCCCAAGGGTTGGTCCGGACGCTCGGAAATGGCTATGTTCTCAAAGTGGTAGCCCCCGAAGACGTCGAAAAATCCCTCGACAAAACCATCGCCGCGACCCTCCTGACCGAGGTTGACTACCGCACTGGATATAGACACGACATGGCCAAATTGACCCGTTTGGCGCAGGATGTAGGGGCAGTCACCGTCTGGGACCTCGCCCATTCGGCAGGGGCGCTGCCGGTATATCTATCGGATTGCAACGCGGATTTCGCGGTCGGCTGCACCTACAAATACCTCAACGGCGGCCCCGGCGCACCAGCGTTCATCTACGTCGCCCCCCGCCACGCCAACCGCATCAACCCCGCACTTTCGGGGTGGCTCGGGCACCAAAATCCCTTTGCATTCGACCTCGATTACCGCCCCGGCCATGGCATCGAACGCATGCGGGTCGGCACCCCGCCGGTTCTGGCGCTGGCCGCACTCGAGGCGGCACTGGACATCTGGGACCTTGTGACGATGGAAGATATCCGTGCAAAATCAATCGCTTTGACCGAACAGTTTATAACTCAGGTCGAAGCCGCCTGCCCCATGCTCACCCTCGCCAGCCCCCGCGACCCGGCCCTGCGCGGGAGTCAGGTGTCGTTCAAGTTCGCCGATGGCTACGCCGCGATGCAGGCCCTGATTGCCCGCGGAGTAGTCGGCGATTTCC
This sequence comes from Marivivens sp., assembly GCA_041742255.1. Classification (GTDB taxonomy): domain Bacteria; phylum Pseudomonadota; class Alphaproteobacteria; order Rhodobacterales; family Rhodobacteraceae; genus JBGSIZ01. The sequence goes on along the minus strand of JBGSIZ010000148.1, from coordinate 9,478 downwards.
GGGCACCCGACATCATGCGGTTCGGATTCACACCACTTTTCATTGATGCAATGGATGTGACCCAAGCCGTTGAAATCATGGCGGATGTCATGACAAATCGGCTCTGGGACCGGCCAGAGTATCAGACTCGCGGGCGGGTCACCTGATTTGCCGGCTTGATCCAACGGCAAAACTGACTATTTCTGAACCGAACAGTTCAAAAATGCGGATGATCCCATGCCAACCACGCTTACGATCAACGGCACGCCCCATACGGTGGACCTGCCCGACACCGTCCCGCTGTTGTGGGTCTTGCGCGATGAAATCGGGCTGACGGGCACCAAATTCGGCTGCGGCGTGGCCGCCTGCGGGGCCTGCACCGTCCATATCGACGGCGAGGCCGTGCGGTCGTGTCAGGTGGCGCTGGCAGACGTCTGGGGGGCCGTAACCACCATCGAAGGGTTGGGGCAGCCGGGCAACCTCGCGGTGCTGCAACAGGCATGGGTGGACCACCAAGTGGCGCAATGCGGCTACTGCCAATCGGGGCAGATCATGCAGGCCGCCGACCTTCTGGTGCGCGTCCCTGCCCCCACCGACCAAGACATTGATGACGCCATGCAGGGCAATCTGTGCCGCTGCGGCACCTACCCCCGGATCCGGGCCGCGATCCACGATGCAGCCATGAAAATGGGGGGCTAAGCACATGTCACGTCTTGGTAAAATTGCCCGCCGCACGTTCTTGTTCGGGTCCGTCGCCATCGTGGGCGGGGTCGCCTTTGGGGTCTACAAGATCAAACAGGATGCACCAAATCCGCTGGTCTCCGGGGACGGCGCGGTAACGCTGAACCCGTTTTTGATCCTCAATCAGGACGGCGTGACGATCATCGCGCCGCGGGCCGAAATGGGCCAAGGGGTCCACACCACATGGGCGGCCCTTCTGGCCGAAGAACTGGATGTGGACTGGGACAAGATCACCGTTCTGCACGGTCCCCCTGCCAAGGCCTATTATAACTCCGCCCTCCTGAGCGAGGCCTTGCCGTTCCGCAACTACCGCGTGGGCGAGTTTCAGGAAGCCATGCGCAGCTTTGTCGGCGACGCGGCGAAACTGTTGTCGCTTCAGGTCACAGGCGGCTCGACCTCGATGAAAGACGGCTGGATGCGCGTGCGCGAGGCCGGGGCGGTGGCGCGCGAAACGCTGAAACTGGCGGCAGCCCAGCAATTGGGTGTCACGGTCGCGGAACTGCGCACCGAAAACGGACAGGTGATTGCGGCGGACGGGACCAGCATCCCCTATATCGACCTCGCCGTGGCGGCTGCGGCCATTGATCCGCCGCAGGTCGCGCTGCGCGATCCCGCGACGTGGCGGATGTTAGGGAAAAATCAACCTCGGGTGGATATGGTGGGCAAGGCGACGGGAACCGCACCGTTCGCCATCGACACCCGGTTGGACGGCATGCGATTCGCAACCGTCCGGATGAACCCTCGCCGCTCCGGCATGATTTCGTTCGATGCCACGAACGCCATCACGATGGATGGTGTGGAAAAAATCATCGACCTTGGCGATGGCATTGCCGTGGTTGCAAACAACACCTGGCTTGCGATGCAAGCCGCCGATGCAGTGTCGGTCGTCTGGGACGTTGCCGCCTACCCCGCCGAAAACGAACAACTGTTCGAGAAAATCGCGCAGGCCTTTGATACCGACCCAAACGCAACGCCCCGCAACGATGGGGACGTTGACGCCGATCACGGCGGCACCGTTCTGACCGCCGAATACCGCATTCCGTGGCTGGCCCATGCCACGATGGAACCGATGAACGCGACGGCACTTTTTTCCGGTGACCGACTAGAGATTTGGTCGGGCAATCAGGCACCCGTTCTGGTGCGCGACCAATCCGCAGCGGCGTTGGGTCTGGACCCCGAAAACGTGACCGTTCACACCACCCTGATGGGCGGCGGTTTCGGACGGCGGAGCGAGGTTGATTTTTCCGTCCTTGCCGCCAAGGTCGCCCGCGAAGTCCCTGATATTCCTGTCAATGTCACTTGGTCCCGCGAAGAGGACATGCAGCACGACATGTATCGCCCGGCCGCCCTCGCACGGTTCCGGGGGGTGGTGCGCGATGGACAGGCGATCCTGATTGATGGTCAGGTTGCGGCCCCGTCCGTCAGCAAACAATCGGGCAAACGTCTGACAGGGCAGGACATGCCGGGACCTGACCGCGAAACGCTCGCGGGATCGTTCGATCAACCCTATGGCATCCCGAATTTCCGGATGCGCGGGCACCTTGCGGACCTGACCGTTCCCATCGGGTTCTGGCGGTCTGTCGGCAACTCCATGAACGGGTTTTTCTTTGACAGTTTTATCGACGAAATGGCCCATGCAGCAGGGCGCGACCCGCTGCAATTCCGGCTTGAACTGATCCGACGCGAACATGAACCTTCGGCCCAAGTGGTTGAGGCCGTTGCCGAAATGTCCAATTGGACGGGCCAGACACCGGACGGCATCGGGCGCGGCGTGGCGTTCACCTATTCGTTCGGAACACCTGTGGCGCAAGTGATTGAGGTGTCGCAACCCGCAGGTGGTCCCGTACGGATCAACAAGGTCTGGATCGCCTGTGACGTCGGCGTGGCGCTCGACCCGCGCAACATCGAGGCGCAGATGACCGGGGGCGCCATCTATGGCCTGTCGGCAGCGGTGTCGGGCGAAATAACCTTTGCCGATGGCATGGTCGAACAACGGAACTTTCCCGATTTTGACCCGCTTCGCATGCACAACGCCCCCGCGTTCGACGTGCGCATCCTGCAAAACAACCGCTTTATCGGCGGTGCGGGCGAACCAGGCACGCCACCGGCGGCGGCGGCACTTGCCAACGCCCTGTTTGATCTGACAGGCGTGCGCGCCCGTGAACTCCCCTTGATCCGGACGTTTGACCTGCTGGTCTGACGCCAGAACCCGCGATCAACTTCTGGATGATCCGATGAAAATTCTATGTCACAGGACGGGAGTCCTGTGGCTTTTGTATGGCAATCCAGGCAAAATGCCTTGTCTTTGACATGATTGCCTAAATTGGCTGTCAAAACGCCGCAAATGCCCTTGTTTCCATCAAATTGAGGCCATTCCGTTGGCCTAGCCGGATCCCGTGCGCCCCGTCTGGGCGATGGTCGATCTTGGGTCCGTATGACCCCAAAAATGGCATGAGGCAGTTATGGCGCAGGGTTATCTGGTTTCGTTGGGCAATGGTCAGCTCAATTCGGGCGACAGCATCATTGGCCCCATGACGGGGTTCAACATCCAATCCACCCTTGGCACCGGCCAATGGACGTGGACGGGCGTGTGGCAAGGCGACGGTCAGACCTATTCCAACATCACGGACACCGGGACCTATTACCTCGCCACGGATGGAAACATCTATTTCACGCCCACCAACTGGTATGTTGACAACCTGAGCGCCGGAACCGCCACCGCCGCGCCAACCTATGATGACGGCATCTATGGCACGGCTGCAGACAACACGCTCAACGGCGACAGCACGAACGAGGCGATCTACGGCGGCGCGGGCACAGGTGAAACGGGAACCGGGGCCGACACGATCAACGCGGGCGCGGGCAACGACACCATCACCAGCGGCGACGGCAACGACGTGGTCCAAGGCGGCGGGAACAATGACATCCTGTTTGGCGGAACCGGCGACGATCGACTGTATGGCGACACTCAATCGACCCTGACCGCATCCACCGAAAACTTGTCGTGGATTGGCCAAGGGGCCAGTGGCACCAACATCTTTGGCGGGTTCACCCAAGACACGGGTGGCATGCGGGTCACCGCAAATTTCAACAATGACGGATCAAATACGGGCGTCACCACCTCAAACAGTGGGCAATACGTCGGCGGCGGCCCCTACTCGGCCAACTCCAGCGTGCAGTTGACCGGCAACGGTGGCGCCAATGTCACGGCGTCCCTCGTGTTCAACGCCGAAGCTGGCAGCGGCCTGAGCAATCAGGTGTCCAACGTCAATTTCATCATCAACGATGTGGATATGGCGGGTTGGCGGGACATCATCACCGTCAATGCATGGGATGCCAACGGCAACCCGGTTGCGGTCACCTTGTCGCCCTATGGCAATGACACGGTGTCGGGCAACACGATCACGGCGGCAAATACGTCTGACACGCAAACCTCGGCCAATGGTGCCGTGCAGGTGACCATCGCGGGACCGGTCCATTTTGTCGAAATCGTGTATTCCAACGCGGGCACGGTTGGGCAGGCATTGTGGATCACAGACGTCTATTTCACCACCATCGTGCCCACCGATGGCGACGACACGATCACCGGCGGTGCGGGCAACGACAGCATCTACGGCGGCGGCGGCAATGACAGCCTGATCGGGGGCGCCGACAATGATGTGATTTACGGCGGCACCGGCAACGACATGTTGGACGGAGGCGATGGCACCGACGTCCTGTATGGCGATGCGGGCAACGACGTCATCTACTACGGCGCTGGAAACGACACCGTCTATGGCGGCGCCGGCGACGACGTCATCGACGATATCGGCGGCACCGGTTTCGTTGCCAACGATTTGCTGTTTGGTGATGCAGGCAATGATACAATCTGGGCCGGAGGCGGCACCGACACCGTCTACGGCGGGGCCGACAATGATTTCCTCAACGGCGAAGACGGCAACGATAGCGTTTATGGCGATGCGGGCGCTGATAACGTCTACGGTGGCGCAGGTGATGATGCGCTTTTTGGCGGGTCCGGCAACGACAGCCTGTATGGCCAGGACAACAATGACACCCTGTATGGCGGATCGAACGACGACCTGATTTATGCCGGCAACGGCGATGACGTTATCGGCAACTGGTCCATCGACGACAGCGGTAACGACACCATGTTCGGCGAGGCTGGCAATGACAGCATCGTGGCCGGGGGTGGGAATGACACCGTCTATGGCGGCACCGGCAATGACACGTTGTCTGGCCAAATGGGGGCGGACACGCTCTATGGCGAGGACGATCAGGACGTGTTCCTGATCACCGAAGACCATGAATCCGATGTGATCTTTGGCGGCGAAGGCGGCACCGATTTCGACGTCCTGAACCTCAGCACATACCTTTCGACCAATGGCGTGAATGTCACGTTCACCGGCACCGAGGCCGGCAATTACAGCTATGTTGGCCAACCGGGAAACGGCACCTTTGCGCAAATCGAAGGCGTGGTCACCACTGGTTTTGCCGACACCATCAACGCCGCCGCCAGCACCGGCCCCATAACGCTGAGTGCCGAAGCCGGGGATGACACGATCATCGGCGGGTCGGGCGATGACCTGATTTATGGCGGCACCGGCGCGGACCAGATCACCGGCGGCGCGGGCAATGACAGCATCGACGTCGGGATCGACGGCGACGCCGACACCATCGTTTTGGCCGATGGGTCCGGACAGGACACCATCCGGAACCTGGCAGCCCCAACCGCCAATGGCGACGGGACATTTACCGGAACCGACCAACTGGACGTTACCGGCCTCACCAATGGCACCCGGCCCGTAAACGTCAACGATGTGGTCGTGACCGATGACGGCAGCGGCCATGCCGTCCTGACCTTTCCCAACGGCGAAAGCGTCACGCTGATCGGGATCACGCCCGCAAATGCGACAAATCCATTCTACCTCAATGCCTTGGGTATCCCCCTGTCGGACGGCACCGTTGAAGGAACCGCCGGAAATGACATCATCGACGCGGGTTACCTTGGGGACCCGGACGGCGATCTGGTGGATGACGATGACGCCATTTTGCCGGGCGACACTGGCAACGACGACCTGATCTATGGCTACGGCGGCAACGACTCCGTCTATAGCGGCGCAGGCAATGACGAGATTTATGGCGGCGACGGCAACGACGTCCTGCAATCGGTCAGCGGTGACAACACGATCTACGGAGACGCCGGAAACGACCAGATATACGCGGGCGGGGGCAATGACATCGCCTATGGCGGCACTGGCAACGACACGCTGAACGCCTCCATCGGGAACGACACCTATTATGGGGGCGATGACAGTGACTCCCTGATCGGGGGCAGCGGCGATGACCTGCTGTCGGGCGACGCGGGCAACGATACCCTCGACGGCGGCATCGGAAACGACAGCATGTCAGGCGGTGACGGGTCTGACCTGTTTGTTTTCAAAACCGGATTTGGCACCGACACGCTTGCAGGCGGCGAAGGCGGGGTGGATCACGATGCCAACGACCTTGGCGCGCTGACCACGGGCGTCGACGTCGTGTTCACCGGGAACGAAGCAGGCAGTCTGACCGATGGGACCGGCACGGCCTCATTCACCGAAATCGAACAACTGAACCTCACCGCTTATGATGACACCGCGGATGCCAGCGCGGACAGTTCCGGCACAACCATCCTCGCAGGTGATGGGCAGGATACATTGGTCGGCGGGTCCGGCAACGACAGCCTGTTCGGCGAGGCCGGCAACGACAGTGTCACAGGCGGTGCTGGCAATGATTACATTGACGGAGAGACGGGCAATGACACCTTGTCCGGGGGCCAAGGGGACGACATCCTTGTCGGGGACGACGGCACCGATACTTTGTCGGGCGGCGACGGCGCGGACCAGCTTTATGCCGGGGCCGACAACGATACGCTGGACGGCGGGGCCGGCAACGATTTGATCTACGGCGGCACCGGGTCTGACACGATCATGATCGGGGACAACCACGGCACCGACACCGTCTTGGGTGGCGAAGATGTGGGCGGCGGCGACAACGACATTCTGGACCTTTACGAAAACGGGTCCGCCCAAGGGGTTACCGTCACCTACACCGGGTCCGAGGCTGGCACCTACGATTTCAACGGCACCACGTCTGGCGGCACATTCGCGGAAATCGAAACGCTGGATGCCACGAACTTTGCCGATACCGTCGATGCCTCTGCCGCGACCAGCAGTGTCACGATCCTGGGGAATGACGGTAATGACGTCATCACCGGCGGCACAGGTGCTGACACCCTGTCAGGTGGGGCGGACGCCGACACGTTCTATGTGCAGGATGGTTTTGGCAACGACACGGTTGTGGGCGGCCAAACCGGCAACAACTATGACACGCTTGACCTCAGCGGGCTGACCAATCCTGTTTCGGTTGTCTTTACCGGGCCGGGGGCTGGCACGATTACGGACATGGTCACAGGTGATGTGATCACGTTCTCGGAAATCGAACAACTGATCCTGACCAATCAGGCCGATCTGGTGGATGCCACCAATGACGATGGCTATACCTATGTCCAGACCCTCGGTGGCGACGACACCTATACCGGCAGCAGCGGCGATGACGTGGTGGACGATCAGGCTGGGACCGGTCCGGGGCTGGACGGTCAGGGCAATGACACGTTCTACGGCGGCGCGGGCAATGACCTAATCTGGGCGGGCGACGACGACGACGCGTTTTTTGGCGGCTCCGGCGCGGATACGCTGAACGGCCAAGCGGGCAATGACACGATCACCTTTGCCGAAGGCGATGGTGCCTATGGCGGCGATGGCGACGATCTGTTCATTCTTCAGGACCTTGGCGAGGCGACAAACGGCACCATCACCATTGAGGGCGGCAACAACGTTCAGACAACAGGCGACACGCTCCAACTAGGTAGCCTTGCACAGTGGAACACGCTCAACATCACCTCGACCGGGCCAAATGGGCAGGCGGGCACGATCACGCTGGACGACGGCACGATTCTCAATTTTTCCGAAATCGAGAATATCATCTGTTTCACCCCCGGCACTCTTATCGCAACACCGCGCGGGGCGCGGGCGATTGAAACGCTGCGGGTCGGCGACCTTGTAGTGACGCGCGATCACGGCCTGCAACCGATCCGCTGGATCCGGTCGCGCACGGTGCCTGCCCTCGACAGGTTCGCGCCTGTCCGGATCAGGCCGGGCGTGGTTCCGGGTCTGGATCGCGACCTGTTGGTGTCCCCGCAGCACCGGATGCTGTTCAACGGTTACCGTGCCGAACTGTTGTTCGGCGAAAGCGAGGTTCTCGTTGCGGCCCGCCACCTGATTGACGGCGTTCAGGTCACACAAGAGTTTGGTGGCGCGGTCACCTATATCCACATGCTGTTTGACGAACACGAAATCGTCTATGCTGACGGTGCAGCCACCGAGAGCTTTCATCCCGGCGACCTCGCGCTCACAGCCATTTCGGACGACGCCCGCGAGGAACTGTTCGCGCTGTTCCCCGAACTGCGGATCAGCGGGTCCGGCTATGGCCGGACCGCGCGACGGTGTCTGAAATCACATGAAACGGCGATTTTGCTGAGTTAGATGCGGCGAGTCAGGCCCGCCGCAAGGCGGGCTGTGCCCGCTTGCCCGCCGCCCAGTCCCGGACAGCCGCGCCAAAAGCCGCGAACAATGGTCGGGACACCGGGTCAAGTGCCGCGTTGTATTCCGGATGCCATTGCACCGACAAACAGAATCCCGGCGCATCGCGGACCCAGATCGCCTCGGGTGTGCCATCCGGGGCAACACCGTCAATCACAACCCGCGCGCCGGGGGTCTTGATCCCTTGGCCATGCAGCGAATTGGTCATCACCTGTTGCGCGCCCATCAACCGGTGGAACGGCCCATTTTCGGTGAAAGTCACGATATGGCGCAGCGCGAATTTCTCCTCGAGCGTGCCATCGGGCGGCATCCGATGATTGTCGCGGCCGGGCAAATCGCGGATTTCGGGGTGCAAACTGCCGCCAAGTGCCACGTTAACCTCTTGAAACCCACGACAAATCCCCAACAACGGCTGGCCCCGTTCAATGCAAGCCCGCACGAGCGGCAAGGCGATTGCGTCGCGGGCACGGTCAAATTCGCCATGGGCGGGGGTCGGCGGTTCGCCGTATTCCTCGGGGTGCACATTGGGCCGCCCCCCGGTCAACAGGAACCCGTCACAGCAGTCCAACAGATCTTCAACCGTGACCAACTTTGGATCAGCGGCGATAATCAGCGGCACAGCCTCGCACACGTCGGCCACGGCTGCCGCGTTCATGACCCCGGATGCGTGAACCGCATAGGTGTCGTTGATCAGATGGGGATTGGCGATGATACCGATCACGGGCCGTGCCATGGCGTCCTCGCGTTTGAATGTTGCCCGGACATAGCTTGTAACAGTTCAAAGTTAAACTGCTTTGACCCTGCAAAAATGCAAACACCAATGCGCGCACCCGCGACATTCCTCACGGGCCACACCCGGACTGCCCGGTTCTTGGGCCAGAATGGCGTGGGTTGGCGCAGAAACGGGCGCAGGCCAAGCGGCCTAGGCCTCGCCCGTCAATCCCGCAGCCTCGATCCCGGCAAGGGCCGCCACGACATCATTGTCGCTGGTGTCGCCCGTCACGCCCAACGCACCGACGATCACCCCTTTGCGGTCCCGGATCAAAACACCGCCCGGAACCGGCACCACCTTGCCGCCGTAAACGCCGTTCATGGCGGCCATGAAATACGGCTGCGCCTCG
>JBGSIZ010000147.1:0-3121 GCA_041742255.1 Marivivens sp. | reverse complement strand
CGCCGGGGTGGCGCGGGTTTGCGGCCACCGGGCACCGCCCTGCGGCGGCGGCACTCACCTATGTGTTCCGGGCGGTGACGCCCCCGGGGCGCACCCGCCGTTTTGACGCGCGGTTCTTTCTGGCCCCCGCCGAGGCCCTGTCCACCGATCCCGACAATTTCGACCGGGCCGAGGATGAACTGGCCCATCTGCAATGGATCCCGCTGGACGACCTGCGCCGCTTTGACCTGCCGTTCATCACGCAGGTGGTTCTGGCCGAACTGGCCGCCCGTCTGCCGGACATTGGCCCGCCGCCCAGCGTGCCGTTCTTTCGCAACAATGACGAGGCGTTGGCGGTGTCGCGCCTTGGGGGTCACCACCTGCTGGATTAACCCACCAGCACGATCACGATCAGGCTGACCCCCAACAAGGCAATGCCCGCCAATTCCCGGCGGGTGATCTTTTCACCCAAGGCCAGCCAGCCCACCATGATGGAAAACACCAGCTCCACCTGCCCCACGGTCCGCACATAGGCCGCGTTTTGCAGGGTGAACGCCGTGAACCATCCCAGCGACCCCAGCATCCCCGTGACGCCCACGAAAAACGTGGCCCGCCACAGGCGCAGGACCCGGCCCACCTCGCCCTTTTGCCAGATCGTCAGCATCGCGACCATGGTCAGGCTTTGCAATGTAGTGACACAGGCCAGCGTGAACGCCGCGCGATAGAAATAATCGGCGTCCCCCAGCGTAAGCGCGGCGCCGCGATACCCGATGGCGGCCAGCGCGAATGCCGCCCCCGCCAACACGCCCAATCCCATCGACAGGTTCGGGCGCATCGCGTCGCCAAACGCCGCCCCCTTGGGCCACGACAACAACACGACCCCCGCCACCCCAATCAGAATGGCCCCCCAGCCCAGCGGCGACACGCCTTCGCCCAGCAACACGGCGGACAACAGGGCGACTTGCACCGTCTCGGTCTTGGTGAACGCGATGCCAACCGCGAAATTGCGCAGGGAAAACAGCGCGACGGTGCAATAGGTGCCCACGATCTGGCCCAGACCGCCGAAAAACGCATAGGTCCAGAATGTCGGGGTGGGCGTGAACAAAACCCGGTCCCCAAGGGTCAGAACCGCGACCACCCCCCACGCCAAGGGGGCCGCGAACACAAACCGCGAAAACGTGGCCCCACCCGTGGACAGGCCCAACCCGCGCAGCCGCCGTTGCAGCACAAAGCGCAGCGTCTGCACGGCAGCAGCGATCAATGATATGAGAATCCAGAACGGCATGGCCGCCGTCCTGCCCCAAATTCCCTAGCGCCGCCAGAGCGGATGCGGCACCGGGTCCTTGGCCCGCCAGAAATACTGCGCGAACACCTGTGCATAGGACCGGAACCGATAGCCGCCGTTGCACCCCAGATACCGCGCCGGATTGGCCCGATACAGACGCGGCAACCGATACCACGGCACGCGCGGGTGCATGTGATGGACAACGTGCAGGTTGTTATTCAAAAACAGCCACGCCAGCGGCCCCCGGTCCTCGACGATCACGGTGCGGAACCGGGACCGTTCATGCGCCTGATGTTCCAGAAACGTGCGGATTTTCAACAGGGACAACCCGATAAATGCCGCCCCGACATAGGCCAGCCCGGACATCGGCGCGACCCAGACCACCGCCACCACAATGGCCACCGCGGGCAGATGCCACAGCCACCCGCGCAGAACGGCCCTGCTCCCGGCCCGGATCATCCGCCAATCCGCGGCCATCCACATGATTTGACCCATCACCGGACCCACCGTCAACCGACCCAGCAACGTGTTGTTGAACCGCCGCAGCATCCGCATCCAGACAGGCGTGCGGTCCCATTCGCCGGGGTCCATGTAATTGCTTTCGGGGTCGTCATAGGGATCGGTCAGCCGCGCATCGGTGTGGTGCGCCAGATGGCTGTCACGAAACCGCAGGAACGGCACCACCAGCGTCAGCGCCGGAAACACCAACGCGGCATTGAGCCATTTACTGGCAAAAGGATGCCCGTGGATCACCTCATGCGTGAGCGAGGAATGAAACGCGATGGCGACGCCCGCCACCGGCACGGCGGCCCACACCGGCAATACCCACAGCGCCACGCCCCAGACCGCGTAACATACTATAACGAGTGCCAAAGTTGGCCATTCGATCCGTCGTGCTGCTGCGTATGCCATGCCGGTCCCATGCGCCGTTTTGTCGGGCGCTTGAGTGCAGGTAACACTTGCGCGACCCCGTCCGCATTTCGTATTTAGAAAACATTCCGTCACAGATGTTTTTGAAAATCACCAATGCAGCAAAAAATCGACAAACGCAGCCGCGCGATCCTGTTTCGCGACAGGCTGTCACAGGCGATGACCGAACGCGGGCAGACGCAGGCGGATGTGGCCCGCGCCATCGGGGTGGACCGGTCCACCGTGTCTTTGTTGCTGGCCACCGGGGGCACACGGTTGCCCAATGCGCAGGTGGTCGGGGAATGCGCATCCGCCCTTGGCGTGTCGTCGGATTGGCTGCTGGGGTTGTCGGACCGTCCGGAACGCGCGGCGGACCTGATCGCCGCCGCCATGACCATGACCGAAGCCCCCCGCGCGCTGGTGGATGACCGGATCTACGCCTGGCACCGCGAGGCGGCGGGGTATAAAATTCGCCATGTTCCCGCCAGCCTGCCCGACATGCTGAAAACCGACGCCATGCTGCAATGGGAATACGAACCGTCGCTTGGGCGGACCACGCAACAGGCCATTGGGGCCAGCCGGGACAAACTGGACTGGATGCGGACCGCGCGGTCGGACTATGAGATCGCGATACCGCTGCATGAACTGGCGGGGTTTGCACGGGCCGAGGGATACTATGACGGCTTGCCTGCGGACCTGCGGCGGGCGCAGATTGACCATATGGCGGGGTTGCACGCGCAGCTATACCCGTCGCTGCGCGTCACGCTCTATGACGCGCGGCGGCTCTATTCGGCGCCGGTGACCGTGTTTGGGCCCCTCCTTGCCGTGGTGTATCTGGGGCGCAACTACCTCGCGTTTCGGGATACCGAACGGGTGCAGGCGATCACCCGGCATTTCGACACGCTGGTGCGCGAGGCGACGGTGCCGGACCGCGATTTTCCCGACCAG